>CAKZKA010000133.1 GCA_937120965.1 uncultured Chloroflexota bacterium
GCTTCGCTGCGGCGGTTGCCGCCCTCACCTGCACCCGTCCAGGCGCCGATCCTCCCCGCCGCTCCGAGGTCGCCGCGTTTCTCGCCGTCTAACAACCATTCCATATCACTTCGCTGTAACTCTTGCTCCCATCATGATCGAAGAGAAATCGGTTCGCCGAACGCTCCGGCACGTGAGCGACCGGCGCGGAGTGGCAGTGTGCTGGTGAGCGCCTTCGATCCCGGAAGCACCGCGTCCCCCGGCAGGAACACACGCGTCGCGCAGTGAGTTGGGCCGCGTCGCCAACCAGAGCCACGGCCCTGGAAAGGGTTTCCTATGTCCCTGCCTGCTCCCCGCTTCATCCGGCTTCCCTCTGGCTATGTGGCCTACCGCCGTGCCGGAGTGGGTCCGCCGCTGGTGCTGATCCACGGCTGGGGCGGCTCATCGCGCCACTGGCTCGGCGCCTTTGTGACCTTGAGCGACGAGTACGATGTTATCGCCGTCGATCTACCCGGCTTCGGCGCCTCGCCACCTCCGGGTCTGCCGGCGCGGCTGCGCACGCTGACCACGGTGACCCTCGAACTCATCGAGGCCCTGGAACTTACCGACATCGCTCTGGGCGGCCATTCGCTCGGCGCGGCGGTGGCGCTGCTGGTGGCCACGGCGCGCCCCGACCTGGTCAATCGTCTGATTCTGACCAGCTTCGGCCTGCCCCGCAGCCCGGCTGAGGCGGAACTGATGGGTTTGCTACACGTGCAGTTGATCGTCAGCTCTATGCTCTGGGCGCCCTGGCTGGATCTGTGGGGGATGTGGCAGGCAGCGCTGCGCCCACTGACCCAGGCCGTCATAGTCATCCCACCCGTGCCGCACCTCGTGGCGGGACACGTTGTCCACGACGTCAGCGAGGTTCCCTATCCTGCCCTGGCGGTCGGTGTGGCCGATCTGGTGGCAATGCATGCGCGGGTGGGCCTGGAGGCGGCAACCACCACCGGCGACCCCACGGTGATCGGCGCGTCGCGCACCGTTGCGGCGCCCACGCTGATCATCGGCGGGCGCGAGGATCGCATCTTCCCCCCCGACTCGGCGCGGGCGCTTGCCAGCGCTTTGCCCCGCTCCGGTCTGGTCCTCTTCGACCGTTGCGGGCACGTGCCTATGGCGGAAACGCCGGGACCCTTCTACGGCACAGTTGGCGCGTTCTTGCGTGCATGAGCGTGTATCATGTCAGAAGCCCGGTCGGCTGCGCCGCACAACGCCAGGACGAACGTGGGTTTTTCTTGGGAGGGCGCAGCCCTCCCAAACCTTTCCGGTGGGGAGGGCTTGCCGCCCCCACAGGCAGGGGGAGGGGAAAACCCGGGTTCCCCGTATGTTCACCTCAGTCATCCATGCGGCTGCGCCGCACAACGACACGATGAACATAGGTTTTTCTTGGGAGGGCATAGCCCTCCCAAACCCTCCCACCAGGGAGGGGGGTGGGGAAACCCGGTTTCCCCACCCCCCAACCGCCGTTGGGGGCGCCTGGCATCCCGGTGAACAGGAGCGGAGGGGACCCCGGGTTCCCTGTTTTCACGTTAGCGCGAAGGAACCGCCAATGCACGTCTTGTTGATTGATAACTACGACTCATTCACCTACAACCTGTTTCAGTACCTCAGCGAACTGGGCGCGCGTGTGGAGGTGCGTCGCAACGATGCGATCAGCGTGGCCGAGGCTGCGGCGTTACGCCCCGACCGCATCGTGGTCAGCCCGGGGCCATGCACGCCCGCCGAAGCGGGTATCAGCATCGCCCTCATCCGCGAACTCGGTCCCCACATCCCCACACTTGGCGTCTGCCTGGGCCACCAGGCCATCGGCGCGGCCTTTGGCGGCGCCGTGGTGCGCGCCCCCAGGGTAATGCACGGCAAGCTGTCGGCCATTCACCACTGTGGCGTTGGGGTCTTCGCCGGGTTGCCTGATCCCTTCGTCGCCACGCGCTACCACTCGCTGATCGTGCGCCGTGACGATTTGCCCGCTGAGCTTGAGGTTACCGCCTGGACCGACGATGGGCTGATTATGGGTCTCCGGCACCGCGCCTATCCGATCCAGGGCGTGCAGTTCCACCCCGAGTCGATCCTCACCGAGAGCGGCAAGCAGATTCTGCAAACCTTCCTAACGTGAAAATAGCCTGCCGGCGGGGAGGGTTTGGGAGGGCGCAGCCCTCCCAGGAAAAACCCATTTTCATCTTGTCGTTGTGCGGCGCAGCCGCATGGACGGCTGAGGTGAACATAGCCCGCCCGCGGGAGGGTTTGGGAGGGCGTAGCCCTCCCAAGAACAATAATATTTTCATTCTGGCGTTGTGCGCCCCGCGCATGGGGCCTAACGTGAAAATAGGGAATCCGGGGTTCCCACCGCTCCTGTTCATCGGGATGCCAGGCGCCCCCAACGGCGGTTGGGGGATGGGGAAACCGGGTTTCCCCATTCCCCTGCCTGAGGGGAGGGAATGGGAGGGCTGCGCCCTCGAGGGAACCAGGCCGGGGTTTCAAGCGACCTCAACCGCGGTTGGGGGTTGGGGCAACCGGGTTTCCCCACGCCCCTCCCTGTGGGGAGGGTCTGGGCGTAGAGGCGCAGCGCCGCCGCGCCTCTACGCGTTGCGCCGCAGGCGCTATGCCAGTAAGGCCCCGCCCAGCGCCGTCACCCCTACCACCAGCCAGGAGGGCGCCTTCCAGACCTGGAGCAACCCAAAGGCCGCCAGGGCCAGCGCAACATCGTAGGGGTGGCGAATCGCGCTGGTGATCACCGGGTCGTAGAGCGCGGCGAGCAACAGGCCAACGACAGCGGCGTTGACACCCTGCATCGCTGCCTGGACCCCCGGGTTCTGCCGTAGCCTGCCCCATAGAGGCAGGGTCGCCCAGAGGAAGAGGAACGAAGGCGCAAAGATCGCCACGACGGCGAGCGCCGCCCCGCTCCAGCCGTTGGGCGGCAGGGCGCTGATTGCGCCCAGAAAGGCCGCAAAGGAGAGTAACGGTCCCGGCACCGCCTGGGCTGCTCCGTAGCCGGCCACGAACTGGTCGGTGCTGACCCAGCCCGGCGCTACCACAAAGCGTTCCAGCAGCGGTAGCACCACGTGGCCCCCGCCAAAAATAAGTGATCCGGCGCGAAAAAAGGCCGAGAACATCGCCACAGCCTGGCTTCCCGTCGCTGTAGCCAGCAGCGGCAGGCCCAGCAGGCAGATGGGCAGGGCCACCGCGCTGCTCCAGGCCAGCGCCCGTGGTACCACAACCCGCACCGCCGGCGCCCCACCGCTGGCGGGCCTGCCCAGCAGACGCCAGCCCACCAGGCCGCCGGCGAGTATCACCAGAACCTGGCCCAGGCCGGTTGGCCAGAGCAGCAGCAGCACCGCCGCCACAAGCGCAATGGTTGCCCGAGGCCGATCCGGGGTCAGACGCAGGGCCATGCCCCAGACTGCCTGGGCCACCACAGCTACGGCGACTACCTTCAGCCCGTGGAGCCAGCCGGCGCCTACCCCGGCGCTCATACGGTTCAGCCCCAGGCCGAAGAGGGCCATCGCCAGCGCCGAGGGCAAGGTAAAGCCCAGCCATGCCGCAACCCCGCCGGCCAGGCCGGCGCGCGTAGTACCCAGCGCAATGGCCACCTGGCTACTCGCCGGCCCGGGCAGAAACTGGCTCAGTGCCACCAGGTCGGCATAGGTCGCCTCGTCCACCCAGCCACGCCGCGCGACGATCTCCTCGCGGAAGAAGCCCAGGTGGGCCACTGGCCCACCAAACGACGTCAGGCCCAGGCGGAGGAAGACAGCCAGCACCTCTGCCAGGCTGCCTGCGGGTTTGCTTGCTGGCGCAACGTCCGGTCGGGCCATAGATGTTCCTCAGCGCCTGAGGTGAACATACGGGGAACCCGGGTTTCCCCACCTGCGGTGAGCCTGTCGAACCGCACCCCTGCCTGTGGGGGGTGCCAGCCGCTTCCAACAGCGGTTGGGACATGGGGAAACCCGGTTTCCCCATCCCCCTGCCTGTGGGGAGGGTTTGGAAGGGCACAGCTCTCGGTGGGCAGGGATGGCTGCGTGCCGTCCAAAGGCCTGTGCAACCAGACCGGCGATGCCCCCGCGACCCGGTCGTGCTCCGCACCAGCGATTAGCCCCGGGTTCATCTCGCTGGCGCGTGGCGCTGCTGGCGGTACCATCCGCACACCGGGCGGAGCGGACAGCCGTCGGTGCGGCCGAGGTAGCTCTCGCGGCCCTCCTGGCGGCTGTACACCCGGCGCGCGGGCGGCCCGTCGCAGCGAGGTCGCGTAAGGCAGTAGCGTACACACACCTCGTTGATCTGAGCGTGGTACTCGGCGTACAGCGCCGCGGTCTGGTCCGCGCCAGGCGGCTCTGCGCGCAGCAGGCTGTGATGCAGGTCCGTTTCGATGATCCGGCGCAGGGTCTCGTAGGGCTGCCGCCAGGGGTGCGAAGCGGGCGCCGGACCGTCTGCCGCGCCGGGGCTGAGCGTGGGCGCAACCCGTTCAAACAGGCGCCGGGTGTAGGCATCGATGACAAATACCGGGTGGCCGCCGGCATACAGGAGGATCACATCGCAGGTTTCCGGGCCGATGCGGGGCAGGTGCAGCAACTCGGCGCGTACCTCAGGCGTAGGGCGCGCCAGCATCCGCGCCGTGTCGCCGTCATAGCCAGCGACAATATGACTGGCGATGGTGACCAACCCTGCCGCCTTCTGGCCGTAAAATGCCGCGGGACGGATTAACCCGGCCAGGGTCGCGGGAGCGGCCTCGGCCATTGCCCGGGGGCTGAGCAAGCCAGACGCGAGGAGACGTAGAATAGCTCCTTCGACCGTTTCCCAGCGCGTCTGTTGCACCAGCACGGCGCCCACCAGCATCTCGAAGGGGGCGTCGGTTCCAAAAATCGGCCACCAGGGGCGCGCGGCCTCTGGCCCGGTGAGCGGGCCAAAGTGTGCCCGCAGCCGGGCGAAGATTGTGGTCAGCGGCGCCGCCCCGTTGAGCGCGGGGGGCGCCGCCTCCAGGCTGCGCGAATCCAGGGGTTGGGCCATGGGCTATTTCACCGGCACGCCGTACCCCGCCGCGGGCAGGTAGAACTGCTCGACGTACTCGGTCAGCATGCGGCGCAGGCTGAACGTCGGCGCGACCGTGGCGATGGCCTCCTTGCAGGTCTGCACCCAGGCCGTTGGCACGCCATTGGCATCGCGCCCCTCGTAGTAGCGCGGCGCAATCTCGTGCTCCAGCAGATTGTACAGCGCCTGGGCATCGTTCCAGTCCTGCTCGTCCTGGCTCATAAACTCGCGTTCTTCACCAACCGCCCAGCCATTCTTACCATTGTACGCTTCGGGCCACCAGCCATCGAGCACCGAGCAGTTGGGAACGCCGTTCAGACTGGCCTTCATACCGCTGGTACCACTCGCCTCGTAGGGGCGGCGCGGCGTATTCAGCCACACGTCCACCCCCTGGGTCAGGGCGCGGCCCACGGCCATATCGTACTCTTCGAGGAAGACAATCCGCCCTGCCAGCCCCGGCTGCATAGCCAGTTGGTACACCTGCTGAATGAAGTGCTTGCCGGGATCGTCCCTGGGATGGGCCTTGCCGGCAAAGACGATCTGAATAGGCTTGTCGGGCCGGTTAAGGATATACTTGAGCCGCTCCAGGTCCTTGAACAGCAGCGTGGCGCGCTTGTAGGTCGCAAAGCGGCGCGCGAAACCCAGGGTGAGCACCCTTTCCTCCAGCACCGGCCAGATCGGCGCGCTCTGACCGACGAAGCGGTAGTGCGCCTGGAGCCGCTGGCGCGCGAAGGCGATCATCTGGCGCTTCAACTGCTGGCGCACATTCCAGAGCACCTCATCGGGGATCTGGTACACCTTGCGCCAGACCTTCGGATCGTCGAGGTTCTCTTCCCAGTTTTTGCCCAGGTAGGCATCGTAGAGGGCGCGCAACTCGGGCGCGAGCCAGGTGGCGGTATGCACCCCGTTGGTAATCGCGCTGATCGGCACCTCGTCCTGGCTCTTGCCCGGGTAGAGCCACTGCCACATACCCCGTGCCACGTGCCCGTGCAGCTTGCTCACCCCATTGTGGTACTCCGAGAAGCGCAGGGCCAGCGCCGTCATAGCAAAGGTTGGACCCCACTGCTGCTCCTGGAGCGCCAGGGCCATGAACTCATCGCGGGTCAGGTTCAACTGCGGCCAGTAGCTCCAGAAGAACTTCTCCATCAGCGGCAGCGGGAAGGCGTCGTTACCGGCGGGCACCGGAGTGTGGGTAGTAAAGACGCTGTGCGCCTTCACCTGCTCCATAGCCTCCTCAAAGGGCACGCCCTGGTTAACCAGTTCGCGGCAGAGTTCGAGCACCAGGAAGGCCGAGTGGCCCTCGTTCATATGCCAGACCGTCGGCTTATAGCCGAGGCGGCGCAGCGCCCGCACGCCACCCACGCCCAGCACCAGTTCCTGGGAGATGCGCATCTCCTGGTCGCCGCCGTAGAGCCGCGCCGAGAGCTCCCGGTCCTGAGGACTGTTCGGGTGAATATCGGTGTCCATCAGGTACAGCTTAACCCGGCCCACCTGGAACTTGTAGACCTTGGCGTAGATGGTGCGCCCGGGCAACTCCACTTCGACCACCACCTCGCGGCCATCGGGGTCCAGCGCCGGGATGGCGGGAACATCGGCGAAGTTCAGCTTGTTGTACTCAGCCTGCTGCCAGCCGCTCGGGTCCAGCCGCTGGCGGAAGTAGCCCTGGGGATAGATGAAACCAACGGCCACAAACGGGAGCCCCATATCCGAAGCTTCCTTCACGTGGTCGCCGGAGAGAATGCCGAGACCACCCGAGTAGATCGGCAGGGACTCGTGGAGGCCGAACTCAGCCGAGAAGTAGGCAATCTGCACGTCAGCGGCATCGCCGTGCCGTTGGGTGTACCAGGTCTTCTTCGCACCCATGTAGGCGTCGAGGCTCTTCATCACCGCGTCATAGCGCTGCAGGTAGGTTGGATTGGCTGCGGCCTCTTCCAACTTGCGCTGGCGAACGTCGCGCAGGAACTCCACGGGATTGTGGTAGTCCAGTTCCCACAGATCGGGGTCAATCAACCGGTAGAGATCCTGCGCCTCGGGATGCCAGGTCCACCAGAGATTGTAGGCCAGTTCGCGGAGGCGAACGATCCGCTCAGGGATCGGGGTGAAGAGGATATCCTGTTCCAGCCGGGCCATGTGCGCTCCTTACATGCTGCGCGCGAACAATCCGTGGCGTGAGACGGTCACCGGTGCTTTGCGCTTGCGACAGTTCGCATTGTAGCCGTTCCGGTTAAAACTGTCCAGGCTTTCCGTTAGCGTACATGTTCACATTTGGGGTAAGGCGTCACCTCGGGTGCGCGGGCCTCCCGCCCGCAATGGCCTGGATGCGGGCAAGATGCCCGCGCACCCAGGAGACGTGTGAACACGTACCCTTTAGCGCGGGGGAACCGGATTCGCGTGGTCGGGGCGAAACGTCCTGCGCCCCGGCGAGGGCCAGGAACCGATGAAGGGCGGCCTGAACGTATGGGCGCCGACGGGCGTGATGGCGTGGGGATGCGCTGATTGGTCCTCACCCCCGGCCCCCTTCGACAGGCTCGGGGCGGGCCTCTCCAGCGAAGCTGGAGCGCCTGTGCTGAGCCTGTCGAAGCGGGGAGACCAGAGCCGTGCGCGGAGGCGTTATGGTTCGCACAAAACCCGCGCGACCGCGACCCTGCCGGCAACAGTCGTGCGCCACCCGGGCGCCCGTAAGACGTTCGCGTCGTGGGGTGTCGGAGAGACGGCCCGCCGGGCCGTCTCTCCGCGGCCATGGCGGGCGGGCGGCCACGGTGGGCCAGGCCGACATCTGACGGGCAGGGGGCAGGGGAAACCCGGTGTCTCAATGATTCGGGCTCGTATCACCCGGACCGCGCGGCGGCCTCGTAGGCCGCCAGGGTGCGCTCGGCGGTCATGCGCCAGCTAAAGGCCCGCGCCTGCCGCAACCCTCGCTCGCGCAACTCCTGGCGCAGCTCAGCATCGTCGAGCACCCGGATGATCGCCTCGGCCAGGGCCTCGGGGTCGTAGGGTGAGACGGTCAACCCGGCATCGCCGACCACTTCGGGCAGGCTTGAGGTATTCGAGGCCACTACGGGTGTGCCGCAGGCCATGGCCTCCAGGGGCGGCATTCCGAAGCCTTCGTAGATCGAAGGAAAGACGAACACGGTGGCTGCCGCGTACCAGAGCGGCAGCTCCTCTTCTTCCAGATAGCCGACGAAGCGCACCTGTTCGCGCAGCCCCAGCGCCTCGAGGCGTTGAAAGACGGCATCGTAGAGCCAACCCTTGCCGCCTCCCACCAGCAGCGGCGCCGCAAGCCGCTGCGCCACCCGGGCGTAGGCTTCCAGCAGGGTGGTAAGATTCTTGCGCGGCTCCAGGGTGCCCACGTAGAGTACAAAGCGTTCGGGCAAACCCCGGCGCGCGCGAAAGGCCTCCAGCACTGCGGGGTCAGGCGGCCGGAAATGCGCGCGCACGGCATTGGGGGTCACCACGACCTGTTCGGGGTCCACGCCGAGCAGCCCGATCACTTCCCGTCGAGTGTGCTCGGAGACAACCAGGATGCGCGCTGCGCGCCGCACGCTCAGGCGCGTGGCAAGGTCGAGATAGAGCCGATTGTAGGCCCGAAAAGTCCCCGGAAAGCGGATGAAGGCCAGGTCGTGCACGGTGACCACGCTCGGCACGGGGCAGGTCAGTGGCACTACGCTATGCACGCCGTGGAAGAGGTCAGCGCCGCTGCGTCGCAGCAGCAGAGGGGCAAGGAACTGCTCCCAGGGGATGCGCACCCGCGGGTTGATCGTTGGAAAGCGGCTGGGGATGACCCGAAAATTGTCGGGCAGCCCTAACGCGCGCTGGTCAAGCCCGCGGGTGGTGTAGACGCTGTAGTGATTGGCGCGGTCAATTTGAGCGAGTTGGAGCAGTACCTGCTCGACGTAATGCGAGATGCCCGCGCGTCGAAACGAGCGGGTATGAGCCAGCAGATGAGCGTTGATCGCGATGTGCATGCAGCGATTCCCGGATCGGCGACCTGTGGTGCAGCGCCGCTACGGGCTGCCCGCAACCACCGACGCCTCCCCGTAATCGTGGTGAGGGACCAGACCCCATTCGGTCAGGGGGAAGTAGATCAACCAGGCCTTGCCGATCACCCGATCCAGCGGAAGAGGTCCCCACTCCCGGGAGTCGCTCGAATTGGCCCGATTGTCGCCCATCACAAACACGTGGCCGGGGGGCACCGTGAGCGGCCCGTTATCACAGGCATACCCTGCCAGGCAGAAGGTTTTGGTATCTCCCAGATAGGGCTGGTCAAGCACCGCACCGTTCACCCACACCTGTCCATCGCGGATCTCGACCGTATCGCCTGGCAGGCCAATAACGCGCTTGATATAATCCTTCGATACATCACGCGGATATTCAAACACCACGATGTCGCCGCGCCGGGGTTGATGGAAGGGATAGATGACCCGCTGTTCGAGCGGCTCCTGGCCGGGCAAGAGCCGCAAGGGGGCGTTCAAATCGAAGTGAAAGTAGACCAGTTTGTTGACCAGAATGTACTGCCCCGATTGCAGCGTTGGCTCCATGCTGGAGCCTTCGATTTTAAAATTCTGAACGATACCGCGAACAATGAAAAAGACCAGTACAATAAACAGCGCCGTCTCAACCAGTTCACGCACGACACTGCGCACGCGCACCGGCGCTTCCAGGGAGGTTGCCCGATCGAAGGTGAGCGGTCGTAATCCATCGTGGACGGGTGTATCGAGGACAGACGGGGGGGCCGGTTCACCGCCAGCCCCGCGCCATTGGGGGAACTGATCCATGATATGCCTGTATCGTATGGTGCAATCGTTATGTTACACTAGCGTGAACATATGGGGAAACCGGGTTTCCCCACGCCTCTCCCTGAGGGGGAGGGTCCGTGAGGGCGCAGCCCTCACAGGAACAAACCTGTCTTCATCCTGTCAGAGGGTGGGAAAACCCGGTTTTCCCACGCCTCTCCCTGAGGGCAAGGGTCTGTGAGGGCGCAGCCCTCACAGGAACAAACCTGTCTTCATCGTGTCAGAGGATAGGAAGACCGGGTTTCCCCACACCTCTCCCTGAGGGCAAGGGTCTGTGAGGGCGCAGCCCTCACAGGAATACATCCATTTTCATCTTGTCAGGGTGCGGCGTAGCCGCATGGGCGCCTGACATGAAAAGAGGGGAAACCGGGTTTCCCCACCACCCGTATCTGGCCTTCCGATGCATTATACTCGAACGGTGCTCAGAATGCCAGACACCGGGCGAGAGCAGGAGTTTGCATGGTGACCGAGCGGGCCGACCTGATGGTTGTGGGCAGTGACGGGAGCGTTGTCTGTCTGGCGTGCCAGTGGCGTTGCGCGCTACGCCCCGGCGATGTGGGGCGTTGCCAGGTGCGTGTTGGCGCCGAGGAGGGCATCAATCTGCTCAGTTACGGTCTGATCAGCGCTGCAACCATCGGGCCGATCGAGGACTACCGGCTCTGGCACTTTCTTCCTGACACACTGGCCCTGGCGATTGGGGGTTGGGGCTACGCCACGGTCACCGATCAGAGCCGCGGACCCTACGGCGCGCTACCGGATGACCCGGCCCGGCGGCGCAAACTTGACGCCGAGCGCGCCGCCTCGTTCGCCCTGGAGCGTCTCTGTCGCGGCGTTATCTGGGCCTATGGCGAACCTGCCGTCAATCACGAGTACGTGCGCGCGCTGCTGCAACTCAGCCGCGCCGCCAGCCGCTACACGGCGCTCATCACCACCGGGGCGATGACTGCCGAGGCGCTCGATCAACTCGGCCCCTACCTCGATGGCATCAGCCTCGACCTCCGGGGCTTCAGCGACGCCAGTTATGCGCGCCTGGGCGGTCTGCCCGCCTGGCGCGAGGTGCTGACGATTGCCGAACGGGCGTTGCGCCACTGGCGAGTGCACGTCGAGGTCACCACGCGCATCCATCACGGCGTCAACGATGATCCGGCTGAGGTGCGCGCCCTGGTGACCTGGATCAAGGAGACCCTGGGAGAACATACGCCCTGGCACGTGCTTCCCGGTGACGCCGGGAGCGAGACTGCGGCTTCAACGATGCGCGCCCGCAGGATTGGCCACGAGGTCGGCCTGCACTTCATCTACGGCGCCGAGCCGAATCAGCCGACGCGCTGCCCTGTGTGCCACCAGGTGCTGATCACCCGTGTCAACGGGGTGACGAGCCTGGTCGGCCTCGAGGGATCTCTCTGCACCAACTGTGGCTATAACGCCAGGCTGCACCTGTCGATTTTCAAGCAGCGGTGAGATGCACCGCTTATCAGGCATCTATGGCCGTACCGCAAAGGGCAGATGTACGCGCCGCACCTCCAGACGCGAGTCGACGCGGAAGTTCAAGGTGCGCTCCTCAGAACGGTTGCCTTCGCGGTCCACCGCCACATAGCGCACGCGATGCTGACCGTCAGGCAGGCTGCCCAGGGTGGCAATCGGGCCGGCCCGCTCTTCCCAGGGGCCATTGTTTACCGCCACCAGCAGACTCGCGACCCCACTGCCGCCCAGGTCATCGGCGGCCAGCGCCACGCTGTCGAGCTGCCGAAAAATCGCCCCCACGCCCTCGGTGACCCCGGCGCCCGACCCGGCCAACCCGTCGAGGGGCGGGCCAAACTGTCCCTGGCCCGGGCCACGCACGGCGTAGCCTCCCGTAGGCCCGTTTCCCCGCTCCAATGAACGGAAGGCCAGCGCGTGCCGCCCGGCGCGCAGGTTCACCGTTCGCTCCACCGCGGTCTCGTCTTGCTGACCTGCTGCGCTGACCACCAGTTGGCCGTTGACCCACAGCCAGGCGTTATCGTCGCTGCTCAGCCGGAAGGTGTAGTCACCGTCTACCGGGGCAACAAAGACGCGCGTCTGTTCGAGAACCAGGCGGTCGCTTGCCTCCACCCTGCTCCCCAACACGGACCCGAGGTCGTCGTTGGGCGTACCCTGCCAGACGAAGCTGCCCAGCAGTGCGCCACGGGCAAGGGCCGAACCGTCGCCGGTGCGAGCCAGAAAATTGGCCGGCGTTCCACCCTCGCGGTACACGTGGGCCAGCGGGCGCAGCAGGTGGTCGTAGGCTACGGGAACGGGGGACTGGCGTTCGGGGGTGACGCTCAGGGTCGTAACGGCCACATCGCGGGCGAAATAGACGACGTACTCGTTGATCAGCCCGGCACGTAGCCGGAAGGTACCCGGGGTTCGCAGGCGCAGGTAGCCCACCACCTCGCGCATTTCGCCCGGCGCCAGCCGCCCGTTAATGCCCCAGCGCCACGGGTAGCCGCCGCTGTCGCCCGCGCACCGGGGTTGCCGCTCGGCCTCGATCGGGCCAAGCGTCAGACGAATGCGCCCGAACTCTTTCGGATAGGTCGGGTAGGCCTGCCCCGGCGTTCCCAGGAAGCACTCGCCCTCATCGTAGACATAGGCTTCATTGAGGTTGTAGCGCCCGTCGGCGGCGCGTTCCGCTTCGGGCGCCTGGCTTTCAACCGGCGTTGCGCCGCTGTTGTGAATGGTGAAGGTGATCTTCAGCAACTCACCTGCGGGCAGGCTCACCCGGTCGTAGCGGACATTCAGGAGGTCAACCCGCGCTGCGGTAGGGTCCTCCTTAATCCAGCGGATAGCATCGAAATAGACCACCCGTTGACGGATGAGCGGCTCCCCGGTCAGGTCAGTTAGCTCGACGTAGCCCTGGCGCCCCGCGGCAAACTGGTAGGCGCCGAGCGAGACCCACTCCTCGGCGGTGTCCTGGTTGATGCTCACTTCGTACACCCGGTCGGCAGCGGCGATGCGGTAGGTGGCGCGGGCGGTGGCCTGGGGCAGCCCGCATCCCCGCGGGATGTAGGCCAGCACGTGGTAGCGCCCGGCCTCGGGCAGGTTGGGGCGCCAGACACCCCGGTTGGTGCTCTCGGCCGGGGTATCGGTGCCGAAGGTGTAGCTCGTATTGCCATCGTAGCCACAGGGCCACTGGTACCAGTTGGCATTACTGCGCTCGAAACCGCTCTCACGGTCGTCCACCGTCAGGTCGCCATTGTCCCAGGCGCCGCCGTTCAGCCGCTCTCGCACGCGCTGGCGGATAGTGGGCAGCAGGGCGTCCAGCCGGTCGCCGGGACAGGTGGTGTGGCCCGGGGTGACGGTGCGGTGACCAGCGATGTGATTGACGACGGCGCCAGGGTTGAAGGGGCTACAGTAGCGGGAGATAGCGCACCCGTAGTAGTACGAGCGACCAAGGGGGTCGACGCCCTTCTGTTCGGCCTTCCAGGCCAGCAGGCTCACCAGGCTGTCCACGGCGGCGCCAGGTGGCGCGACGGAGCTGTAGGTGCCGATCAGCGCCACCCCCATCGAGCCGTAGTTACCGGTGTCGTGGAAGCCCACGGCGTCATCGCCGCCAGCCCGTCCTTCGTAGATCACGCCGTTGGGGTCAATCAAGAAATTGTACCCGATGTCGCCCCAGCCACGGGTGAAGGTGTGAAAGGACCAGATCGCCCGCACCCGGTCGGCCCAGCTCTGCTGGCTCCCCGACAGGGTGTTGGCGTCGGCGGTGTGGTGGATGATCATGTGCCGCACGGGGTAGTAGGCGGGCGCCGCCCGGCTACCCTGTCCATCTGGATTGCCCCAGGCGGTGCGGCTCACCACCGGCGGGCGGCTCACCTGCGCGATGGCGGCCTCGCCCGGCATTTCGGGCAACGGCTCCGATGGCCCGAAGCGCGCGTCAACGGTGTTGACCTCGATCCGCCGCAACTCGGGCCGGCTCCCGTCGAGCGCGGGGCCGAAGCGCGCGCGCACCTGCCAGAAGCGCGCCTCGACGCCGGCGGCGATAATCTGGCTCCAGTACACCTGTTCACCGTCCTGGGGTTGCCAGAGATCCTCGTCTTCACCTGCTGCGCCCCAGGGCGACCACTGTTGCCCGTCGGGGGAGACGCGCGTCTCTAACTCCAGGCTGGCCTCGGGCGGTACGACCGCCTCCCAGCGCAGCAGCAGGTGGGTGAAGGGGCGTGGCGTGGCGGTTACGGCCGAGACATAGGCGTAGCCCGTATCTTCCCCGCCAAGAGGTCCGGGGGAGGGCGCATCCGCAGGGTTGAGGGGGAGCAACACGGCCTGGTCGGGTCGTCCGGCTTCGGTGTCAGCCGGAGGCCGGGCAGCCACGCGCCCGGCAACCAGCGCCAGCAAGCCGAGCAGCAGCAGCGCAAGGGAGAGCGTGGTGGAGCGGCGAGAACGGTGCAGCATAGCGAACCTCCACGCAGGAAGGGATCGGATACCACGCTCATACTACCGATGCTGGGTACCGGTTGGCGAGGGCGTAACATGACGGTTGGATGACTCGTTGGGGGAGGACCGAACGATGGCGGGAGGGGCGCGAGTGGGCCACGCTCTACCACACCCGCCCCGCCGGGAGGAGCATAGGGAAACCCGGTTTCCCCATGTCCCAACCGCTGGTGGGAGCGGCTGGCGCCCCAGCCGGCAGGGATACGGGGAAACCCGGTTTCCCCATGTCCCAGCCGCTGGTGGGAGCGGCTGGCGCCCCAGCCGGCAGGGATACGGGGAAACCCGGTTTCCCCATTTTCCAACCGCTGGTGGGAGCGGCTGGCGCCCCAGTCGGCAGGGATACGGGGAAACCCGGTTTCCCCATTTTCCAACCGCTGGTGGGAGCTGACGCCCCAGCCGGCAGGGGTACGGGGAAACCCGGTTTCCCCGTATGTTCACATCAGACCGTTACATGGTGCTCAAAATACCGATTAATCAGCGCAATCACCTGGTCAGCGGTCTCCTCGATAGGCTTATTCGTAACATTGATCACCGAGAAGCCCCCCTGGCGAAAGATGCGCCGGGCGTAGGCCAGTTCGTCCTGGAATTCGATGGGATCAGTGTAGCTGTGGCTTGCATTGCCCTGAAAGAGCCGTTGCCGCCAGTGACGGTGATGGCTCAGAACGTCCACATCAATGGTCAGGCCGACCACCCGGCGCCGGTCAATCTCGAAGAGCTGGCGCGGTGGCGGCAGGTTATAGACCAGCGGCACATTGGCCACCTTCCAACCCAGCACTCCCAGGTAGATGCTCAACGGCGTCTTGCCGACCCGCGAGACGCCGGTGAGCACCACATCGGCCTCGTGGAGATCGCCGGTGTTGCGTCCGTCGTCGTGATCCACGGTGTACTCGATGGCCTTGATGCGGTCCAGGTAGACTTCGTGCCAGCGCTGGTACAGGCCGGGCTGTCCCAATGGTGTGCGTCCGAACAACTGTGCCATCAAATTGAGCGGGCCGCCGATGGCATCGATGGTGGGGATGCCATATTCCGCGGCCATCCGAATCAGCGCCTCGCGGATGGTTGGATTGACCATGGTGTGGATAATCATCCCCCCTCGTTCGGCCACCTGCTGCATAATCGCCGGCAACTGATCCTCCTGGCTCACCTGGGGGATCACGATCACCGCCGGGTTAATGCCCGGGAACTGGGAAAGGGCGATCCGCGCCACGTGTTTGCCAAGCGCCCCTGCCCCCCCGGAGACGATGAAAATGGCCGGAAGGTGCTCGTCTGTTAGCGCCAGCGTAAGCATCGTCGTCTCCTGAACTTTCAGTTTTATTTTTGGGAGGGCGCAGCCCCTCCAACCCTCCATCAGCATCAGGGAGAGGTGTGGAGGGCCTGTGGAGGTGTGGAGATGAACGCAGGAAAGGGATACGTTGAGCGTTTTACGCCTCCACAGCTCTACACCTCCACAGAGAGAACCCCGGGTTCCCTCGGTTCATATCGGTGTACATCGCCGCACTGGTTCCGCACGCAACGGGTTCTTCGGGTAGCATACGTAATCCGTGCCCCGCAGCGCGTAAAAACCCGGTTACGCCGCGTGAATATGTGACCAGTGTCGGTGCGTTCCTGGCAGCGAACGGGAGGTGGAGAAGGGCAACCCGGGGTTCCGGCCTCAACCGGTAGGGGGCGGTGTGCCTGTCAGAGCGCCCCCTACCGGTGGGGAAGGTTCGGGAGGGCGTTATACCATTTTGGATTTTAGATTGTGGATTGCCACGCTGGGCAGCACAACGCCTGAAATCGGTTCAGGCAATGCGGCATCATCAACGGTAATTGGTATTAGCCCTCCCGGGAGCACCTCTTTGCAGCCTGTCGCTGCGCAGCGAAGCCGTGTGGGGCCTACGGGAAATAGACCCGTGAGGTGAACGCCCCATGCAGGCCGTGCGGGATGTGGTGGCCGAGGCAGAGTCGCGCCAGCGGCCCGCCCGCGGGCCGCCGGGCATCCAGGATCACCAGGTCAGACTCGTGGCGCGCGGCGTCGTAGACCAGGGCCAGCAGCCAGCCATCGTCTTCGGTGGGGCTACTGTTGCGGGTCGGGTCGCCACTGTCGGGCGAGACGGCCCCGGCAACGGCGGGGCTTTGGGGTCGAGGCACAAAGATCGGCTCGCTAACGAACCCGCGCGGCGCCGCGCTCCACACCTCCTGCGCTCCGCTCTCCAGGTCGAGCTTCCAGATCGCCTGCAAGGGGCCGTTCCCCGCGGGCGCATCGGCGGCGGCCAGGTAGACGTAGCGGTACGGGCGCCCCACCTTTGCCGGGTGCACCACCGGAAACTCGCAGGCGCGCTGGTCAATGACCTGGCACTGCACCGTGCCCGAACGCGCGTTCAGCGTGGTCCGGGTAAATTTGCCGGGCGGCAGCGCCGCAAAGTCGATCCGGCGGAAGTTGGTCCGCGGGTCAATGCCGACGTAGGAGTCGTACCAGATCGAGTCGATCACCAGGTCATCACCATCTTCAAAGGCATTGGCGTGGTGCCAGACGAAGCCATTGGGGGCGCGGAAGGTGCGCGGCGCGCCGGCGCCGGGGTGACGTGGCAGGACGATGATGGTCGAGGGCCGATCGGGCTGCGACGCCAGGCCCTGGGCCGCACTCTGCAAGCCGAGGGCATACGGCAGCGCATCGTAGCGCACCGGGTTCTGGATGAATATGGCGAAGCGCGGCGTGATCGCGACATCGTGCAGAAAGGCGAAACGATCAATTTCAAAGGCGTTGCGCCGGATGAGGCGAAACGTCGGGTCGAACTCGTAGAGCGTCAGCGTCGAGGATGGTCCCGGTTTCAGGCCAAAGTTCACCAGGGTCGGCGCTCCGTCGTCCCAGGCCGAGGCGGGGTCAATGTGGTAGTGGGCGGCGAAGGCGTCGCCGGGGCGGAGCACGCCATCGAGGCGGTCAAGACCGCAGGTATCGAGGGTTAGCGGGTCGAGGCGGTACGGTTCGCCTGCCTCCCAGAGGGCCAGGAGCCGATCGGCCCAGGGCAGCACGCCCGTATTGGCGACATTCTTGAGGCGCAGGTCGAAGGCGTTGGCCAGCCAGCCACCGGGGCGCTGGGTGCCAAAAACGCCGCGGAAGAGCGGTCTTCCGGCCCGTTGCTCGGCCAGGAAGCCTTCGGTACGCACAAAGCGGTTACGGTAGTAGGCTCGCCCGTCGCGGAAACTGAGCGCCACGACCATACCATCACCGTCGAAGGGATGGTGCACCGGATGGCCGCCAATGTCGAGCAAGCCGGGGCCGTTGCGGTAGAGGGTGCCGTGCAGCTCGACGGGAATGTGGCCTTCGACATGCTCGATCCAGAAGGTATGTTCTTCGGGCTGCGACTCGTAGCCGCGAGCCCAGTCATTGACCAGAGAGGCGCTTGCCTCGGACAAGGTGAGGGTATTCACGGATGGGTTGTCCTTTCCAGGAATGGCACACGTTTTCATTGTACCTGAATATCTGGAAGAGGAGCGCCCTGGCTTTTCCCGGCAGGGCGGGTGTGAACGTAGAGGCGCAGCGGTGCTGCGCCTGAAGCGCAGCGGTGCTGCGCCTGAAGCGCAGCGGTGCCTCTGACGCGCCTGTATGTGTTTAAACCGGAAAACCGGGGGGGCCCGTGCTCTGGCCGGGCGAATCTGGTAGCAATGCCCCCGGAGGCGCCTCTGCCAGCGTGGGGGGCATCTCGACTACCTTTCAGGTGTAGAGTTTCTGGCGGATCACGTCCTGCCCTCACCCTCCTATCCGGATCGGTTTAAGGGCGGACAGCACATCCGCGCCAACGTGGCGTGTACCGCATTGGAACGCCCCCGCGCGCGGCTCTGGTCTCCCCGCTTCGACAGGCTCAGCGCAGGCTCTCCAGCTTCGCTGGAGCGGCCCGCCCCTTCGACAGGCTCAGGGCGAAGCCTGAGCCTGTCGAAGGGGGCCGGGAGTGAGGACCAACCAGCGTATCCCCACGCCATCACGCCCGTCGGCGTCCATAGGTTCTGTCTGCCCCTAAACCTGGTAGGGGAGGGGGTAGGGGGTGAGGGAGGCGGGGCCCGGGGGTTGCGCCCTCAACAACCCTACACCTGAGAGATCTCGACTACGGAATATAGATCCGCACCCCGGGGAAGATCAGGTCGGGATCAGGGCCAAGCACGTTCCGGTTCGCGTGGAAAATCTCGGGCCAGAGAAGCTCATTGCCGTAGGCCCGCAGAGCGATCCAGCGCAGATAATCGTGGGGCTGGATGGTGTAGAAGCTCTGGCGCGCAATGGGACCGCGGGCGGGGAGCGCCGTGGGCGCTGCGGGGCGCGCGACGATCCCTGGCAGCACCAGGCGCTGTCCGGGGCGAAGGGCATTCGGGTTACTGCCGATAATCCTGAAATTGGCGTCCCAGATTGCGGGGGCGTAGCGCGTAGTGCCGTAGAAGCGCAGCGAGATGCTACTGAGCGTGTCTCCGCTGCGTACCACGTAGACCGCGGCAGCGGTTCGCGCCGGGCGGGTAACGACACCGCCTGCGGGGCGGCTGGGGCCGGCGGGAGGCACGGCGCCGATCTGCCCCCCGAAGGGCACCCCGTCCTGGTAGCCGGGGGGCTGCACGTACCCGGGCGGCGGCGGCTGCGGGGCCGGTACCGCCGGGGGTGGCGGTGGCGGCGGAGGTGGAATAATCTGGTCAGCCAGCGTGATGGCGGGCAGGGCCACGGTGGCGGGGGTGTAGGTGAACGCCGAGTCGGGCAGGCGGTTCACCGTGGTGAAGCTGACCGGTTCAGGGCGGGCGGCGGCGACGGGGGCGGTCTCCTCGACCAGCTCAAAGGCCGGAAAGGCTACCGGCGCGGCGGCAGGGCCGGTAACGATGCTCGCCAGCATGGCCGCATCTTCGGCGGTAGGCGCGGCGAGCAGGCTGGCAAGAAGGGCCTGATCGGCGGCGGCAGCAGCAGCCCGTTCGGCGAGGGTGTGAACGGCGGGAACCAGGGCCGCAGCCAGCGCTGGTGTCACGCCCTCGCGGGCAGCCCGAACCGGCGTGACCCCCATACTGGCTATGGCTATCCCGCTCGCCAGCAGAACGACGGCAGCGCCCCCGAGCAGGCGTGAGGTCGTTTGTCCACGGGGACGGGTTAACGCCTGGCGGGGCGATGCCAGCGCGCGCGGCGGCGCCAGCCTTGCCGCGACCGACCAGGGCGACGCGCTCGCTGTCGTCGTAAGCAGGCCCTCGAGCAGCGCATGTTCAGCGCCAGGTGGCTCAGGAACGCCGCGACAACGCATAGTGGCTCTGGCATCCATGGCATACTCCTAGTCTGATAAGTGTGCAGCGAAGCCGCACAACGGTCTCATACCAATTACCGTTGATGATGCCGCATTGCCTGAAGCGATTTCAGGCGTTGTGCTGCCCAGCGTGGCAATCCACAATCCAAAATCTAAAATCCAAAATGGTATCACGGGGGGCCTGCGCCCCTGAGCGTGCTCAGAGCATAGCACACTCACGCCAATGGTCAAGAGGCATGAGAAACCCGCGAAGGAAGCACAGTCCTCCGCGGGTACTTTTTAGATTGTAGATTTTGGATTGCAGATCGTCGCCTGAGGCGTCCGGGTGCGCTTCGAAGGAACGCTGCTTGCGGAGCGTTCAAGTGAAACGGGTATTACGGGAACGATTTCGCTCCGTGGCCCTGCACCGGCCTGCCAGGGGACGGTAACTGGGTTTCCCCACCCGCCGGGCTTTGTTCCTGGGAGGGCTACGCCCTCCCCCGCCCTCCCGGTGGGGAGGGCCTACCGCCCCGTGGGTGGGGGCATGGGGAAACCCGGTTTCCCCATATGTTCACCTCAGGCCTGGCGAATCGCCTCGTAGACGATCTCCAGCGTATCGATCTGGTTGCTCTCGCCGTTGGCGCGAGCGACTTCCCACATCGACGGCCAGGCGCCGCTGAAGCGCCAGCGGCCCTTCACATGCCCGAACCGATCGAGTTCAATAATCGAGCCATCGTGGCGCACCGGATGCCCACTCGCGGTCATCTCTTCCCATTCGATCAACGACTGATCGAGGGTGACGCCATTCGACAGGCGGATCACCATATCATGGCCCGGCTCGGCCAGGTCGAGCAGACTGATCTCGTCATCGCCGATATAGAACTCGATCGGGTCCTCGTAGCCGTGCAGACCTACGCACTCACGAAAGGCCGCGCAGGGCACACCGTCGACTTCAACAATAAAGCGGTAATCGCGCAGGTTGCTCGGTAACAGGATGTTCCGCATCAGTACACCTCCTCGCTGGTGAGGAAGGTGGCGGGAGTCAGGAGCCCCCGCTCCCTGCCCCAACCCCTGTCTCGCGCGGCACAACAACCCCCGGACCCGTTACGGACAACGGTAAGGCGTTCAGAAGCTGTGAAGCTTTGTTGAGTCAGTATAATGCACCGCAGCATTGGGGACGGAAAAGAAAGCTACCGTCGGGGTTATGAGACCTTTACCGTTGTGGAGGAGTTGAAGCCCCGAAGACCTGATGTGAAGATACGGGGAAACCGGGTTTCCCCATACCCCCGCCCACGGGGCGGGAAGCCCTCCCGCCAGGGAGGAGGGTGGGGAAACCCGGGTTCCCCATTCCCAACCGTTGTTGGGAGCGGCTGGCGTCCCCACAGGCAGGAGCGTGGGGAACCCCGGGTTCCCCATTTCCCAACCGCTGTTGGGAGCGGCTGGCGCCCCCACAGGCAGGAGCGTGGGGAACCCCGGGTTCCCCTAAGGAGGGGGTTGGGGAACCCCGGTTTCCCCATTTCTCAACCGCCGTTGGGAGCGGCTGGCGCCTCCCACAGGCAGGGGTGCGGTTCGACAGGCTCACCGCAGGTGGGGAACCCCGGTTTCCCCATTCCCCAACCGCTGTTGGGAGCGGCTGGCGCCCCAGCGGCAGGGGGCTGGGAACCCCGGGTTCCCCTCAGGGAGGGGGGTGGGGAACCCCGGTTTCCCCATTCCCCAACCGCTGGTGGGAGCGGCTGGCGCCCCAGCGGCAGGGGGCTGGGGAACCCCGGGTTCCCCTCAGGGAGGGGGGTGGGGAAACCCGGTTTCCCCATTTCCCAACCGCCGTTGGGAGCGGCTGGCACCCCATAAGCAGGGGGATGGGGAAACCCGGTTTCTTTTCACCTCAGCACCCGACTTGCTTGTTGGGATCGCGGAGCGGCAGGTTAAGCGGATTTTCGGCCTGATCACGGATCAATTCAGGATCAATGCCTCTGGGAATGGCGCCGCCGAAGGTCGTATCGGCCACCAGTTCGGGGCGCTCCTCCTTGAGGCGGGCGATCTCCTCACGGGTAAACACGCGGCTCTCATCGAAGCCCAGGTCCACCTGCACCGAGGCGCCCTTCATATGGATGCGGCCAATATCGTAGAAGCGCTTCTCGAAGGTCGTCTTGGCAAAGGCGCGCAGACAGCCGAGCATGTACTTGCGCTTGGTCTTATCCTTGATGAATGGATACTCGAGGAACGCCTTGCGCATATAGAAGCGGGCGTAGTTGCGGAGCACGCCTTTGAGCACCTGCTCGCGCTCCATCAGTTCGGGCTTCATAATCGGGGTGACGAAGTTGTACTTGGAGTAGTCGCGCACTTCGACCCGATCACCCAGCTCTTCGAACAGTTCGGCGAAGGGCCAGGGCGTGTACATGTTCCAGTTGGCCATGTCCACCTTCCAATCGAGGGCCATGCGGTAGGTCTCCTCGATGGTCTCGGGTGTTTCGTTCTCCATGCCCATGATGAACTGGGCCTCGGCGACCATGCCTGCTTCCTGGATGAGGCGGATGGCGGTCTTGTTCTGTTCGATGGTGGTCTGCTTGCGGAAGAGTTCCAGGTTCATCTGGGCTGCGGCTTCGGTGCCCAGGGAGATGTGCATTAGCCCGGCCCGCCGCCAGAGGGGCAGCAGATCCTTGTCGCGCATAATGTCGGTGACGCGCGTGTTGATGCCCCAGAGCACCGGCAGCTTGCGGCGGGCCAGTTCTTCGCAGAGGGCGGTGAACTTCTTGCGGTTGAGCGTCGGCTCCTCATCAGCAAGGATAAAGAAGCCGACTTTATAATCGCGCACCAGCGCCTCGATCTCGTCCACGAACTTGATCGGGTTGCGCGAGCGGTAGCGCCGCCAGAACTTCCACTGCGAGCAGAAGCGGCAGGTGAAGGGACAGCCGCGGGCGAAGTTTGGCACGGCCACCCGCACGTTCAGTGGCACGTAGATGTACTTGTCCCAGTCGAGCAGGCTCCAATCGGGCGACAGGGTGTCGAGGTCGGCGATGGGGTCACTGGCCGGCGTGGCGACAACCTTGCCCTCGTCCAGGTAGGCGATGCCCCGAATGTTCGGGCGGTCCTTCAGATCCGATCCGGCCTCGATGCTGCGCATCAGTTGGACGATGATCTCTTCACCCTCGCCGCGCACGATGTAGTCGATCCAGGGGGCCTCGCTGAAGACCTGGGTGTACATGAAGGTGGGATGGATGCCGCCAAGGATCAGTCTGGCGTTGGGCCGTTCTTCGCGGGCGATCTTCAGCGTATCCTGGGCCTTGAGAATCATGGGCGTGATCGCCGTGGCCATGATTACGTCGGGCTGGTTGACGCGGATGATCTGGCGGAGCTGGTCGTCGGGGATGTGAAAGGTCATCGCGTCAACGAAGCGGATGTTGTCGTACCCCGCTTGCTTGAGGGCGCCGCCGATGTAGGGCACCCAGCTTGGTGGCCAGTTTCCGGCGATTTCGGCCCCGCCCGCATGATAGTTCGGCTGGATCATCATGATCCGCATACTGGTCTCCCTTTTGGCTTGTGGGGCGGCGCCCCGCATCCCTGCGACAGAGTCTGAACTACACGGACCAACAATGCCCGGAAGGCACGGCCCCCCGGGGTTACCGCCAGGTGACGGTGAACGTACAGGCCCCGGCTCCGCCCGCGACGCAGGCCGTCTCGCGCACGCGCACCCGTCGGTCGATCAGGGTTTGCAGCAAGGTCTGGAAGCACTGTTCGTAGTAGCGGCAGAGCGGCTCTGCGGCGCCGACTCCGCGGCACTCCGGGCAATCGGCCAGATACAGAACCGCCTCACTCCGCCCCACGGCGTAGCTGAAGCGCCCTGTGCCGGCAAATGTCCAGGCGTGGGCGGCAATCGCCTTCAGCAGGAGGCGCAGGCCCGCGGCGGGCGGCAGCAACGGTAGCACGACGTGGGCCGGCCGGGGGATGCGGTGCGCCAGCAGGTAGCCTGCCGTGCGCTCACCCGAACGCGCCAGGATGCGCCCCGCCTCCTCGCTGCCCACCTCGGCCCGCAGCGCGTTGATCAGCGCGATGAACTCCTGCTCGTCTACCATCGTGGCCGGCAGGCGCTCCACCAGGTCGTCGCGGCCCATGCGCCGCAGAAAGCCCTGCGTCTCCCCCCGGCCCCACGCCTCTTCGAGCGCGCCGACCGTCTGGATGATCGCGTTGGGGCCGATCCGCGCCACGCCCGGGGCCGCGTGCGTCGCCTGCATGGGAGCTCCTTTCATGACATGGTAGCGTTGTTACATTTTATACATGAATCGAGCGCAGTCTACCATGGCCGTTTTCGCTGCACAGTGGTAATCGCTCAACGGTCTGTGAGTATTTCTTCTCAGACAGTGCTACGCCCTGGTGCTAGGATGAACTTCAGATCCGCCATGAACGTGCTTCGTGGTGCTATGGAGAGGAGAAATGCATGTCGAACCGGGCGCCAGCCGAGTCACCGGCGCGGGGCTCCGCTTCGGCGGCGATCGCCGATAATCGGCAGAAGTTGCTCGAGGCGACGATGCGGCGCCATCAGTACCGCCCTGACGCGCTGATCGAGGTGCTGCACAAAGCGCAGGAGTTGTACGGCTACCTTTCGCCCCAGTTGCTCGCCTCTATTGCCCACAGCCTCCACCTGCCGCCCAGTCGCGTGTACGGCGTCGCGACGTTTTACCACTTCTTTTCCCTCGCGCCCCAGGGTGAGCACACCTGTACCGTCTGCCTCGGCACGGCCTGCTACGTCAAGGGCGCGCTGGAGATCCTGTCGGCCCTGGAAGCGGAGACCGGTCTCAAGGCCGGGCACACCAGTCCCGATGGGCGCCTCTCCTTGCTGACCGCGCGCTGCCTGGGCGCCTGCGGCATTGCTCCCGCCGTGGTGCTCGATGGAGTCGTCATCGGCCACGCCGATGCCGAGACGCTGCGCGCCCGGTTGCACGCTCTGCTCGCTGAGGCGCCCGTCGCACCGTGAGAGAGGGCTTCCGATGGATCTTGCTGAACTGCACGCTATCGCCGAGCGCGAACGCGCGCGACGCAAGGCGGTCCGCGTGCTTTGCTGCACCTCGTCGGGCTGCCAGGCGTCGCGCTCGATCGAATTGTTGCACCAACTGGAGGCCGCGGTTGCCGCCAGTGGCCAGGATGAGACGGTTGGGGTCGCCAGTGTGGGCTGTATGGGTTTCTGCGGCCAGGGGCCGATGGTGCGGATTGAACCGGCCAATCTGATCTTCGAGCGCGTGCGCCCCGAACAGGCGCCGGAGATCATCGCCGCGCTCGCCGGCCAGCCCTGTGGCGTCGAGCGGGGCGATCCCAACCATCCCTTCTTCGCCCGCCAGGTTCATGTGGTGCGCCGCAACGGCGGCAACATTGATCCCGAACGGATCGAGGAGTACATCGCCGCGGGCGGGTACGAGGTGCTTTACCGCGTTCTCCACGATTTGTCGCCTGCCGAGGTGATCCGTGAGATTACTCGCAGCGGCCTGCGCGGACGTGGCGGCGCCGGCTATCCCACCGGCCTCAAATGGGCCACCGTCGCCAAAAGCCCCGGCGAGCGCAAGTTTGTGGTCTGTAATGGCGATGAGGGTGACCCTGGCGCATTTATGGACCGGAGCATCCTGGAGAGCGACCCGCACCTGGTGCTCGAGGGTATGGCCATCGCTGCCTATGCCGTTGGCGCCCACGAGGGCTATCTGTTTGTGCGCGGGGAGTATCCGCTCGCCATTCAGCGCCTGACCCGCGCCATTACCCAGGCCAGGAAGCTCGGCCTGCTGGGCAGCCAGATCTTTGAAACGTCCTTCGATTTCAAGGTCGAGATCCGTGTCGGCGCAGGCGCCTTTGTGTGTGGCGAAGAGACGGCGTTGATTGCCAGTATCGAGGGGCGCCGCGGCCAGCCCCGGCCTCGCCCGCCGTACCCCGCCGAGAAGGGCCTCTGGGGCTTCCCCACCCTGATCAACAATGTCGAAACCTTTGCCAATATCGTGCCGATTATTGAGCACGGCGCCGATTGGTACGCCGCCATCGGCACCGAGAAGAGCAAGGGCACCAAGGTCTTCGCCCTGACCGGGAAGGTGCGCAATACGGGCTTGATTGAGGTGCCAATGGGTATGACCCTGCGCGAGATTGTCGAAGATCTCGGCGGCGGCAGCCCCGACGGTACCCCCATCAAGGCTGTGCAGACCGGGGGACCCTCCGGTGGCTGTATCCCCGCCCGGCTCTTCGATACGCCGGTGGACTATGAGTCGCTCGCCGCTGCCGGCTCGATTATGGGCTCCGGCGGTATGGTGGTGATGGACAACCATACCAGTATGGTCGAGATCGCCCGGTTTTATATGGCCTTTTGTATGGACGAATCCTGCGGCAAGTGCGTCCCCTGTCGGGTTGGCACGGTGCAGATGCACCGGCTGCTCAGCAAGGTCGCTGCCGGCATGGCCACGCCCGCCGATCTCGAACAGCTCGAACAGCTCTGCCACCTGGTCCGCGAGACCAGTCTGTGCGGCCTCGGGCAGTCGGCGCCCAATCCGGTGCTCAGTACGCTGCGCTACTTCCGCGAGGAGTATGAGGCGCTCCTGCGCGGCGAAGTGGACGCCAGCACGAATGGCAAACCCTGAGGCCCCGGCGGGCGCGCGCACCCGCTGGCGCCCTTTGGAGCGTGTATGGCAGCCCGAACCCTTACCATTGATGGCCGGCTCGTCAGTGCCCGCGCCGGCGAGAGCATCCTCGAAGCGGCGCGCGATGCGGGCATCCACATCCCCACCCTCTGCTACCTGGAGGGTCTCTCCGAAGCGGGCGCCTGCCGCCTCTGTCTGGTCGAAGTGGCCGGATCGAACCGCCTCCTGCCCGCCTGTCTGACGCCGGTCAGCGAGGGTATGGAGGTGCGCACCGCCACCGAACGGCTACGTGAACACCGACGGGCGCTGGTGGAGCTGCTATTCGCCGAACGAAACCATGTCTGCGCCGTCTGCGTGGCTTCAGGGAACTGCGAGTTGCAGAACCTGGCCATCCAGGTGGGGATGACCCACGTGCGCTACGACTACCTCAACCCCGTCTGCGCCGTGGATATCAGCCATCCACAGTTTGGCATTGACCACAATCGCTGCGTTCTCTGCGCCCGCTGCGTGCGCGCCTGCGACGAGGTTGAAGGCGTACACACCTGGGATATCGCGGGGCGGGGCATCAACGCCCGGGTGATTACCGATCTGGGCGTGCCCTGGGGCGAGGCCGAGAGTTGCACCTCCTGCGGCAAGTGCCTGCTGGCCTGCCCCACCGGGGCGATCTTCCGCCGCGGCACCAGCGTCGCCGAACTCGAACGCGATCCCAAACGGATCGCGCTGATCGTCGCCTCACGTCAGGAGCGCTGGTAATACTCAGGCAAGGTTCAAAATCTTAGCGCTGCTGCAACGTTCCCCGGGCGGGCTGCGCCCTCCCCCATCCTCCCGATGGCGGTGGCTTGCCGCTCCGGGGGCAGGGGTGCGGTTCGACAGGCTCACCGCAGGTGGGGAAAGCCGGTTTCCCCGCGCGCCAACTCGTGCCGGGGGCGCCTGGCGCCTCCACAGGCAGGGGTGCGGTTCGACAGGCTCACCGCAGGTGGGGAAAGCCGGTTTCCCCGCGCGCCAACTCGTGCCGGGGGCGCCTGGCGCCTCCACAGGCAGGGG
>CAKZKA010000134.1 GCA_937120965.1 uncultured Chloroflexota bacterium
GCGGTTCGACAGGCTCACCGCAGGTGGGGCAACCCGGTTGCCCCATGTCCCAACCGCTGGTGGGAGCGGCTGCCACCTCCTCAGGCAGGGGGATGAGGCAACCCGGTTGCCCCATGTCCCAACCGCTGGTGGGAGCGGCTGCCACCCTCACAGGCAGGGGTGCGGTTCGACAGGCTCACCGCAGGTGGGGCAACCCGGTTGCCCCATGTCCCAACCGCTGGTGGGAGCGGCTGCCACCCCCTCAGGCAGGGGGATGAGGCAACCCGGTCGCCCCATGTCCCAACCGCTGGTGGGAGCGGCTGCCACCCCCACAGGCAGGGGTGCGATTCGACAGGCTCACCGCAGGTGGGGCAACCCGGTTGCCCCATATTTTCACATCAGTTCCAGGAACGTGTCTATGAGCGAGATGCTGCGCGAGTCGCCCTACCCGATGGTATCTGTTGACGAGGCGCTGCGCCTGATTATGTCGCGCGCTGCACCGCTCGATGTCGAGGAGGTTGATGCCCTGACCGCCGATGGACGGGTGCTGGCCGAGGGTATACGCTCGCCCGAGGCCGTTCCCGACGCTCCCCGCGCGGCAATGGATGGGTACGCGCTGCGGGCCGCCGATGGGCTGGCTGAACGCCGTGTCGTGGCCGAGTTGACCGCCGGCGTCACGCCCGACCTGTTGATTGGCCCGGGCATGGCGGCCCGGATCATGACCGGCACCCCTGTGCCCGCTGGCGCCGACGCGATGATACCCGTGGAGTTCACCGAGGAGCATGCGGGCGCGCTGCGCGTGCTGCGCGCCGTGCAGCCGGGCGACCATGTGCATACGGTGGGCCAGGATATTGCTCCCGGCGCGCCGGTGCTGGAACCCGGCACCGTGCTTGGCGCGCCTGAGGTGGGCCTGCTCGCTGCTCTCGGGCTTACCCGTGTGCGCGTCTACCGCCGGCCCCGCGTCGGAGTGCTCTCCACGGGCGATGAGATCGTCGAGCCGGGGACGGTGCGCCCTGCCGGCGGCGTGCGCGACTCGAACCGCTACGCCCTCCTCGCTGCGGCCCGCGAGGCCGGCTGCGAGACGCGCTCGCTCGGCATCGCTCGCGACGATCCGGCCGTGCAACGGCAGGCAATCCTCCAGGGCCTCGAGCACACCGATGTCCTGATCACCAGTGGCGGGGCGAGTATGGGCGCCCGCGATCTGATCAAAGGCATCCTGACCGAGATTGGCGCCATCCATTTCGGACGGGTGGCGTTCAAGCCCGGCAAGCCTACAACCTTCGCTACGGTCGGCGACAAACTGATCTTCGGCCTGCCGGGCTACCCGGTTTCATCGCTGGTTTCCTTCGAGGTCTTTGTTCGCCCGGCGCTGCGCGCATTGCAGGGCGATGCGCGGCCCATGCGGCCCCGCGTACGCGTTACGCTGGCCGGGCCGGTGCGCCCCGCCCCCGATCGTCCCGAATACCAGCGCGTCGTGGTGCGCTGGGCCGACGGGCGCCTGCTGGCAACGACAACGGGCGCGCAGGGCAGTTCGCGCCTGCTCTCCCTCCGCGGCGCCAACGGCTTGATCCTCGTTCCCCCCGGCGATCGTGAACACCCCGCCGGAGCCGAGCTCGAGGCCCTGCTGACCGGCCCGCTGATGTGAACATACGGGGAAACCAGGTTTCCCCAATCCCCTCCCTGCGGGGAGGAGCCCGGTTCCCTCCCCCAGCGGGGGAGGGCCAGGGAGGGGGCGGCCCTCCCAGAGATACCCTATGTTCATCGCGGCGCTGTGCGCCCCGCGAATGACCGTCTGAGGTGAACATAGCCCGCCCGCGGGAGGGTTTGGGCGTAGGGGCGCGGCGGCGCCGCGCCCCTGCCACCTCCCAGCAAACAACCCGCCCGCGGGAGGGTTTGGGAGGGATCCGCCCTCCCGGGAGTCAACCCGCCAGCGGGGAGGGTTTGGGAGGGCGCAGCCCTTCAACGGGTTTCACCTGCTCCGGGATAGGCTTCCTGGGACGCCGAGGGGAAATGGGCCAACGAATGGGAAACGAATAAACGAATGCGCGCGGCGTGCCTGCCTCCGAGGTGAACAGAGCCCGCCCGCGGGAGGGTTTGGGAGGGATCCGCCCTCCCGGGAGTCAACCCGCCAGCGGGGAGGGTTTGGGAGGGCTGCGCCCTCCCAAGAACAATACTATTTTCATTCTGGCGCTGTGCGCCCCGCGAATGACCGTCTGAGGTGAACATAGCCCGCCCGCGGGAGGGTTTGGGAGGGCTGCGCCCTCCCAAGAACAAATATTTTCATCCGGTGTTATGCGGCGCAGCCGCATGGACGGCTGATGTGAACATACGGGGAAACCAGGTTTCCCCACCTGCGGTGAGCCTGTCGAACCGCACCCCTGCCTGTGTGGGCGCCAGCCGCTCCCAACATGTGAACATACGGGGAACCCGGGGTTCCCCACGTCCCTGCCCGGCGGGGCGCCAGGCGTGCCCACCAGCGATTGGGGGATGGGGAAACTGTGCTTCCCCATCCCCGCCGAGCGGCGAGGGGGGCGGGGCGCCGCGAGTTCCTCGTTTGCATATAGTACCGGTTCTACAACATGACATCTGAACTCACTGTTACAACCGCCTCCGGCGCATACCCTGTGATCGTCGCTGCGGGCGCGCTGGCCCAACTGCCGGAGCGACTCGCCGCCCTCGGGCAGCGCGGCGCCCTCTGGCTGGTGAGCGACGCGGCAGTGGCCTCGACCTTTGGCGCATCGCTGGCCGCCCGACTGAGCCAGGCCGGCTATCAGGTGCAGCGGTATACCGTGCCCTCCGGTGAGGCCAGCAAGAGCCAGGAACAGCTCTGGCGGCTGTACGACTGGATGATCGGCAACGGGGTGGAGCGGCGCGACACGGTGCTGGCCCTCGGTGGCGGCGTCGTGGGCGACCTGGCGGGCTACGCCGCCGCCACCGTGCTGCGCGGCATCGCCGTGGTGCAACTGCCCACCACCCTCCTGGCGATGGTGGACGCGGCTGTGGGCGGTAAGACTGGTATCAATCACCCCCTGGGCAAGAACCTCATCGGCGCCTTCCACCAGCCCCGGCTGGTGCTCGCCGACACCGACACTCTCGCGACCCTGCCGCGCCGCGAGTTGTGCGCCGGCTGGGCCGAGGTGATCAAGCACGGCGTCCTCCGCGAGGCCGGCCTCTTCAGCGACCTGGAGCAGCTCGCCGCCGAGCGCGGTTGGACCAGCGCGGGCTTTAGCGGCTGGAACGCTGAGGACGCGCCGCTGACCGACCGCCTTACCGCCCTGATCCGGCGCGCCGTGGCGGTAAAGGTCGCCGTGGTCAACCGCGATGAGCGCGAGCAGGGCGAGCGCATCACCCTGAACTACGGCCACACCATCGGCCACGCCGTCGAGGCCCTGGTGAGCGAGTGGGCGCTGCTCCACGGCGAGGCCGTGGCGATAGGCATGCACACCGAGGCGCGCATTGCTGCGGCCATGGGTCTGTGCGACCCCGCCCTCGTCGAGCGGCAGCGCCGTCTGCTCGCCGCCTACGGCCTGAGCGTCACCCTGCCGTCAAACCTCGATCCCGAAGCCGTCCTCACGCTCGCCCTGCGCGACAAAAAGGTGCGCGCCGGACGCATTCGCTGGGTGCTGCCGACGGCCATCGGCAGCGTCACCGTGCGCGACGACGTGCCCGAAACGACAGTGCGCGCCGTGCTCGCCGAATGAGCCAGGCCCTCCCCTCAGGGCGGGGGTATGGGGAAACCCGGTTTCCCCAAAACGTGAGTTTGTTCCTGGGAAGGCGCAGCCCTCCCACCCCCCCCTCAGGCAGGGGCATGGGGAAACCCGGTTTTCCCATTCATATCCACCCCGGCGGCCCCGCACGAAAGCCTGTTGCCCGGACGCGATAGTGGTATACTGCACTCCGGGACCGAACCTTCCACACCGAGGTGTGTTTTGGATATCGTGAAAGCCTTCGCCGACCGCGTCATCGGCAACGTTGACCAGGTGATCGTCGGCAAGCGTCAGGCCGTGGAACTGGTGCTGGTGGCGCTGTTGTGCCGCGGTCACGTGCTGCTCGAAGACGTGCCCGGCACCGGCAAGACGGTGCTGGCCAAGAGCATCGCGCGCTCGATCGGGTGCAGCTTCAAGCGCATCCAGTTCACGCCTGACCTGCTGCCTTCCGATGTGACCGGCGTGTCAATCTTCAATCAGCAGAGCCGCGAGTTCGAGTTTCGGCCCGGGCCGGTGTTCGCGCAGATTGTGCTCGCCGACGAGATCAACCGTGCCACGCCCAGGACCCAGAGCGCCCTGCTGGAGGCGATGGAGGAGCGCCAGATCACCGTTGACGGCGTCACCTACGCTCTGCCCTCGCCCTTTATTGTGCTCGCCACCCAGAACCCGATCGAGTATGAGGGCACTTTCCCTCTGCCCGAGGCCCAGCTTGACCGCTTTCTGCTGCGGCTGCACCTCGGCTACCCGGAGCGGCACGACGAGATCGCCATCCTCAAGCGTCAGCGCCAGGCCCACCCGCTCGACTCCCTCCAGCCGGTCGCCGACATTGATGAATTGCTCCGGTTGCAAAGTACCATCACCGAGGTCTACGTGGACGACCTGATCGAGGAATACATCGTTGCCCTGGTCACCGCCACGCGCCACCACGAGGATGTCTACCTGGGGGCCAGCGCCCGCGGCTCGCTGGCCCTCTACCGCACGGCCCAGGCGCGGGCCGCCATCCGTGGGCACGATTTTGTTACCCCTGATGACATCAAGGCCCTGGCAGGAGCGGTGCTCGGCCACCGGATGATCATCAACCCGGCCGCCCGCATCCGCAACGTAACCGCCGGGGCAGTGCTTGACGAGATCCTGGGTGCGGTAGCCGTACCGGGGGCGCGCTCCGGGCGGCGCTTCGACCGCACCGGCACAGTTATGAGTCGCTGAGGTGAACATAGCCCGCTCGCGGGAGGGTTTGGGCGTAGTAGGGGCGCGGCGGTGCCGCGCCCCTACGCCCTCCCGGGAACCAACCCGCCAGCGGGGAGGGTTTGGGAGGGCGCAGCCCTCCCAAGAACAATAATAGCTGGCGTTGTGCGGCGCAGCCGCATAGGCATCAATGATCACCCCATCAGCGCTGCTGGAACGGACCCTGGCGGTCCACGGCGATCGTCTGTACCACATAGCTTTACTGGCCGGCGGCGATGAACGCACAGCCGCCGAGCTTCTCCGTAGCGCTACGCGCGCCCTTCTGGAGTCCTGGCAGGAACGGCCCCCGGCGCAGCCTCCCGCCGAGTCGGAACTGTTGACCAGGCTTGTAAGCGTGGCGCGCAGCGCCCCGGCGCGGGTCGCGCGGCAGCGTCCGTGGTCGCGGCGCGGGCCACCGGTTGCTTTTCCACCCTTCGCCCTGCACCATCTGCCACTCGATCAGCGCCTGGCGATGGGGCTGCACCTGCTGCTGGGCTACGATTGCGCCCGCATCGGCCAGGTGCTCGACCAGGATCAAGCCGCTACCTGTGCCGCGTTGATCGCCGCCGCGCGCGCCCTCGGCCCCGCCGCCGGAACCAGCCTGCCTGACCGGCGTGAGGATGAGCGGTGCGAGGCCGTGCGCATGGCCCTGATCGACCCGCTGGCCGGAACGCCCCCCGCCGTCGTTCGGGGCCATCTGGCCGCCTGTGCCCTCTGCCGGGCCTTTGAGCGGGCCTGGGGCGAGATCACCCGCCAGGTGGAAACGGCCCTTCGCGCCGCGTTGCGCAAGCGGCCCCTGCCCGCCTCGCTCCACGCGCACCTGCTGGCCCGGGCGCAGCCGCCGCAGCGCTCCGGCCCCGGCCTGCGCCTGGCGCTGCCCACACTGGCAGTCCTGGCCCTGATCGCCGCCCTGGTGCTCCCCGGCTTTGTGCGCGAGCCGGCGCGCGTGGTAGAGCGCCGGACCAGCGCCCCGGTGGATGCCGGCGCCCTCATCGCGCGGGCACTGGAGCGTTACGGCCAGCCGCCCGAAGGCGGGGAAGTCTGGTACCGGCGCTACGAGACCCTGTGGTACTTCGACGACACCACGGTGGCGCCGCTGCGCGCCGAGATGTGGCTCGACCCGCGCAATCCCGCGCGTCACCGCCTGCAACTGACCCACACCGACGGCGGCGCACCCTACGAGTTGCAACTCGGCGACGGCGCCTCGCGCCTCTACTACGCGCTCGATGGCCTTATGGCCCCTTCCCTCTACGGGCCACTACCCACCCGGGCGCGCCCCGAGGCGCCCGCGCTGCTGGTCGAAGAACTCAACGCCGACGACCAGCGACGTGCCCTGGCCCTGCGCCTGGCCAGCGGTCCCTGGTCGCTCCCGCTGAGCTACCTGCAACAGGCGCGCAACGCTGCCAACCTGCGCGCCCTGGGCCATCAGCGCGACGGCGCGCGCACCGTGCAGATCCTCAGCTTCACCGCGAACAGCCCGCTGGGGTTGCCGCCCGGCGCCGCCGGGGAGCAGGCGGAGCGCGTCACTGTGCTCCTCACGATTGACCCCGAGGACGGTCTGCTGCGCTCCGCAATCGAACTGGCCGGACCGCAGGGCGCCGCCCAGACCAGCCGCGTCACCTGGCGCCTGGTCGAAGAGTATGCGGCCATACCGGTGGAGCAGGTCTTCTCCATCAACCGGGCGTGGACCGGCCTGGGCGAGTTCAGCGAAGTGGGCCGACATCGCAGCGCCGATCTGGCATTACCGCTCATCCACCGGCAGGCGCTGGGCGAACCGGCGCGCCTGCTGATGCCGCCCTATAACCAGACGCCCGTCTGGCTACCGGCAGCGCCGCCCCCGGGCATCGAGCGGGCCTTGCTCCTCTGGGGTGACGGCAATCGGTGGGTTAGGCCTCCGCAGGCGCTGATCTACCTCGGTGAAGGGCGACAACTGACGCTCCTCTTCAATACGGCTGCCACCCTCGAGGGTGAGACGCTGACGATTGGCCCCTGGCAGGCGATCCTGCGGGCGGGGCGCGCGCAGCGCTACACCGTGGCCCTGTACCAACCCACCACAAATGGCCAGGGCGCCGCTGGTGATCCTGGCGCCAGCGTCGTGCTCGACGCGCGCGGCTTTACCCGCCACGAGGTGCTGGCGCTGGTGGCGAGCCTGCGGCCGGTTGACGCACAGACGCTGGCCGCCCATCGCGCCCTCTTCACCGCCGCCTCTGCACAGCCGCTGATGTGAAAATATGTGGAAACCGGGTTTCCCCAACCCCTGCCTGAGGGGGCGGCAAGCCCTCCCCCACCGGGAGGGTCTGGGAGGGCTGCGCCCTCCCAGGAAAAAAACCTGTCTTCATCTTGTCGGAGTATGGGGAAACCGGGTTTCCCCATGGCCCTGCCTGTTCAGGGACGGACAGAACAGATGAGCGCCGACGGGCGTTGTGGCGTTGGGATGCGCTGCCTGGTCCTCACCCCCGGCCCCCTCCAGCTTCGCTGGAGAGCCTGCGCTGAGCCTGTCGAAGCGGGGAGACCAGAGCCGTGCGCGGGGGCGTTCCAATGCGGTACAAGCCACGTCGGCTCGGATGTTCCGTCAAATAAGCGTCCCCCGGGGGCGGGCACAGCCTGGCGAAGGAAATCTCTTTGAGGGGGGATGCCGGTAGGGGCGCCGCACGGTTCGCCCCTACTCGGCGCCGTTGCCGCGCTCACGTTCTTTGGGCGGGCGCCCGGTGCGGATGTTGCGCAGCGAGTGAATGGTAGCGGCAATCGCGCGGTCGGCCCAACCATAGATCGTCGGGCGGCTCTTCCGCAGATCCTCGGCGATCTGGGTCACATTGGTGCGGTATTCCGGGTCGAACGTGGCAAGGTTGATCCGCGCCGAGGCGACAATCTGCTGGATCTCCTCCTCGGTTAGCCCGTGCTCGCGGATGAGCTTACGGGCACGCTTGCTGGAAACATCAAGCTGCATGGTACGCTCCTTGCCAACGCTCTGCCCGCGTCGTGCCCATCAGGAACCCGCACGGGACCCGGCAGCACGACCGGTCGTACGGTCAGACAGACGCGGCTGCTCACTCCTCGGTCAGTCATGAGGTGTAAGTCTTTATCATCATACCATGCGCCAGAGCGCCTGTCGAGTCGCACGTGTAAACAGTATTTTCGACCTGAGCGGACGGCTGGCGCCATTGTGGATAACCGCGTATTTGAAGCACCGTAGAGCATTAAGAACCATGTTCGCATACGCGTCTCCACGGCCCTTTGCGGCCTATGTATTGCATGATAATGTTTAACATGTAGTCTCATGGCCCATGGAACGCATTGTAAAGTCTTGTTTCACACGTTATTGTGCCCGGCGCGCTATGGTACAATTGCCGGCGGAGGCTCCCAATGCTTGAATCGATTGACCACCGCCTGCGGCAGCGGGAGTATCTGCTGCAGATCAGCCGCGCGATGACCGCGCAACTCGATCTGGTAAGCGTACTCTCGCTCGTGATCAGCTATGCCGTCGAGATGACCGCCGGAACCTCGGGGCTGATTGCGCTTTACGATGAGGACGGCAGCGACGAGTTACGGATTCGCGCCTCGGCGCACCTGTCGCGTGAAGACTGGCCCGCCTTTGCCCGCCTGCTGACCCTGCCGCTCAGCGAGATTCCCCGGCGGGGCGAGGCAGTCCTGCGCGAGATCGCTGCCGATACCGGGTTGACGCTGCGCCAGATGATTGCCCTTCCGCTGGTGCTGCGCGATACGCCGGTAGGCGTGATCTACGTCTTTCGGGCGGCGCTTAATGTTGCCTTTTCGGCCAATGATCGTCAGGTGCTTGAGGATTTTGCCGACCAGGCGGCGATCGCCGTCTTCAATGCGCGCCTGTACCAGGGCGTCCTGCGCGAGAAGCAGCGCCTGGATGCGACCATCGAGCAGTCAGCCGATGGGGTTATGATCATTGATAGTCGCTGGCGGATCGTGACCTTCAACAAGGCAATGGAGCATCTTACCGGCTGGTCACGCGAGGAGGCCATCGGACGGCCCTGCGCCGAGGTGCTCGCTATTCACAATCCCCAGGGGGTCAATATCTGCCTGGTGGATTGCCCGCTCAATCGCTTGCCCTACATCGCCAATCCGGTTGTCGAGGGCCGCATCGTCACCCGCGATGGACGCGAGTTGTTTGTCCAGAGCCGCTATGCGCCCCAGCGCGGGCCTCAAGGGCAGTTTCTCGGCGCGATTGCCAATGTACGCGATATTACAGCTCAAAAACAGGAAGAGGAGTTGCAGAATACCTTCATTTCGGTGATTTCACACGAGTTGAAAACCCCGGTCAGTATTATTAAGGGCTACGCCGGCACCCTGCGCCGCGAGGATGTGACGTTTACGCCCGAACAGTATCGCGAGGGCCTGGCAGTGATTGAGGAGGAGGCCGATCGCCTGGCGCGCCAGATCCAGGATCTGCTCGATGTGTCACGCCTGACGGCGGGGGGACTGCGCCTCGAACTGACCGATGTTTCCCTGCCGCTGCTCGCCGCCGAGGTCGTGCGCGGCTTCGCCGCCACTGCCGGAGAGCGCTACCAGTTCGAGTTGCGCTTTCCCGACGATATGCCACCGGTTCGCGCCGATTATGAGCGCGTGCGCCAGGTGCTGAACAATCTGGTTTCGAATGCGGTGAAGTATAGCCCCGAAGGCGGTACGATTCGCATCGGCGGCTGGAACGAGCAGGATTTTGCCGTTTGCTATGTGTCCGATCAGGGCATTGGCATTCCGCCTGAGGAGCAAGAGGCGATCTTTCGCCGCTTTTACCGCGTAGATAATCGCCTCGCCCGCGAAACGCAGGGCAGTGGCCTCGGCCTCTTCCTCACCCGCGCGATCGTCGAGGCCCACGGGGGGCGTATCTGGGTCGAGAGCCAGGTGGGCAAGGGGTCGCGCTTCGTGTTTACCCTGCCCCTCGGGCGTCGCAAGCTCGTGGATCTGCGCCGCCCCGCGGAGGCTGAAAGGGCTTCATCCGGCGAGTAATACCATTTTAGATTGCCGATTTTGGATTGTGGATTACGATCCCGGGCATTACCGTGCGCTATCGCAGCTCGGGTTATGCGGAATGTTCAACAGAAATTGGTATAATACCAATTACCGTTGATGATGCCGCATTGCCTGAAGCGATTTCAGGCGTTGTGCTGCCCAGCGTGGCAATCCACAATCCAAAATCTAAAATCCAAAATGGTATAAGTACCATGCCCTCCCCAACCTTCCCGCCGGGCAGCGGCACGGGGTAACCCGGGGTTTCCCTGATCTTCAGCCCGAAAGGGCCACATTGATCAACAGGAGCGCCAGTCCATTCTGCAGGGCGTGGTACAGCACCCCCGGCCAGATCGAGCCACTGCGCTCGCGCAGATAGGCCAGGATCAGGCCAATGATGAAGAGGCCCGGCAGCAACTGCGGAATAACGTGGACCACGGCAAACAGCGCCGCGTTGAGGAGTATGGCGCGCGCAGGGCCGAGGTCGCGGCGCATCAGCGGGTACAGCATGCCGCGAAAGAACAGCTCTTCGGCAAACGGCACCACGCCCGCCACCAGGATCAGCAGCAGCAGTACCTCGACCGGGGCGAGCGCGGCGCCGCCGGTGAGCGCTTCGACCTGCGGGTTCTGAAAGCCGCCCATCAGCAGGCCGACTGTCGCGTTGACCAGGATCAGGGCCAGCATGCCTGCGACGAAGAGCGGCGGCACCAGCAGCAGGCTCAGCCAGTCAGGAGGCCGCAGCCCCAGTGCAGCCCGCCCGGCGCGACGCCCCACCAGGGCGTAGACTCCGCCAATCGCGGCGAGGTAGATCCCCAGTCCAACCACATAGACTGCCGGTGAGATCAGCCGCTGCTCCAGAGTCAGGCCAAGCGCTGCCACCAGGCCCCGAGCCAGCAGCGCCAGCGCCGCCGCTACCGCCACGATTAGCAGCACGACCCCGCCCACGTCGCGCCAGGTCCACGGGGGCGTCGCAGGCGGCTCGGGCGCGGGCGGCGGGGGAACGGCGGCGGTCAGACGATCATCGCGCATCGTGGTGCCCTGGCGGGGCGCCGGTCACCCCGGCGGCCCTGAGGTGAAAATACGGGGAAACCGGGTTTCCCCATCCCCCTGCCCGTGGGGGCGCCAGCCGCCCCCAACGGCGGTTGGGACATGGGGCAACTGGGTTGCCTCACGCCCTCCCTGAGGGGAGGGGTTGGGCGAAGGGTCGCAGCGGCGCCACGCCTCTTCGGCGGGGGTCATAGCTGGTCAAAAGCGCCTCACGCGCCCCCATCGGGGTGCAACGTGTTCACCCGGGCAGGCGTGGCGGCCTCGTAGGCGGCAATGGCCTCCTCGTGCTGCTGGATGAAGCCAAGCTGATCCACGCCGTGGATCAGGCAATGTTTGGCGAAGCCGTCAATTGGGAAGCTCACCGCGCGACCCCCGGGCAACACCACCTGCTGGTTGGGCAGGTCAACCCTAACGGTAGTTTCGGGGTCCTCTTCAATGTGGCTGAGCAGTTCGCGGTGGCTTTCTTCGTCTACGACAATTGGCAGTAGACCGATCTTCAGGCTATTGTTGCGAAAGATATCGGCGAAGGAGAGGGCAATCACGGCCTTGAAGCCATAGCCCTGCAAAGCCCAGGGGGCGTGCTCACGCGAACTGCCGCAGCCGAAGTTGCGCCCGGTGACCAGCACGGTAGCGCCGGCAGCCTCGGGCCGGTTGAGGGGAAAGTCGGGGTTCGGCGTCCCATCGGGCAGGTAACGCCAGGCCTGAAAGAGACCCTCGGCCAGGCCGCTCTTGTCGGTAACCTTCAGGTATGCCGCAGGGATGATCTGGTCGGTATCAATATCGTCGGCCACCAGGGCGACGACTTTTCCGGTAAAGGTGGTAACAGGCTCCAAGCTTCCCTCCTGAGGCAAGCAGCGGGCGTTGTAACGTTCCAATCGCTCCACATCTCCACACCTACAACTGGCCCGGAGAGCTGTAGCGGTGTGGAGATGAAAGCCGGATGGTCAAGCGGGTCTGAACCACACCTGACACTGGCGCATTCGGCCAACGGGCTTACGTTCAAGAAGAAGGATGCGCAGGGCTGCGCCCTCATCGATCGTTCACGCGCCTGCCAGGGCGCCCTCCAGCATCGTCCGCGGGTCGGTGACCACACCGGTGAGGGCCGTGGCGGCCGCGGTGAGCGGGCTGGCGAGCAGGGTGCGCGCGCCTGGCCCCTGGCGGCCCTCGAAGTTGCGGTTGCTGGTCGAAATGGCATACTTGCCGGGCGGCACCTTGTCATCGTTCATCCCCAGGCACGCCGAGCACCCCGCCTCGCGCCATTCGGCGCCCGCGGCGCGGAAGATCTCGTGCAACCCTTCGGCCTCGGCCTGCCGCTTCACCTGCTGGCTGCCGGGCACGACCATCACCCGCACGCCTTCGGCCACCTTGCGGCCCTTCCAGAGCGCCGCTACCTGCCGCAGGTCGCTGATGCGCGAGTTGGTGCAACTGCCGATGAAGACCACGTCAACTCTGTGGCCCAGGAGCAGCTTGCCCGGCTCCAGGCCCATATAGCTCAGAGCCTTGTCGAGAGCCTGGCGGCTGCTGGCGTCGGGCATGTGTTCAGGGGCGGGAATGGCTGCATCAATCGGCATACCCATGCCGGGGTTGGTGCCGTAGGTGATCATTGGCGCCAGGGTGCTGGCATCGAGGAACATCTCTTTGTCGAAGCGCGCCTCGGGGTCACTGGGCAACTGGCGCCAGTGAGCCACGGCGGCCTCGAAATCGGCGCCCTTCGGCGCGTAGGGCCGCCCGGCCACGTACTCGAAGGTGGTGTCATCGGGAGCGACCATGCCTGCCCGCGCCCCACCTTCAATGGACATGTTGCAGATGGTCATGCGCTCCTCCATCGAGAGGGCGCGAATGGCCTCGCCCATGTACTCAAACACGTGCCCGGCGCCGCCGCCAACCCCGTACTTCGCGATGATCGCCAGAATGATGTCCTTGGCGGTCACACCCGGCTGCAAGCGCCCCTCTACCCGCACGGCGCAGGTCTTCGGGCGGTACTGGAGCAGACACTGCGTGGCGAGCACGTGACCGACTTCGCTGGTGCCGATGCCGAAGGCCAGGGCGCCGAAGGCGCCGTGGGTCGAGGTATGGCTGTCACCACAGACGATCGTCATCCCCGGCTGGGTCAGCCCCTGCTCGGGACCGATCACGTGGACGATCCCCTGGTTGGCGCTCCCCAGTTCGTAGAGCGGAATGCCAAACTCGGCGCAGTTGGCGCGCAGTCGGTCAAGCTGCGCGATGGCCTGGGGGTCAATGACCGGAATGACGCCCAGCGCGTTCCGGGGCGTGGTCGGGGTCGAGTGATCCATCGTGGCGAGGGTGCGGTCGGGGCGGCGCACGCGCAGGCCACGCTGGCGCAACTCGGTGAACGCCTGCGGCGATGTCACCTCGTGGATCAGATGCAGGTCAATGTACAGCACCGCCGGCGTGTCGGCGGTTTCGGGGCGCACCAGGTGCGCGTCCCATACCTTGTCGAAGAGGGTCTTTGACTGGCTCATCACGCTTCCTGTTCCAGCGATGGTATCTTACACCTGGATGAAAGGGGTTTTCTTGATGTGAAAATACGGGGAAACCGGGTTTCCCCATCTCTTGCCTGTGGAGGCGCCAGCCGCCCCCAACCGCGGTTGGGGTGTGGGGAAACCGGGTTTCCCCACGCCCTTCCTCCCGGGGGCCCCGGACGCCCCCACCAGCGGTTGGGAAATGGGGAAACCGGGTTTCCCCATCTCCTGCCGGTGGAGGCGCCAGCCGCCCCCACCGGCGGTTGGGGGGATGGGAAATCCGGGTTTCCCCATCCCCCCTGCCCGGCAGGGTGGCCCGCCCTCCGCACCGGGAGGGCAAGCCCTCCCGTGGGCGCGGACACGGGGAAACCCGGTTTCCCCTATGTTAAGGCATTGCGTCTAGGCCTCACCGCCGGCAGCCTCCAGGCGCGCCTCGCGCTCGCGCAGCAGGGGTAACTCCAGGCTGTCCCAGAGCGCCAGGTAGCTGGCCTCGATAATGTTCTGCGAGGCGCCAATGGTGGACCAGCGTTCGTCGCCCCGGGCGCTTTCGATCAGCACCTGCGGCGTGGCGGCAGTGCCCAGATGGGCGTCAATGATGCGTACTTTATAGTCTACCAGACGCACTTCCGCAAGGAGGGGATAGTGGGGCAGCAGCGCCTTGCGGATGGCGGCATCGAGCGCATTGACCGGGCCGTGGCCCTCGGCAGCGGTGTGCATCACCTCGTTGCCAACGCGCACCTTGACCATTGCCTGCGAAGCGATGGCGCGGTCGCCGCGCTTCTCGACGATCACCGTAAAATCGAGCAACTCAAAGGGCGGCTGGTAGTCTTCGGCGCTGCGGCGCACCAGCATCTCGAAGCTGCCCTCCGCGGCCTCGAACTGGAAGCCGCGATGCTCAAGCTCCTTGATACGCTGCACCAGCCCGCGCTCGGCACCGTTGAGGCGCAACCCCAGTTCATCGGCGCGCATGCGCACGTTGCCTCGCCCCGCCAGTTCGCTTACCACCACCCGCTTGCGGTTGCCGACCAGAGCCGGATCAATGTGCTGGTAGCTCGACTCGACCTTTTCGATCGCCGCGACGTGGATGCCACCCTTGTGGGCAAAGGCGCTGCGCCCGACGTAGGGCGCATGGTGGTCAGGGTTGAGGTTTGCCACGGCAGCAACAAAGTGGGACACTTCGGAGAGGCGCCGCAACTGTTCGGGCGCGACGCAGCAGTAGCCGAGCTTGAGTTGGAGATTGGCGATAAGCGGGATCAGGTCCATGTTGCCGCAGCGCTCACCATAGCCGTTGATCGTCCCCTGCACATGGATGGCCCCCGCCTCAACCGCAGCCATGGCGTTCGCCAGGGCCAGGCCGCCGTCGTTGTGGGTGTGGATGCCGATCTGCGGGTGGGCGGCCCCGAAACGCTCGCGCACCGTCCGCACTATCGCCGCCACATCGCCGGGCAGCGAGCCGCCATTGGTGTCGCAGAGCACCAGACAGTCGGCGCCTGCGCCTGCGGCGGCCTCCAGCGTGCGCAGGGCGTAGTCCGCGTCGAGGCGGTAGCCATCGAAGAAGTGCTCGGCGTCGTAGATCACCTCCTTGCCGCGGGCCTTGAAAAAGGCCACCGAGTCGGCGATCATGGCCAGATTCTCGGCCAGCGTGGTCTCGAGCACCTGTTCAACGTGCAGCACCGAGCTTTTCCCGACCAGGGTGACCACGGGGGTGGCGGCCTCGAGCAGCGCGCGGATGTTCGCGTCGGCCTCGCAGGTACTCCCGGCGTGGCGCGTGGCCCCGAAGGCGCTCACGCGAGCGTGGCGCAGCCCCAGGGCCGGCACGCGCTGGAAGAACTCAGCATCCTTGGGGTTTGACCCCGGCCAGCCGCCTTCGATGTAATGCACCCCCAGTTGATCGAGCACCCGGGCGATCTTCAGCTTATCATCGCACGAAAGCGCAAGGCCCTCGCGCTGGGCGCCATCGCGCAGAGTGGTGTCGTAGAGCAGGATTTGCACGGCCATGCCTCCATGGTTTCGTATGCCAGGCTCTCAGTGGACGGCGTGTGAGCAGACGCCCCATCACCCTCAGGAGAGAGGCGCAGACGGGTAGCGCTGGCGCGCGCCACGCTACCCTTGACGGCGGGCCGTGCCGATGGCGGGCAGCGGCGACGCGCCCTTGCGTCGAGCCGCTGCCGGTTGCTCCTCCTTGTGCCGGATGCATTGGTCCATACGCTCAACCCTTCCAGCGGGGATAGCTCCCGAAGATCTTGAACATCCCCGTTCTGGCGCGAATGCGGTCCAGGGCCCGGGCGACATGGGCTTCTTCACGATGCCCATTTATGTCAACCAGAAAGATGTACTGCCCCAGTACGGCCCGGGAGGGTCGTGACTCGAGCTTGGTCATATTGATCTGTTCCTCGGCCAGTTCAAGCAGTGCCCCGACCAGCGTGCCGGCTCGATCCTCGGTAAAACCGAAGCAGAAGCTGGTCTTGTCATCGCCAGTGGGAGGGGCGTCGCTGCGGGCCAGCACGATGAAGCGGGTCACGTTGCCCAGATTGTCGGCGATGTCGCGGGCCAGCACCGCAGCCTCCAGCAGCTCGGCGGCGCGACGGGTGGTGATGGCGACGGCAGGGCGCTCGTCGGCGAGAGCCTCGCGCAGCGCGGCGCTGTTGGAGAGTGAGGCGACCGTTGCAACCCCCGGCAGGCAGCGCTCGATGAACTTCCGGCACTGCCCCAGGCTCTGCGGGTGGGCGTAGAGTACACTCGCCTCGGAGAGTTGGACACCGGGGCGCGCAGCTAGATACTGGCGGATCGGAATAACGATCTCGCCAGCGATCTGGAGGCTCGTCTCGTGGATCAGCAGATCAAGGGTGTAGTTGACGCTGCCCTCGAGCAGATTCTCGATCGGCAACACGCCGACAGTGGCCGCATCGGTTTCGATCGCCGTGACTACCGCTGGAATGCTCGCCAGCGGCAGGAGGATCGCGCCGGACAAACTGGCCGCATAGGCCAGCGCCGCTTCTTCGCTGAAGGTGCCGGCCGGGCCGAGGTACGCGATGGTGGTCATTGGATGGCTATCGTATGTCTTGCTCTTTGCCAGGCAGCCGCGCGGCTGCGCCCCGCGCCACAGGTATACGCAAAGACTCGCCTGGGAGGGTTGCGCCCTCCCAAACCCTCTCCACAGGCAGGGGCATAGGGAACCCTGCTTGCCCCTGGTGCGCTACCACAGCGTGCCAGACTAGTCCGTGCCGTAGCCCGCGGCGTAGGCCACCGCCTCGGCCTTGATCCGCTCCTGGCGCGCGGCGAGCATTTTGTTGAGCGCGGCCATATAGGCCTGGGCCGCGGCTACAATCGTATCCGTATGCACGCCGTAGCCGCTGAAAATCTGCTGCGCCGCCCGTTTGCCGGTCAGCACCGTGGTCGTGCTGGTGCTGGCCCCCAGGTCCACCCCCGCGCCCTCGCTGCCCGGCGCGCCCTGCTCGCGGATACGCACGGTCACCTCGGCCACCGCATCCAGCCCTTCGGTGATGGCGTTGATCGAAAACTCGATCAACTCGCTGGGGCGCTGAACCACCCGGTTGATCGCCCGGTAGATCGCGTCCACCGGGCCGGTGCCTGTATCGCTGTCAATGTGGACCTGGCCTTCAGGGCCGATCAGGCGCACCGTCGCGGTGGGGATCATCCCCAGACCGGAGTTGTACTGCACGTGGTCCAGGCGGTAGATCTCCGGGGTATGCTGCAACTCGCCGGTAACCAGGGCAAGAATATCGCGCTCGTCCACCCGCTTCTTGCGATCGCACAGGTCCTTGAAGCGCTCGAAGAGGTGCTGGAACTCTTCCTCGCTCTCCAGTTCGATGCCCATCGCGTTCAGCTTGGTGCGGAAGGCGTGCCGTCCGGAGTGCTTGCCGAGCACCAGTTCGCTCCCATCCAGGCCCACCGTCTCGGCGCTCATGATCTCGTAGGTCTGGCGGTGCTTGAGCACTCCGTCCTGATGGATGCCCGACTCGTGGGCGAAGGCGTTGGCGCCGACAATGGCCTTGTTCGGTGGCACAGGCACGCCGATGAAGCTGGAAACCAGGCGCGAGGTGCGGGCGATCTCGCGGGTGTTGATCTGCGTGCGCACCCCGTAGAACTTCCCGCGGGTGTGGATGGCCATCACCACTTCTTCCAGCGAGGCGTTGCCAGCGCGCTCACCGATACCGTTAATGGTACACTCCACCTGGCGCGCCCCGTTGCGTACTCCCGCCAGGGAGTTAGCTACCGCTACTCCCAGGTCATCGTGGCAGTGGGTCGAGAGGATGCACTGCTTGATCCCTGGCACGTGTTCGTAAAGATCGCGGATCATCGCGCCGTACTCGTCGGGGGTCAGGTACCCAACGGTATCGGGGATGTTCAGGGTCGTGGCACCGGCCTCGATGGCCGTTGCCACAGCCTGGCGCAGGAAGAGGGGGTCACTGCGCCCGGCGTCCATTGGCGAAAACTCCACATCGTCGCAGAGCGAGCGCGCGAAGCTCACCATCTCACGGATAATGACCAGGGCTTCTTCACGGGTCTTGCGGAACTGGTGCTCGAGGTGGATGTCCGAGGTGGACATGAAGGTGTGGATGCGCTTCTTCGCGGCGGGCTGGATGGCCGACCAGGCCTTTTCGATATCATCGCGGTTGGCCCGCGCCAGGGCGGCAATCACCGGGCCGCTGGACGTCCCTACCTCGCGCGCGATCTCATGCACCGCTGCCCAGTCACCGGGGGAAGCGGCAGGGAAGCCGGCTTCGATGATGTCCACGTTCAGGCGCGCCAGTTGCCGCGCCACCTCCAGCTTCTCCTCCAGGGTCATAGTACAGCCAGGCGCCTGCTCGCCATCGCGCAGGGTCGTATCGAAGATGCGTACGTGATCTACCGCAGGGGTCTCCATGGTTCCTCCGTCTCTCTCGACAGCACGGCTGGGTGGCGGCGGCGCCCCGGCCGGCCCTGGAGCCGCGCCCGGTTGCCGCCTACCCCGCTGAGCGCTCAGGCGCCCCCGCTGCCGGGGGTCACCTCACGCGGGTTGACGAACGGCATCATCCGGCGCAACTCCAGACCGATCTTCTCGATCGGGTGCTCGATGTCGGCCTTGCGATAGGCGTTGAAACGTGGGCGCCCGTTGTGGTTCTCCTCGATCCAGTCCTCGGCAAAGGCGCCTGACTGAATATCGGCCAGAATGCGCTTCATTGCCGCCCGGGTCTCGGCGGTAATGATCTTTGGCCCGGAGGTGTAATCGCCCCACTCGGCAGTATCGCTCACCGAGTAGCGCATGTAGTTTAGCCCGCCCTGGTAGAACAGGTCCACGATCAGTTTCAGTTCGTGCATGCACTCGAAGTAGGCCACCTCGGGCTGATAGCCGGCCTCGACCAGGGTCTCGAAGGCGGCCTTGACCAGCGCCGAGACGCCCCCGCAGAGCACCACCTGCTCTCCGAACAGGTCAGTCTCGGTCTCCTCGGCGAAGGTGGTCTTGAGCACCCCGGCGCGGGTACAGCCCAACCCCCTGGCGTAAGCCAGCGCGTCCTCGAAGGCTCCGCCGCTGGCATCTTGCTGGACGGCGACCAGCGCGGGCACGCCGCCGCCCTGGATGAAGACCTCGCGCACGCGATGGCCGGGCGCTTTGGGAGCGACCATGCTCACATCAATGCCCGCAGGGGGCACGATCTGCCCGAACCGGATATTGAAGCCATGGGCGAACATCAGGGTCTTACCCGGCTCCATCGAGGGCGCGATATGATCGCGGTAGACGTCGGCCTGGCCGATATCCGGGGTGAGCATCATCACAATCTGGGCCTCGCGGGCCGCCTCGGCCACGCTCATCGCCCGCAGGCCGGCCGCCTCGACCCTGGCCCAGCTCTTCGAGCCGGGGTAGAGGCCAACCCGCACATCGAGACCGCTGTCGGCCAGGTTGCAGGCATGGGCGTGCCCCTGGCTGCCAAAGCCGATAATCGCGATCGGCCTGCCCTTCAAGCGCTCGAGATCGGCCTGCTTATCGTAGAACAACTCTGCCATACGCCCTTACGCTCCTTCGCAGAGCGGGATCGACACCCGCGGCGGGGGTCAGGCTCCTGGCCTGCCCATCCAGAGAATGAGAGGGGCGGACACTCAGGCCCGCCCGCAGAACGCACCTGTCATTTGGTCGTCGGTACCGGCACCCCGTTGGGTCCCGCGTGTTCAACATACTCGGTGGCAAACTGCCCGCGCGCGCCGCGTACCATGGCAATGCGCCCGGTGCGCATCAACTCGCGGATGCCGTAGGGCCGCACCACCTCGATGAAGTTCTCCACCTTGGCGGGCGCGCCGGTCATCTCGACGATCATGGTGCTGGCGCCCACATCAACGATCTTGGCGTCAAACACGCCACACATCGAGACAATCTCGTGGCGCGAGGCCGTGGGCGCGTTGAGCTTCAGCACCACCATCTCGCGCTCGACGATGGGATCGTCGGTCACGTCTGAAACCTTGATCACCTCGATCAGGCGGTAGAGTTGCTTGACCACCTGCTCGACATCTTCCGACTCGACGACAATGGTCATCCGGCTGACCCCGGGTTGCTCGCTGTGCCCCACGGCCAGACTCTGGATATTGTACCCGCGCCGGCGCACCAGGCCGGCCACGCGGCTGAGCACGCCGGGGCGATCTTGCACGAGGAGGACGATCGTGTGGGTTTTCATACACCTGGCTCGTTTCTCAGCGCGGACGGTCGCCCGTCCACTGGCTGCTATCAGGCATCCGCCTCGGTGATAATCATCTCGGCGATCGACTTGTTCTGGGGCACCATCGGGAAGACGTTCACCTCGCGCTCGACACGGAAGTCGATCAGCACCGGGCCATCGGTGGCGTGGGCCTCATCAATCGCCTCCTGCACCTGGTCGGCGTGTTCGACGGTCAGGCCCTTCCAGCCGTAGGCTTCGGCCAGTTTGGCGAAGTCGGGGCCGGAGAGGGGCGTGCCGCTGTAGCGCTTGTTCTCGAACAACTCCTGCCACTGGCGAACCATGCCCAGATAGCCGTTGTTGATCACCGCGATCTTGATATTCTTGATCCCCTCCTGCTTGATCGTCGCCATCTCCTGGTTGGTCATCTGGAACCCACCATCGCCGACAATGGCCCAGATCGTATCATTGGGGTGCGCGATCGCCACGCCGAGGGAGGCGGGCACAGCGAAGCCCATGGTGCCGGCGCCGCCGGAGGTAATGTGGGTGCGTGGCCCGGCGTTCCAGTCAATCAACTGCGCGGCCCACATCTGATGCTGGCCCACATCGGTAACCACGCGGTAGTTGCCGCGCGCCGCCAGCGTGCGGTTCAACTTTTCGTAGACATCGTGGGGCGGCAGCGCCCACTGGGCCGTATTGGCGCGATTGACGTACTGCTGCTTGCCCTGGTGTTTCTCCTGCAAATCGCGGATGTGCTCCAGCCAGTCGGAAGCATGCGAGTGCAACTCGGCCAGGGCCTCCCGCTCGGGCAGTTCCTCCAGCAGGGCCAGGAGCGTCAGACGCGCATCGCCGACGATGGGCACTGTCACCTTGACATTCTTGCCGATCTCAGACGGATCGATGTCCACGTGGATCACCTTCGCGTTCGGCGCAAAGGTGCTGGCCTTGCCCGTCACCCGGTCGTCGAAGCGCCCGCCGATGTTGAAGAGCACATCGCACTCCTGGATGGCGCGGTTGCAGTGGACCCAGCCGTGCATGCCGGGCATGCCCAGGCTGAGCGGATGGCTCTCGGGGAAGGAACCGATGCCGTGCAGGGTGGTGATCACCGGAATACGCAGCGTCTCGGCGAACTGGCGCAGTTCCTCCGTCGCCCCCGACATGATCACCCCATTGCCGGCGATGATCAGCGGCTTTTGCGCCGAGAGCAGCAGTTTCACCGCCTCGCGCACTTGTTTGCGGTTTGGCGCGTAGGTCGGCTTGTAGCCGGGAAGATTGAGTTTCTGGTCCCAATTCGGCACGGTGGACTTCTGCATTGCGTCCTTGGTAATATCGATCAGCACCGGGCCGGGGCGGCCAGTGGTGGCGATATAGATCGCCTCCCGGAAGACATAGGCCAGGTCATTCACGTCCTTCACCAGGTAATTGTGCTTGGTGATCGGCATAGTGATCCCGGTGATATCGGTCTCCTGGAAGGCGTCTTTGCCGAGCACGTGGCTGCCCACCTGCCCGCAGATCGCCAGCAGCGGCGTGCTATCCATCATCGCGTCGGCGATTGGCGTGACCAGGTTCGTCCCCCCCGGCCCACTGGTGCCGATACACACGCCAATCCGCCCGGTGGCGCGGGCATAGCCCTCAGCGGCGTGACCGGCGCCCTGCTCGTGGCGGCAAAGTACGTGGCGCAGCTTATCCCGGTATTCCCACATCGCGTAGTAGAAGGGCATGATCGCGCCCCCGGGAATACCGAACATCACCTCGACCCCCTCACGGATAAGCGCCTCACACATGATCTGGGCGCCGGTTCGTGTCTCGGACATACGTCCTCCTCATCGCGCGTGGTGCTGGCAATGCAAAGCCCGGGCGGCACAGCGTCGGGCTGCTCGCGTCACCGTAGAACGTCTGGATTACGAAACTGTTACCTCTGGACTACCGACCGGCGGAGCCGCCTCGATGGGGCGTTACGCCGCTACCCACGTCGTTGTGGGCCGGCGCCCGCGCGGGGCCGTGCGCGAGCGGTGCGGCGGTGAACAGGACACGTTCGACATTGAAAAACCTCCCGGCACTGGCTCGGGAGGTTCAGTCTCGCTCAGGCTGCTGGGGCTCGGCATCCCCTCCCTCAACGGCTATTGCTCCACCCGATAAGGAGGAGTACAAGCACGCTCAGGAGGAGGATAGATACAAACCGAGACGCTGCCATCTGTGCAACCTTCACAAATCGTTATTGTGGGGAGCATACCACACGGCTACCGGTGCTGTCAAGAGTGTTGCGGCACGTCGGCACGGGTATGACGTAGTTGCCCGGCGCCCAGCGCAGGGCCGAAGCATGCGAGCAGTGCGCGACAGGCACGGACGCCTCTGTGCGGCGCATACTTCGGCCTGCCCCCCCATGCGGCAACCCGGTCGCCCGGGGGCCGCCGGATCGAATGCCCGAAACCGATCACCCTGGCCCGATGGCGGCCATCACGACCCGGCGGAGGTATCGCCGCGCAGAAAGGCCGCACACTCCTCGGGGAGCGAGGGATTGATCCAGACGCCGCTGCCAAGCTCCAGGCCGGCACTGCGACTGAGGCGAGGGATGATGGCGATGTACCAGTGGAAATAGCCGTTCTCAGGCTCCTTGGTGGGCGTCGAGCGGATGAGCAGGTTAAAATCCGGATCGTTCAGATGAGCGTAGAGGCGAAAGAGCACATCGCGCAGCAGCGGGGCCAGGAAGGCCAGTTCCTCATCCGAGACGTGCAGGAAACTGGCGCGGTGCTGCCGCGGCACGATCCAGATGTGGAAAGGCGACGAGGCGGCGTAGAGCACAAAGGCGGCGAAACGTTCATTGACCGCCACCAGGCGCTCACGGCGCGTCAGTTCATCGGCGAGCATGGTGCAGAACACACACTGGCCAGTATCGTCGAAGAACCGCCGCGCTTCTTCGATGCGGTGGCGAATATCACTCGGCACAATCGGCAGCCCGACCACCTGACTGTGGGCGTGCAGCAGCGAAGCGCCGGCCCGCTCGCCGTGGTTCTTGAAAAAGACGATCTGCTCCACCCGCACGTCCGCGGCGATCTGCTGACCGCGACGCAAGTACATCTGCAACACCGCGCGGACCTCTTCGTCCGTCATCAGGGCCAGGGTCGTGTTATGAAACGGATGCTCAACCAGCACCTCGTGGTAGCCAAAGCCGGTAATGCTACGCTCCACCCCGTTGAAGCTACGGATGAGCGAACCGTTCTCGATCAGCGCCGGATACTTGTTCCGCACAATCCGCGTCTGCCAGCCGGCGCCGTTGGGTTCGCGCCAGACCTCCAGATCGAGTTCCTCGTTGCCAGGACAGAAAGGACAGCCGGGATCGCATTCGACGCGCTCGTGGGTGCGCAGCCGGTCGCTGGATTCCACGTAGGCATTAGGACGGCGCGCCCGTTCACGGGCAATGATCACCCATTCGCGGGTCGCGAGATTCTGCCGCAACTCGGCCATATATCGATCCCTGTGTTGCCGCTGCGAGCGGCGATAATGAGCCCTGCCAGGTGAATCCGGAGGCGGGGGTTAATGTAAGCCGTTCTATTGTAGTTCGCTCTGCCGGTATGTGCAAGCGCAACTATAACTCCGGTTGACGCCCGCGAGATTGCGGGGTATAGTGATGGAGATGAGCATGCAAGCTGATCATGCCCATGCACCTGCCGCGCCGCGCCGGGGGTTGCGCCCTGGCGAGACGAACCCTGGCGCACGATGCCGTCGCCCCTCGCGCCTTGTTGCGCGGGGGTTTTTTGCATCACCAGACTGCCGTTCGGCAAGCCGCCACGCCTGGACCAGACCCAGCCTGCCACGTCCGGGGGCGCCGGGAAGGCCGCGCCTCCCCGCGCCTCGCCAGACTGTAAAGCAGGTGTAATGTATGGATAACCCCAAAGGAGGATCCCGTGAGCATTAACTGGGAGGAGAAGTACGCCCGCGAGGGCCTGACCTTCGACGACGTCTTGCTCATCCCCGCCCATTCCCAGGTCTTGCCCGCCCAGACCGACGTGAGCACCTGGCTCACCCGGAAGATCAAACTGAACATTCCCATCATCAGCGCAGCCATGGATACCGTCACCGAGCACCGGCTGGCAATAGCCCTGGCTCGCGAAGGCGGCATCGGCTTCATCCACAAAAACATGTCTGTGGAGCAACAGGCCGAAGGCGTGCGCAAAGTCAAACGCTCCGAAAGCGGGATGATCACCGACCCGATCACCCTGCCGCCTGACCGCACCGTTGGCGATGCGCTCGACCTCATGGCCGAATACAAGATCTCCGGTGTGCCGATCGTCACCGACGAGGGCGATCTGGTCGGGATCATCACCAACCGCGATCTGCGCTTTGAAAGCGACCGCACCCGCCCCATCCGCGACCTGATGACCAGCAAGAACCTGATCACCGTGCCCGAGGGCACGACGCTGGAGCAGGCCAAGGAGGTGCTGCACCGCCACCGTATCGAAAAGGTGCTGGTGGTCAACAGCCGGGGCAAACTCACCGGGTTGATTACGGTCAAGGACATCATGAAGCAGATCGAGCATCCGCACGCCTGCAAGGACGAGCAGGGGCGGCTGCGCGTCGGCGCAGCCATTGGCGCAGGCGGCGATTATCTCGATCGCGCTACGGCCCTGGTGCGTGCCGGCGTAGACGTGCTGGTGATCGATACGGCCCACGGCCATGCCCAGGGGGTGCTCGACGCCGTGGTGCGTGTGCGCGAGGCCTTTCCCGAGGTGCAGTTGATCGCCGGCAATGTCAGCACCGCTGCCGCTACGGTAGCCCTGATCGAACGCGGCGTTGACGCGGTGAAGGTCGGGCAGGGTCCGGGGAGCATCTGCACCACCCGTGTGGTTACCGGGGCAGGTATGCCGCAGATCACCGCCATTACCGAGTGCGCCCGCGCCGCCGAGCGCTTCGGCGTGCCGGTGATCGCTGACGGTGGTATCAAGTACTCCGGCGATATCACCAAGGCCATCGCCGCCGGCGCCCACGCGGTGATGATCGGCTCGCTCTTCGCCGGCACCGAAGAAAGCCCTGGCGAGACGATCCTCTACGAAGGACGCTCGTACAAGACCTACCGTGGCATGGGGTCTATCGGCGCTATGACCCGTGGCAGCGGCGACCGCTACTTCCAGACCAACGTCAACGAGACGCGCAAACTGGTGGCCGAGGGTATCGAGGGCATGGTCCCCTACAAGGGTCCGCTCCAGGACACCGTCTTTCAGCTCGTCGGCGGGCTACGCGCGGGTATGGGCTATGTCGGCGCCCGTGACATCGAAACGCTGCGCCGCGACGCGCGGCTGATCCGCGTCACGATGGCCGGCCAGATCGAGAGCCATCCGCACGATGTGACCATCACCAAGGAAGCGCCCAACTACGAGCGACGGTAGGATAATACCAATTGGAATTGAACAAGCCGCACAGGCACTCACACCAGAGCGCACTGCAACGCCATTGCGGCAATCGGCAATCTGCAATGGTATAAACCGGGTTTCTCCGTGATTCTGCTCCGGGAGGGTGTGAGAGGGTTGTTCCCTCCTGATACCCTCCCGCGCAGGAACGCCCGGAAGGCGCCAGGCGGTCCGACGGCTCGCCTGAGGAGGTGTGGGATGAGGGGCGGGCGCTGGCGAGCGCCGGAACGTCATCCCTGAACGCCCCCGGTCTTTCTCTTCCGCAGCTTCTGCCGGGCAGCGTACAGCTCCCGAAGCAACTATGCATACCAGCATTCCCGACGGCTTTGCCGACACCGTTCCGGCCATGCGCGCGGCCCACGAGCGGATCCTTACGGCCCTCGACGCGGCGGGGATCACCGTGGCAACCTTTCCAACCCGCCTGCCCGGGCCAGACGAGCGTGGCCGGGCTGCGGCCCGCGCCTACCCCATGCAGGGTGTGCTCAAGTACCACGGGCTGGCCGACTGGGCCTACCGCACCGCGTTTCTCCCCAGCATCTCGCTCAACAACGATGCCGCTCACACCGTCACTCTGGTAGAGTTCGACCCGCGCCTGCCCGCCGATGAGGTTCGCTTCGGCGGGCAACCCGCCCGGGGCCGCGAACTGGAGCGCATCGTGCGCATCCTCGACGCCGTGCGCGCCCTCGGAGGCGCGCGCGTAGCCGCCCGCGTCACGACGCGCAACGTGTTCAAGGCGCGGATCGCCGGCAAGGGCCTCGGCACCAGCGCAGCGGGCGCCGCGGCGCTCGCTGCGGCGGCCGTGGGCGCGCTCTACGGCCCGGAGCTTGTCGCCAACACTCGCTTCCTGAGTTGCATCGCCCGCCTGCTGGCCGGTTCGGGCTGTCGCGCCACTGCCGGCGGCCTGGCCCTCTGGCTCTCCTACCCCGGCATCGCCCACCAGGACAGCTTCGCGGTGCGCCTGGACGGCGCGGACCAGTTCGCCGACGTACGGCTGATCACCGTACCCATCGACTCGCGCATCGGCCTGCAAACCGAGCAGGCCCACCACGATGCGCCACACAGCAGCTTCTTCAAAGCCTGGATGCTGAGCCGGGGCGAGGAGATCCTCGAGTGCCTCAGCGCCGCGCAGCGGGGCGACTGGCGCGTGGTGGGCCAACTGGCCGAACTCGACAGTATGCGCCTGCACGGCGTCACCATGTCTGGCTCGCGTGAGCAGAAGTTGATCGGCTGGGAACCCGAAAATATTACCATTTTTCGTATGTGCAACACCCTGCGCGCGCAGGGCATTCCGGTCTACGCCAGCACCGATACCGGGCCCACGGTGGTGTTAATCACCCACCGCGAGCACGAAGAGGCCGTCAGCGCCGCGGTTGCCGCCCTGGGCCTGGAGAGCGTGCGCGGGCGCATCGCCGGTCCGGCCACGCTTATCGACATAGACGCGGCCCGCGCCGAACTCGAGGCAGGATAAAAATATTTTTGGGAAGGCGTAGAGGCGCGGCGGCGCCGCGCCTCTACGCCCAAACCCTCCCCTCAGGGAGGGGCGTGGGGAAACCCGGTTTCTCCATACCTCAGACATTGAACAGGAAGTGGCAGACGTCCCCATCCTGAACGATGTAGGTCTTGCCCTCCATGCGCACCGCGCCGTGTTTCTTCGCCTCAGCCATGGAGCCGGCCTTGACCAGGTCGGCATAGGCCACCACTTCGGCGCGGATGAAGCCCCGTTGAATATCCGAGTGGATCACCCCCGCGGCCTCCACTGCCGGCGTCTGGCGCCGGATGGTCCACGCGCGCACCTCATCGGGGCCGGCGGTGAGGAAGCTGATCAGCCCGAGCAACTCATAGCTGCGCTGGATCACCAGGTCACGGGCAGGCCTGGTGATACCGAGATCCGCCATGAACGACTGCGCGTCGGTATCATCGAGCTGGGCCAGTTCGGCCTCAATCTTGCCGCACACTGGCACCACCGCGCTGCGCGGATAGGGGTACTCCAGCGTCGGCGGGGCTTGCAGGTGCTCCTCGCCGATATTGAGGACAATCAGCATCGGCTTGGCGGTGAGAAACTGGTAGCCCCGGATCAGACGCTCCTCGTCCTCTTCCAACTCGAGGCTGCGGATAGGCAGGTCGGCCTCCAGATGCTCTTTCAACCGCATGAGCAGATCGCGCTCGACGGTGCGCTGTTCCTTCTCTCTGGCGGCCATTTTGGGGATCTCGGCATTCAGGCGGTTCAGCCGCTTCTCGATAATCGCCAGGTCGGAGAAGGCCAGTTCCAGATCGACGCTCTGAACATCGCGACGCGGATCAACCGCACCTTCGGGATGGGGCACACCGGGATCCTCGAAAGCGCGCACCACATGCAGCAGCGCATCGGCGCTGCCCAGGTAGTTGAGCAGGGCCGGGGGCAAACCGCCCGCCGGTTTCCCGCCAGCGATCCCGGCCACATCAACGTACTGCACATCGGCGTAGGTCACCTTGCGTGGCTTGAACATCTGCGCGAGCACAGCCAGGCGCTCATCGGGCACCTTGACCGTGGCCAGGTTCGGCTCCATCTGCCCCGACGAGTACGCCGCCGTCTCCGCAGTGCCCCGCGTCAGCGCATTGAACACCGTGGTCTTGCCACTGTTAGCCAATCCGATAATTGCGATCTTCATGCGTCAGGTCCTGACCCGGGCGAATTACGAACCTCCGTCGCATTCTGCTGCGAGCTTTGCCAGTATAGCGCGAGCGCTGCGCGAGCGCAACTGGTGGATATTAACAGTTTTTTCCCTTACAGACTCGCAAGCCAGCCAGTATAATGCAAAGTGGCATGAAACGATCGTTTATGAGTTAAGACATGGCGTGGGTTCATAGTAAAGATTAGTAAACGGGCTGGCGCAACTTTTTCGCTCGCCGGGGCGTTTGTATTTATGAGCGGCATGCGCGGCCGCCGGCAAGCGGAAGGGTGCGGCAGGTCGTGGGATGAGCAATGCTCTCCTCAGACCAATTGCGCGCGGTGATCGATCGCGCTCAACAGCGCGACCCGACGGCGATCAGCGAGTTGTACGCCTCGTACGCTGGCATGATCCTGCGGTATATGCACGTCCGCGTGGCCGAACTGGAACTCGCTCAGGACCTGACCCAGGAGGTCTTTATTAAGATTATCAACGGCATCAATCGCTTTGAATACCGTGACGAGAAAGCGTTTCTCGGCTGGATGTACACGATTGCGGCCAATGTGCTGTACAGCCATCAGCGCCGACGCCGCGTCGTATCCACGCCGTTTGATACGCGCGAGGATCTCGTTGACACCAGCAGCGAAAACGATGTCCGTATGGTCACCGACCGCATTGCCCTGCAGCAGGCCCTTGGCCAGCTCACCCGCGACCAGCAGCAGGTGCTCACCCTGCGCTTCTTCGCTGATATGAGCAACAGCGAGATCGCCGGGGTGCTCCAGCGCAGTGAAGGGGCGATCAAGGCCATTCAGCATCGGGCCCTGCAGAGCTTGCAGAAGATTCTGAACCGTGAGGCTGAGGAACCAGCCTTCACCGGCGGTCCACCCACATCACGGGGCGAACAGGGCTACCAGCGCCAGTTCGCCCTGAACGAGCGCGAAGTAGCCGCCACTGTCACCCGGCACGACGTGCCGATGACGCCCTGCGAGGCGCCGGCGGGAGATTGAGCGTGCGTCCGGATCTGTCACAACTTCTTGATGAGGCTCTCGAGCAGCTCCGGGCTGGCGCTAGCATCGAAGAGATCCTGCGCGCCCATCCGGAGCATCGGGCTGCCCTTGAGCCGATGCTCCGCACGGCTGCTGCTATTCGGCAGCAGGCTGCCAGTTCGATGCCGCCATCGCTCGAACAGTGGCTTGCCTCCGGACGCCGCGAAATCGAGGAGCTAGCGCGATCCACCTACGCCCGCCCTGAAACGTTCTGGCAGCGCCTGCAACGCGCCCTTGCCCCGCTGACTACCCGCTTCGCCCGCCGTAGCCCGATACGTATGGCCACCGTGGCCCTGACTGCCCTGCTGATCTGCTTCCTCACGTTTTATTCGGTGGACCAGGCGGCTGCGCGCAGCCTCCCCGGCGATTATCTGTATCCCTGGAAACTTGCCTCCGAACAGGTGCGTATCGCCCTTGTCACTGATCCCGACCGGCGCGCCGATCTCGCCGCGGCCCGCGTCGAACGCCGTATCGTCGAGATTAACGCCCTGACCCAACGCGGCGACGCCGATCCTGAGCAACTCAGCCAGATGGTGCAGCAACTCAACAGCCAGGTGCGCCAGACCATCGAGAAACTGCCCGATAGCAGCCCGGAGGTTCAGGAACGCATCGTGGCGCGTATGGGCCGGCTCCTGGCCCGCGCCGAGTCCGATCTGCGCACCGCCGCCGCGCCTGACACAGAGACACAACAGATCATCGAATCTGTCGCTGCCGAGGTGTCGAGCATCGCCGAGAGTCTGCCGGTTGAAGGTGAAGCCCCGACTCCGCCCGCGCCTGCCGGAACCAGTGAAACGGTTCGTCCCACCCGTACACCGGTGATCGCCGTGATCCCCGTGCCCTCGCCCACGCCGAGCCGCGTCGCCGGAGGTGTCGCCACGCCTATCACCGCTCCTGACATCAACCAGAGTGGCCCTGCGCCCACTCCCACAGATAGTCTGGGGGCGGAACCGATTGGCAACGATTGGCCGCCAACCTTCACCCCCGCCATCCGGCCCTCGGCGACACCCGCCGCAACCCGCAGCCCTGAGCCAGAGGCGCCCAGCCCGACCCGGGCAGCGCCGCCCTCGGTGACGGCGCCAGCACCCCCTCCGGAGACAGCAACAGCCACTGCCCAACCTACGAGCGCGCCCACGGCGACACCCACCAGCACGCCCACGGCGACGCCCACTCGAACGCCCACCAGCACGCCCACTCGAACGCCCACTCGAACGCCCACCAGCACGCCCACGGCGACGCCCACTCGAACGCCCACCAGCACGCCCACGGCGACGCCCACTCGAACGCCCACCAGCACGCCCACTCGAACGCCCACGGCGACGCACACCAGCACGCCCACTCGAACGCCCACGGCGACGCACACCAGCACGCCCACGGCGACGTCCACCAGTACGCCCACGGCAACGCCTACTAGCACGCCCACGGCAACGCCTACCAGCACGCCCACGGCAACGCCTACCAGCACGCCTACGGCGACACCCACCAGCACGCCTACGGAAACGCCTACCAATACGCCTACGGCAACGCCTACCAGCACGCCTACGGAGACGCCTACCAGCACGCCTACGGAGACGCTAACCAGTACGCCTACCGCGACGTCCACCAGCACGCCCACGACCGAGCCTGATGAAGGCGTCGGATTGCGTCCCGTTCTGCAGTGTGTTACCAGGGTTAACGAGACGCGCTACATAGCCTACTTTACCTATCGTAACACCCCGACCGGTCCAGTCGTTGTCGCCTTTGGCCCGGACAATCGCTTCTCACCCGAGCCAATCGATCGAGGTCAACCCACGGTCTTCCCGCCCGGCGAGCCTGAGGTCTATCCGCGATTCAACTTTAGTGTGGAGTGGGACGGAAGCGTGCTGGTCTGGTTCCTCAATGGAAGGACCGCGGCGGCCTCCAGTGCTAGCCCGCGCTGCGACATATCCCAGCCGTAAACCTTGTCGGCGCATCCGGCAACTCCCGCTTGTCAGAGTATGGGGAAACCGGGTTTCCCATACCCCCATCCACCGGGTGGCAAGCCCTGGCGAGGCGCCCCACTCGCAGGCCTTTTTCGCGCTACCACAAAACTCTACCCCTGAGAACCCCGGCCCTCCCGTTTGGCAACATGCCGGATGTAATACGTGGCATAGCGATGTATAATACCGATAGTAGCAGACCGATTCGTCGTTCTGGCGCACACCTGATCTACCCCATGCCTGCCCTGCGCGTGGCGGAGGAAAGCGCACGCCCATACTTCCCGACTGTAACGCCGACCGAAACTCTGTCGAAGTGGCGCACCGGAACGTCTCGAACGGAAGGGACCAGGAGGGCCTCGCCCTGTCAGGGATCCGCTTCCCCGACCATGCGTATCAGAGACCTCGCCAGACGTGCGACCAGGCGCATTAACACCTGTGCAAGCTGCAACACCAACAACAGAAGCGGTAGGACCTGGCTACGGCCATCCCCAGGTCATCTTCTTCAGCGAGCTTGACGGGACCGAGCTGCTCGCGCGCCTTCGCGACGGTGGTCTTGCCGCTTACCTTGCCACGCACGGCTACGGGGTGGCGCTGGCGCTCTATGAGTTTACCCCGAGCCTTGCCGAGGCGGTGCGCGTGTTGAACCAGCGCGACGTTTCGGTCGTCGCCTGGCTCCTCCTTCCGCCCGGCGAAGACTTCTGGTTCAATCTACAGAACTATCCCCAGGCCTTTGCGCGCTACTATCGCTTCCGCGACTGGGTACGGGAGCACGGGTTGCGGTTCCGCGCGGTTGGCCTGAACATTGCCCCTCCGGGCAGCGCCATTGACCAGTTGCAACACGGGAACCCGCGCCACCTGGCTCGCCGCCTGCTGCGCGCCCGCGACAACGTGCTCTACGGCGCCGCTCGTAACGCCTACACCGACCTGGTGAGCGAAATCCGCCACGACGGCTACGAGGTGCACACCTACCAGGTGCCCATTGTGGCCGACGACCGGCGAGCGGGCAGTACCCTGGCCCAGCGAGTGCTCGACATTGTTGACATACCAGCCGATGTGGAAGTACTGATCTGTTACAGTAGCGTTCCGCTGGCGGCCCTGGAAGATGACCTGGGCGGCGCGCTGATCGCCAGTTACGGCCCGGCCGCGGATGGTATTGCCGTTGGCGTGGTTGATAGCGCTGGTTCGCGCGCCAGGAGCATCAGAGGGCTGCCACCCCTGTCGTGGGAGGCGCTTGAACGCGACCTCATTCTCGCCGGTCAATTTACCGATACGATCTACGTCTACTCTCTGGAGGGGTGCCTGGAACGGGGGCTGTTGCCGCGCATCGCCGCAATCGACTGGGAGGTCGCCCCGCGGGTGCTGGCCTGGAAGCGCAGCCTCGTTGGCGCGGTGCGCATCGCGCTCCTCATCGGCTTGCTGCTCACGCGCTTGAGTCACACGCTGATCGCCTGGCTCGGGTGGGCGCTCTTCGCCCTGCTGCTCGCCCGCCAGCTACGCGCCGCCTTGCGGCGCCATCGCAGCCTATGAACAACCACGCTCCGACCGAGGAGACACTCCGCCTTGCCATTGTTCAGGTGGGACGCCGGCTCTACCAGCGGGGGTTGATCGCCGCTGGCGACGGCAACATCTCGGCCCGACTGCCCGATGGCACGATTGTGATCACGCCAGCGGGGATGTGCAAAGGCGATCTGGAACCCGAGGACCTGGTAGTTGTCGACACCGAGGGCCAGTTGCTCCGCGCGGCGCCGGGCCGGCGCCAGTCTACCGAGCAACTGCTGCACCTGCACGTCTACCGCCGCCGACCCGACGCGCGGGCCTGCGTGCACGCCCATCCGCCCACCGCCGTGGCGCTCACCCTGGCGGGTATCAGCATGACCGAGCCGTTCCTGCCTGAGGCCGTGCTGGCCCTCGGCCCCGTGCCCACCGCGCCCTATGCCCGCACCGGCACCGCCGAGATGGGCGCCGCTGTTGACGACCTGATCGGCGAGCACAACGCGGTGCTGCTCTCTCACCACGGCGCGCTGACACTGGGAAGCACGCCCCTCGAGGCCTACTACCTGATGGAGCAACTCGAGCACTGCGCGCGGATCATCCACGCAGCGACGCTGCTTGGCCCGATCCGGCGCCTGCCCCCGGAGCGCATTGACGAACTGCGCGCCTTGCGCCAGACCCTCTCCGCCACCCGTGAGGAGAACGGATGAAGCTCTCTCCTGAAAAGATCGAGGCCCTGGCCGTGGCCCTCATTGACACCCTCGCCGACATTGACGGCGTACTCTTTCGCGGCGATGATACGGCGCTGAAGCTCGCCATCATCGAGATTATTACCGATGAGCTGATGGTCGAGGAGCGCCTCGACGCCGAGGTACACAAGATGCTCCAGGCCTACAAGTACGAGATTACCATGGGGCGCCTCAACTACGATGAACTGTACCGCAAGCTGCGGAATAAGTTGATTGCCGAACGCAAGATTGTGCTCTGAGGCGAACGCGCGAAGGGGAAATCCGCTTTCCCCCGGCCTCCCCGCGTTCCTGCCCGACAAGAGGCTCCGGGGCGTTCCGCCCCCTTCCAGGAAACAACCCATGCTCATCCACGGCACAGATCACAGGTGAAACGAACAGGGCAACCTGGCCTCTCCGTCCCAGTCGCGGGCCGCTTCCTCAAGCGTCAAAGCAGGAGTGACACAGGCATCCAGATCGGCAAAGACGGGCAACCATTCCTCCAGGCGGCGCCGGGCGATCAGCGTGGCGATCTCGTCGGCCAGGGCCTGCTGATCGGCGTCCTGATGCTTGGGAATCAGGTCAGGACGCCCCAGGGCCTCGCAGAAGCGCGCCCAGAAGTGCGGCTCCAGCGCCGCCACCGCCAGATGACGCCCATCGGCGGTGCGGTAGGCCCGGTAGCAGGCTGTCCGGCCAGTCAACCCACCTTCCTGCTCGCCGGCGCGCGCCACTGCATACCAGGGCGTCATCAACCAGCGGGTCGCGCCGAGCATAGGCGCATCGATCCGGCAACCCGGCCCATCACCGCGGGCGAGCAGCGCCGCCAGAATCGCCGTTGCCGCGGTCAGGCCACTCACCAGATCGGCGAGCTGGGTACCCGGCAGCGCCGGTTCGTCGCCTACGGTCGTGGTCGCCAGCAACCCCGAGAGCGCCACGAAGTTCAGATCGTGCCCCGCCAGATGGCTGAGGGGTCCCGACAGACCATAGCCGCTCAGCGCACAGTAGATCAGGCGAGGATTGAGAGCCTGGAGCGCCGCCGGTCCCACCCCCAGGCGTTCCAGCGCGCCCGGACGCATCCCATCCACCACGACATCGGCCTGGCGCGCGAGGGTCCGGAAGGTTTCCGCGTCCTCCGGGCGTTTCAAATCCAGTTCCACTTCAACCTTGCCGGCATTCAGGGCCGCGTAGGCCACGTGCAGCGGTGGAAGCCGCTGGAGCGGATCGCCGCCCGGGCGCACCACTTTGGTCACGCGCGCGCCGAGGCTCGCCAGCAACCGGGTGCACGCCGGCCCCGGCAGATACGTCGCCACCTCCAATACCTGAACCTCGCGCAACGCCGCTTCGATGGACATCGTTTCCTCGCCTGACTCCTACCGAGCGCACCTGAAGCAGTGGCACGTGCGGCGTGGCCACACATATCGAAGGCGCGCCCGGAACTGCTACCTGGTTCCGAAACTAGCCCATGGTAACATAGTTCACCGCCGCTCCGGGGCGCCGCGCTTCACGGCCCCATAATCTATGCAGACTCACCTCTTAACACATCCTTGACAACCCTCGGCGCGAGTGCTATACTACCAACGCTGCAACGAGCCACGTCTCACTCACAGTCTGCTGTGGGGTAGACGCAACAAGCGAGGAAACAAACCGAGCGAACCGCGCTGATAGCTGTATCAGAGACGTCGCCAGGAAGCTCAGAAACATCTGAACCTTCCTGGTTTTGTTTTCCCCCGGCTCGTTTTCAGTGAGCACCTTCACAACCAGAATACGGTAGTTGATAGAGTTGGTCCACGTCAATAACGGATGGTGAGGGCGCCGGAAGGCGCGCTTCACAATCCCACGCAGAGTTTGATCCTGGCTCAGGACGAACGCTGGCGGCGTGCCTAATGCATGCAAGTCGAACGCAGGGCGCTTGC
>CAKZKA010000135.1 GCA_937120965.1 uncultured Chloroflexota bacterium
TGGATTGCCACACTGGGCAGCACAACGCCTAAAACCGCTTTAAGCAATGCGGCATCATCAACGGTAATTGGTATTACAAGCTCCGCACCTCGACACCCGCCGCGACAAGGCCCTGGCGCAACAGGGCGGCTCGCTCTGCCGCACCGGGCGCATCGCCGTGGATGCAGAGCGTATCGGCGATCACCGCTACAGGTCCGTCCGGGCCGCTTACCTGGCTCGCGGTGACAATGCTCAACGCCTGGGCCAGACACTGCGCCGGATCGAGGATGAGCGCCCCCGGGGCGTCGCGAGGCAACAGCGTGCCGTTCGCGGCGTACCCCCGGTCGGCGAAAGCCTCGCGCGCCACGGGCAAGCCTGCCGCCGCGCCGGCCTCCACCAGGAGCGAGCCGGCCAACCCGACCAGGATGAGTTCGCGGCTGAAGGCGGCCACGCCGCGGGCAAGCGCCTCAGCGACGGCAGGAGTCACCGCCGCCAGGTTGTACAGCGCGCCGTGGGGCTTAACATGGCGCAACGGCACCCCCTCGGCGCGGGCAATGGCGTAGAGCGAGCCGATCTGAGCCAGCACCGTCGTTTCAATCTCGGACGGGGACATGGGCAGGGGGCGTCGTCCGAAGCCCTGAAGATCGGGGAAGCCGGGATGCGCCCCCACCGCTACCCCCAGCGAGCGGCACAGCCGCACGGTGCGCCGCATCACCTCGGGGTCGCCGGCGTGGGCGCCGCAGGCTACGTTGGCCGAGGTTACGTGGCACAGTACGGCCGCATCGTCGCCGAGGGACCAGACGCCGAAGCTCTCGCCACAGTCGCAGTTGAGATCGATCGCAGGCATAGCAGGTTCCTGAGGTGAACATACGGGGAAACCGGGTTTCCCCATCCCCGTGCCTGTGGGGGCGCCAGCCGCTCCCAACAGCGGTTGGGGGGTGGGGAAACCCGGTTTCCCCAACCCCCTCCCTGAAGGGAAGGCTTGGGAAGGCCCCGCCCTCCCAGGAAACAACTCACCGGCGGAGAGGGTTTGGGAGCTGCGCCCTCCCGCGAAGGGGTGATGGGAAAACCCGGTTTCTCCGTCATCCTACCCACAGGCTGAGAGGGAACGTAGCACAGCGCCCCGGCGCTGTCAAGGGCCTGATTGTTTCCTCACAAACGGTTGCGGTTGCGACATTCAGTATAATCCGTGACTTTTTTCCCCGCAAACGAGGCGCATGTCGTGGTATGATTGTCGCATTCACGGAACGTCGGCCCATGTTCAGTGCGCATCAGCGCAGGAAGGGTTGCATGAGCACTCCAGGGACTGTGGCGACAAAACCGGCGGAGATCGCGTTTCCGGAGTACGTTAAGCACGAGCAACTGAAGGAGTGGATCAAGGAGTGGGTCGCTCTGTGTCAGCCCGATGCGGTGCACTTCTGCGACGGGTCGCAGGAAGAGTACGATCAGCTCTGCGAGCAGATGGTCCAGAGCGGCACCTTCATCCGGCTCAACCCTGAGAAGCGGCCCGGCTGTTTCCTTGCTCGCTCCGATCCCAGCGATGTCGCCCGCGTTGAGGATCGCACGTTCATCTGTTCGCTCTCCAAGTCTGATGCCGGCCCGACCAACAACTGGATGAACCCGCGGGAGATGAAGGAGATCCTGCTCGGCCTGTTCAACGGTTCGATGCGCGGGCGGACGATGTATGTCATCCCCTTCAGCATGGGGCCGCTGGGCTCGCCCATCTCGAAGATCGGCATCCAGCTCACCGACTCGCCCTACGTGGTTGTCAACATGCGGATCATGACTCGCATGGGCAAGGCGGTGTACGACTACCTCGGCGAAAACGGCGAGTATATTCCCTGCGCCCACAGTGTTGGCGCGCCGCTGGAGCCAGGCCAGCAAGATGTGCCCTGGCCCTGCAACCCCACGGTCAAGTACATTGTGCATTTCCCCGAGGAGCGGGCGATCTGGTCCTACGGCTCGGGCTACGGCGGGAACGCGTTGCTGGGCAAGAAGTGCTTCGCCCTGCGCATCGCCTCGGTGATGGCCCGCGCGGAAGGATGGCTTGCCGAGCACATGCTGATCCTGGGCGTGAAGGATCCAACCGGCCGCAAGACCTACGTGGCTGCCGCCTTCCCCTCGGCCTGCGGCAAGACCAACTTTGCTATGCTCGTGCCGCCAAAGGCGTTCCAGGAAGAGGGTTGGGAAGTCACCACGGTGGGTGACGATATTGCCTGGATCAAGCCCAGCCCGGAGGGTAAGCTCTACGCGATCAACCCCGAGTCGGGCTACTTCGGCGTCGCTCCTGGCACTTCATACGAAACAAACCCCAGCGCCATGGAATCGGTCGCCCGGAACACGATCTTCACCAACGTGGCCCTGACCGACGACGGCGATGTCTGGTGGGAGGGCATGACCAAAGAGAAGCCGGCCCACCTGATCGACTGGCGCGGCAATGACTGGACGCCGGAGAGCAGCACGCCCGCCGCACACCCCAACGCGCGCTTCACCGCCCCCGCTACCAATAACCCCGTCCTCGATCCGTCCTGGGACGATCCGAAGGGCGTGCATATCGAGGCCTTCATCTTCGGTGGGCGCCGCAGCAGCACGGTGCCGCTGGTCTATCAGGGTTTCAACTGGACCTACGGGGTCTACATGGCCGCCACGATGGGCTCGGAGACCACCGCTGCCGCCTTCGGCCAGCAGGGCGTGGTCCGACGCGACCCCTTCGCGATGCTGCCCTTTGCCGGCTACCACATGGCCGACTACATCAACCACTGGCTGCAATTCGGCCGCGAGATCTTCAATCCGCCGCGCATCTTCAGTGTTAACTGGTTCCGCAAGGACGAGAACGGCAAGTTCATCTGGCCGGGCTTCGGCGAGAACATGCGCGTGCTCAAGTGGATCGTGCAGCGCGCTCACGGCGAGGCCTTCAGCGTCGAGAGCCCGATTGGATGGATCCCCTGCTACGACCATCTCGACTGGCGGGGCCTGGACTTCAGCCGCGAGCAGTTCGACAAGGTGATGCACATCGATCCCGAGGCCTGGCGCCACGAGATCCTGCTCCACGAGGAGCTGTTCATCAAGCTCTACGACCGGCTGCCCAAGGAGCTGATCTACGTGCGCGAATTGATCCTCTCCAGCCTCTGGCGCACACCCGCAGACTGGGGCCTCAACCACGAGTAGGGCCTCGACCGAATGGAGGGGGAGGAGCAGCCAGCCTGCTCCTCCCCCTTGCCTCTGGCGCCCGCGGAAGGGCCACGGAGCGCATCGCTGTCCCGGATAGCCCCGGTTTCGTTCCCGTGGCGAGCAACGGAACCGCGCAGACGGCCCCCGCGCAGCCGGCAAACCCCGTTGCCTTCCCCTCTCAGGGGTACGTGTTCACATTTTGCCTGGGTGCGCGGGCATCTTGCCCGCATCCAGGCCCTTGCGGGCGGGACGCCCGCGCTCCCGGGGTGACGCCTTACCCCACATGTGAACACGCACGTTCGCGCCTTTGACAGATCCCGCCAGAAGCGGTACTATGGAAGACGCGCATTTTGCGTTTCCAACTATTCGCGTAACAACAGTTTCCGTCCACATGTGCCGTTCGCCGGGCCAGTGTCGCGAACGGCCGGGCTCCTGGTACGAGCCTGATGGCACCAGTGCGCCGAAGGGCGAGCAATGGCTCAGTCTGTTGTACCCATGGAGGTCATCGCGTGCAGGGATTGCTCCGTCTTTCAAAGGTGATTGACGCATTCATCGAAGTGGTTGGCAATGTCACTATCTGGCTGGTGCCAATCGTCGTCGGCGTCGGGGTCTGGAACGTTGCGAATCGCTACGTGGGGCGCGCCATTGGCCGCACGCTGGGCTCGAATTTCTACATTGAGGCCCAGTGGTACATCTTCTCGGTGATCTTCTTCCTCGGTAGCGCTTATGTGCTCAAGCACGGCGGCCACGTGCGAGTTGACCTCTTCTACGCCAACTATCCGCCCCGCCGCAAGGCGCTGGTCGATCTGCTGGGCACGTTGTTGTTTCTGATGCCGTTTTGCGTACTGTTGATCTATTTTTCCTGGCCGGTCGTGCAGACGGCTTTCAAGATCCGCGAAATGTCGCCCGACCCCGGCGGCCTGCCGCGCTACCCACTGAAAGCCTTTCTGATCGTCAGTCCTGCGCTGCTCTTCATTCAGGGCATCTCTGAGGCGATCAAGAACCTTGCCGTCGTGACGGGTTTCGCCGATCCCTCCCTGGTCGCCGAGGAGCAGAGGCGCGATACGCTGGAGCTGGAGTAGACCGTAACGGTTGGGGTATGGGGAAACCGGGGTTTCCTAACCTGCGGTGAGCCTGTCGAACCGCGTCCCTGCTCACAGGGGCGACGCGCCCCCATACCGGGAGGGTTTGGAAGGGCAAAGTCCCGCGCCTGCCCACGGGGGTAGCATCCCGCCGCACCGGGAGGGCCTGTAAGGGCGAAGCTCTCCCAGGAGAATCTCTGCGCCAGGCGGAGGTGTGGAGCAGACCGGTTACCCCGTGTAGGAAACGCTCACGAAAAGACCTGAACATCGTCGTTGGAGGTTGCATGGGCGAGTGGCTCGGTCCGTTAATGTTTCTCGGCGCCCTGGTGATACTCTCGATCGGCTATCCGGTGGCATTCTCCCTGGCTGCGGTGGGGGTCATTTTTGGCCTGATTGGCGTGAGCCTGGGGATCTTCGATCCGATTCTGATCCGCGCTTTGCCGTCGCGTATCTTTGGCATTGCCTCGAATTTTACGCTCCTGGCGATCCCCTACTTCATTTTTCTGGGCGCCATGCTCGAAAAATCAGGACTGGCCGAAGATCTGCTTGACACAATGGGCGTGCTGTTCGGGCCGATGCGCGGCGGGCTGGCAATTGCGGTGGTGGTGGTGGGCGCATTGCTGGCGGCAACGACGGGGGTAGTTGCGGCCACGGTGGTGGCAATGGGCCTGATTTCCCTGCCGATTATGCTGCGCTATAACTACAACAAGCAACTGGCCACCGGTGTGATCTGCGCCTCCGGCACGCTGGGGCAGATCATCCCTCCCTCGGTGGTGCTGGTGGTCCTGGGCGATCAGCTTGGCGTTTCGGTGGGGCGGCTCTTCATCGGCTCCCTGATCCCTGGCCTGCTCCTGGCCGCAGCGCTGGCCTTCTACTGCTGGACCGTGGCCCAGATCAAGCCCGATATGGCTCCCGCGCTGCCACTCTCGGCACGCACGCTTCGAGGTCGCGCCCTTGCGCTGCGTGTGCTCAAAGTTATGGTGCCCCCCCTGTTGCTGATTATGGCCGTGCTGGGATCGATTTTCTTCGGCTTAGCCACCGCTACCGAGGCCGGCGCAGTAGGCGCCCTCGGCGCAACCATCCTCGCCGCCTTTAACCGGCGCCTGAACTTCAGGACGTTCCGCGAAGTGTCCGACGCGACGCTACGCACCACTACGATGGTGATATTCATCCTGATTGGCTCCACGGCCTTCTCACTGGTCTTCCGGGCCTTGAGCGGCGATAAGTTCGTCTACGACATTATGGCCAACCTGCCCGGCGGCTTCTGGGGCTTCATGGTTGCCAGCATGCTGATTGTTTTCTTCCTGGGGTTCTTCATTGACTTCTTCGAGATCTGCTTCATCGTTATCCCTCTGTTCGTTCCGGTCGCGCGCGATCTGGGGGTTGACATGATGTGGTTTGGCGTTATTCTCGGCGCCAACCTGCAGACCTCGTTCCTGACCCCGCCCTTCGGCTTCGCGCTGTTCTACCTGAAGGGCGTCGCCCCACCCGAGGTCACAACCCAGGACATCTACCGCGGGGTGTGGCCGTTTATCGCGGTGCAGCTTGCAGTCGTGATCCTGGTTATTCTGTTTCCGGCGCTGGTAACCTATTTGCCGTCTGTTTCATTCGGACGGTGACCACGACCCGCCGGCTTCCCGCGAAGGGGCAGTGGGGGCAGGAGAAACCGGGTTTCCCCACCGCCCCTCCCTGAGGGGAGGGTTTGGGCGTAGTAGGGGCGCGGCGGCGCCGCGCCTCTACGCCCAGGAATAACTCATGTTCGTCCTGGGGTTATGCGGCGCAGCCGCATGAACGGCTGATCTGAAAAGAGGGAAACCGGGTTTCCCCACCCTCCAGCCGCTGCTGGAGGGGCCTGCCACCCCGGCGGAGTAAGCCAGGGCGCGGGGAAACCCGGTTTCCGCGGGTTCACCTCAGGTCGGATTGTTGTAGACGAAGCTGGCGAAGGGGAACTCGTTGGTCTGGTGCCACTTGTAGATCTTCTCGCGGAACTGCTTCCAGGGTTCGAAGATCTCCTTGAACTCGGGCGATGAGGCGGCACTCTCATCGTAGAGTTCAAAAGCCGCCTTCTGCGCGGCTGTGAGGATCTCGTCAGGATAGACCTTGAGTTGAATCTTCCCGCCGGAGAGGATCTGATTCAGCGCGTCCTGGTTGAGCGCATCGTACTTGGCGAGCATATTCATATTCGACTCCCAGGCCGCCACGGCGAAGTAGCGCTGGTACTCCACCGGCAGCTTGCTCCAGGCGTCATTGTTCACCACCGCATGCAGGGAGGGGCCCGGTTCCCACCAGCCGGGGGTGTAGTAGAAGTTAGCTGCATCGGGCAATCCCAGCTTCTGATCATCGTAGGGCCCGACCCACTCGGCGGCGTCCACCGCGCCGGTGGAGAGGGCCTGGAAAATCTCGCCGCCAGGAAGCGTTTGCGTTACCACCCCGAGGCGCTGCCAGACCTGGGCGCCGAGACCCGGGATGCGCAACTTGATGCCCTGCACGTCGGCCAGCGTCTTGATCTCTTTACGCCACCAGCCGCCCATCTGCGAGCCGGTGTTACCTGCAGGAAACACGGTGACGCCGAAGCCGTTGGCCAGCTTGTTGAGAGCCTCGTTGCCGCCGCCGTGGTACAACCAGGCATTCTGCTGCTGGGCCGTCAGGCCGAAGGGCAGCGACGTGCCAAAGGCCCAGGCCGGGTTAAGGCCGACGTAGTAGTACAGTGCGGTATGGCCTGACTCAACCGTGCCCTGCTGTACGTTCTGCACCACCTCCAGGCCGGGGAACAGCTCGCCGGCAGGAAAGGTGGTAATCTTGAACATCCCGCCCGACAACTCACCGACCCGCTCAGCGATCACGGTGGCGCCGCCGTAGATCGTATCGAGCGCGATGGGCCAGCTCGTGCCCATACGCCACTCCACTGCGGGGAGCGACGACCCCTGCGCCGGGGCCTGCGCTTGCGGTGCGGTCGGCTCGGCCTGTGCGCCGCCTGCCGGCGCCGTTGCGCCACCACCCGTCGGCGGCGCCGCGGGCGGGCTGGCGCACGCCGCCAGAGTCATTCCTAGACCGCCAAGGACACCGGCTGCCGCGCCACGAAGAAACTCGCGTCGTTTCATGGTTGCTCCTGAGCATTTGTACTTGAGAGGGAAAAACCGCGCGGCGCATTATACATTACTTTGCGATCTCAAGCAACCAATTAGCGTTGCGCGGCGCAGCCGCATAGAGGGCTGATAAGAACGTGGGGAACCCGGGGTTCCCCAACCCTGCCTGTCAGGGCGACAAGCCCTCAGCACCGGGAGGGTGTGAGAGGGCTGCGCCCTCTCAGGAAACAGCCCGCTAGCGGGGAGGGTTTGGGCGTAGAGGCGCGGCGGCGCCGCGCCTCTACGCCCTCCCAGGAATAATTACTATGTTCATTCCGGCGTTGTGCGCTATGCGCATGACCGTCTAAAGGCAAAACTTTACAACAACAGTAACACCACTGCCAGCGTGGTAATACTGATCACATTCGAGAAGAGCACCGTCGCGGTGACAAACTCCGGCAGCAGGCGATTCTCCATGGCGATGATTGACACCAGGACCGCCGTGGGCATACTAGCCTGGAGGATGCCGACGTTGCGCTCCAGGGGCGGCAGAGCGAACCAGGCAACCGTGCTGAAGGCGATCAGCGGCCCGCCGATTAGCCTGATAGCGCTGGAGACCAGCATATCCGGGTTGAGTCGGGGTATTCCCGCCTCGGACAGTTGGGCGCCCAGCACAATCAGCATGGTCGGGATCAGCGCCGCCGAGAGCAACTCCAGCGGTCGCGTGACCACCGCCGGCAGGCTGATGTTCAGTCCATTGACGGCCAGGGCAGGTGCGAGGGCGATCAGCGCGGGTGTGCGAAAGACCCGTCCCACCATCCCGAGGTTAATGCCCCGGCTGAAGTTGGCCGCCGTGACGCAGACGATAAAGGCCAGCACCAGATTGGCCAGGAAGTACAACGTGGCGAGACCGAGCGCCTCTGGCCCTTCGGCGAACTGGATGATGGGCAGACCAAAATTGCCGACGTTGCCGAAGGCGGCAATCATCACATAGGCTGCGGTCATCTCCGCCGGGCGCCGCAGCAGACGCGCAATGACAAAGGCAATGACGATCGTCCCGATGTAGACGAGGGTAATGAAGCCGATCATTCGCCCTGCCAGGGCCACTTCGATACGTGTCTGGCTCAGGGTAGTGAACACCAGGGCCGGGGTAAGAACAAAGTAGGCGTAGCGCGAGAGCGTGCGGGTCTCCAGTTGCAGGCGCGGAGCGGTCAGATAGCCGAGCAGAACCAGCGAGAACACCGGCACGAGGACGTTGAGAAAGATCCCGACGAGCTGCGTCATAGAGGCTCCTACCAGGCGCCCGCCCCCGCGCGGGGCGGTGGTTTACTGTACCACTATTTGCCTGGTTCACAGACAGCGCGGCGCTTCTCCCCGTCTCTGTGCTTGCAAACTGGCCTGCGGCATCACGTCGGTCGTCCAGGGGGCCGTGCCGTACCCTGACAGGATGAAAAGTACGTGTTCACCCTTCTCCCGGGAGCGCGGGCATCTTGCCCGCATCCAGGCCCTTGCGAGCGGGACGCCCGCGCTCCCGAGGTGATGCCTTACGGCCGCCCCGCCAACCACGGCGGCGGGCGGGACGCCCGCGTTCCCGAGGTGATGCCTTACCCCAAATGTGAACACGTACGATGAAACCAGGTTTATGTTTGGGAGGGCGAAGCCCTTCAAAGGGTTTCACCTGCTCCGGGATCGGCTTCCTGATGCGGCAAAACGCCTGAATGCGCCAGAGAAATGGGCCAATGAAATGGGCCAACGAATGGGAAACGAATTAACGAATGCGAAAGGCGTGCCTGACTCTTCCAGGGATGCGCGCCAACCCGGCAGCCGCGCGAGCACGGGCAGGAGGGTGCAAAAACCTGCCACGCCCTCCCCGCGCTAGCTGCTCTCTGGGAGCATCGGGTCGCTTGCCCGGCTTCACGCGGTATGTTACAATACTCGCTACTTAGCCTCGTGCTGCCCGGCTGTCCGGCTCATGTGCGCCTCAGGTGAATACGCACCACGAAGCACGCAGGTCATAAAGACAGGAAGGATCTGGAGGGCTTCGCCTCCGTGAACTTTCCCATCAGGCTCGGGTACGGGGAATTCGGTTTCCCCACAACCGGCGCCGGAGATACTTGACACCCTGGTGGAGTGTGGATCAACCCCGTTGTGTCTACACGTGCGTTCATATTGCGCGGCGAAGCCGTATGGACATCTGAGGGAAATTGAGGAGTGGCGCCCATGCCCGATGTCTCAGGTCGCAATCCGGCTATCGTTCTTGTCGAAGACGAGCCCGACATTCTGGTGATTCTCCATCGCTTGATGCGCGATCTGACCGGCGGCTACGATATCGTTACGGTCAACGGAGGAGCGGAAGCTCTGGCGCAGATCGCCTTGCGCTCCGTTCCCCTGGTGATTACCGATTACAACATGCCGGGCATGAATGGCCTGCAACTCGCCGCGGCAATCAAAGAAACCTCGCCCGATACGCGGGTGGTGATGATTACCGCTTACGCCTCGCCGGAACTTGAGAAGCGCGCCCGCGAACAGCGCGTTGATTATTACCTCCCCAAACCGTTTCCGCTCGACCGGCTCGAACAGATTGTGCGCGATGTGCTGAAGTAGCGTCAGCGTCGCAGCACGTGCCTGTCCGTTCCGGATGAAAACAGGTTTATTCCCAGAAGGGCTGCGTCCTTCCGCATCCTCCCCTCAGGGTTCAGGGGCGGACAGAACGTATGAGCGCCGACGGGCGTTATGGCGTTGGGATGCGCTGGTTGGTCCTCACCCCCTCCCCCTCTCCAGCTTCGCTGGAGAGGGGAGACCAGAGCCGTGCGCAGGGGCGTGCCAATGCGGTACAAGCCACGGTGGCTCGGATGTTCTGTCCGTCCTTAAACCCCTCAGGGAGAGGGATGGGGAAACCAGACTTCCCCTTCCCCCAACTGGTGTTGGGACGCCTGCGCCCCGGCAGGCGGGGGCAGGGGGAAACCGGGTTGCCCCAGGTTCTTCAGAACGCCCTCCCAGGCACCATTCAGCCATAACTCATAGAGCTCTCATTGCCCCCCGGGCCGTCCTTGAGTAGGATGCAGCGGGTAATGCGCCACTATCAGCTTGCGGCGCTGCCGCAAGCGCCCAACAGTCTGAACGAAACACGCCACGTCGGCTGCCTCGTTCGCAGCGAAGGGTAACCAAGGAGTAGCTGATGGTTGAGTGGATCAATCACTTTCCTACCGTTCTGCTGGCCGTGATGATGGTACTGACCCTGGTGCTCCTGCCGTTGCTCAACGAAGAGCGTCCCCGTGCTCGTGACGACCGCCAGCGCACCGAGGAGTTACGCCTGCATGTGAAGGTCGAAGGGAAACGTGAACGCTAGCGCGATTACGGATGAGCCGTTATGCGGCTGCGCCGCACAACGCTGGAATGAAAATAATTATTCTTGGGAGGGCGTAGCCCTCCCAAACCCTCCCCGCTGGGGGCTCGTTTCTGGGAGGGCTTCGCCCTCCCAAACCCTCCCGCGGGCGGGCTATGTTCACCTCAGTAATTGCGGATACGTTGCCTGGCGAGGTGAATTGCCTCTTCGCGTGTGGTGATTTCACCCGCCGCCCGGGCCTCGGCGATTTCGCGCAGTAACGCGCCGACACGGGGCCCCGGCCCGATCCCCAGGGCCGCCATCAACTCGTGGCCGTCAATCAACGGCTCTCGCCGGGTGGGCGCCGGGGCGTAGTAGTAGGCCAGCAGCGCCCCGGTCCACGCCAGATGCGCCACCCAACCCTCCGGATCCACGTGCGGCCCCCGGGTCGCCAGGTGGTCGGCCAGTTCGTGCAGCAGCACATCAGGTCCCGCATCGCCAAGCTCACGGAAGAAGCGGTGCAGGGCGCGGGGCGTGAGCACCTCCACGGCACGCAGTTGCCCGGGGCGCATATGTTCCCGCACCACCAGCTCCACGTATCGAATATCGTTGCGGCTGAGCCGCAAGCGCCGCCCGATCTGCGCCGCCTCGTCCGCGCCAAGCTCTTGATGGCCGTAGAAGGTGACTTTGCCGTCAGGATGGACGGTTTTTGTCTGCGGCTTGGCATTGTCGTGGATCAGGGCGGCCAGTTTCAGCAGGGCTTGCCGGCGATGCCCACCGGCGCGGCGTTCGGCCATCAGGGCCTGCAAGGGGGCAGCGAACGGCAGGTCGCGGGTAAGCTCCGGGTACGTCCGTACCGCCACGGGCAGCGCCTCCGTTCTCGTCGGGCCGCCGAGCAGCCAATCCAGGGCGGCCACGGTCTCCAGCATATGTGCCAGGACTGGCAGGAAGTGGACGTAGGGCTGCTCGCAGGCGCGAGCGGGCTCCAGCTCGGGGATCAGGCGGGTCAGGGCGCTACAGGCGTCGAGGAAGCGCAGCCAGGGGGCAGCAGCGGGGGCATCGAGCAGCTTGAGCAGTTCATCACGGGCGCGCTCGGCTGCAACCTGGTCGAGGCCCGGGGCCGCAGCGCGCGCCAGTTCGATCAGTTCCGGAGCGGGGCGCAGGTCCAGCGTGGCGCAGAGCCGCGCGGCCCGCAAGATGCGTAGCGGATCGTCGAGCAGACTGGTGGGGCCGCAGGGCCGCAACACGCCCGCTCGGAGATCGGCCAGGCCGCCGGTCGGGTCAATCAGAGCCGCGGGAGCGGTGGGCAGGCGCAGCGCCGCATCGAGCGGTAACGCCAGGGCGTTGATGGTAAAATCGCGCAGCCGCAGATCGGCCTCGATGCCGGGCGCGCGCAGGGCTACGATGTCTACCGTCAGTGGTGATGCGCCGTCGAACACCGCCCTGCCGGTATCCCGTTGCGCATCGAGGGCCACAAAGGCCCCTCCGTGGGCGTCGGCGAAGGCGCGGGCCAGTTCCAACCCCTCACCGGCGACCGTGACATCCAGGTCGGCGGGTATGCGTTGCAACGCCAGGTCGCGGGCCGCGCCGCCGGTGAGCCAGGCCCTCACGCCCCGCGCCGCGCACAGGTCGGCAAGATCGCGCAGGATCAGTTTCAGCCGGTCGGTCATGGGGTTATACCATTTTGGGTTTTAGATTTTGGATTGCGGATTGCCACGCTGGGCAGCACAACGGCTGAAACCGCTTTGGATTTTAGATTTTGGATTGCGGATTGCCACGCTGAGCAGCACAACGCCTGAAACTGTTTTAAGCAATGCGGCATCATCAACGGTAATTGGTAGTAAAGCCTTCGGAGGGTACGTGTTCACATGTGGGGTAAAGCGTCACATCGGGTGCGCGGGCGTACCGCCCAATGGTTCCCGGGAGGGCTGCGCCCTCCCGAACCCTCCCGGTGAGGAGCGCTTGCCGCCCTCACGGGCAGGGGTATGGGGAAACCCGGTTTCCCCATACCCCAGTTTTAGGAGGGCTGCGCCCTCCCAGACCCTCCCCGCTGGCGGGTTGTTTCCCGGGAGGGCCGCCCCCTCCCTGGCCCTCCCCCGCTGGGTTTAAGGGCGGACAGAACATCCGAGCCAACGTGGTGTATACCGCTTTGGAATGCCCCAGCGCGCGGCTCTGGTCTCCCCGCTTCGACAGGCTCAGCGCAGGCTCTCCAGCGAAGCTTGAAGAGGGGGAGGGGGCGGGAGCCACCCAGCGCATCCCAACGCCATACCGCCCGTCGGCGCTCATACGTTCTGTCCGCCCCTGAACCCCGCTGGGGGAGGGAACCGGGCGCCTCCCCACAGGGAGGGGAGTGGTTCGGCAAGCTCACCACAGGTGGGGAAACCCGGTTTCCCCGTATGTTCACCTCAGGGTACGGTGGGAGGGCCGGGCCCCTCAAATGTCCTGCATCGCTCACCCGGCGTAGCGCCGGGCGATAGCATCAACCTGAGCGCTATAGCCCGCGCCGAAGAGGTTCAGGTGATTGAGCAGGTGGTACAGATTGTAGAGGTCACGCCGGTCGGCGTAGCCTGGCTCGAGGGGCCAGGCGGCGCTGTAAGCGGCGTAGAAGCGGGCCGAGAAGCCGCCAAACAGCTCGGTGAAGGCCAGTTCGGCCTCACGGTCGCTGTAGGACACGGCGGGGTCGATCAGCGCGGCCACACCGCCGGGCGCAGCCACCACGTTGCCTCCCCAGAGGTCGCCATGGATCAGTGACGGGGCGCGGCGCACACCCCCGAGGAGCAGGTCGAGGCGGCCCATCAGCCGTTCGAGGGCGCGGTGGCACGCCGCTGACAGCAAACCGGCCTGCGCGGCGCGTTCGACCTGCGGCTGCAGGCGCCGCGCGCGGAAGAAGGCCACCCAGTCCTCCATCCAGCCGTTGACCTGGGGCGTCCCACCGATGAAGTTATCACAATCCAGGCCGTAGGCCGGAGCTGAATAGCGGTGCAGCGCCGCCAGCGCCTCACCCAGGGCAGCCTGGTCAGGGTGGGTGGCGCCACCGTCGAGCCACTCGCTGAGCACGGCCGCGGGTTGCGTCTCCGAAGCCTCGAGCGCCAGGACGACAGCGGGCACACGCACGGCGCCGGTGGCAGCAAGCGCGCGCAGGCCGTGAGCCTCGGCAGCCACCATGGCCGCCGGGGCGCCGCCACTGGCCCATTTGAGAGCGAAGCGGTGTGCGCCCGCCGTTACACGCATCAACCTGGCCCCGAAACTGCCTCCCAGGGGTTCCAGGCGTGTTATGGGAGCGCCAGCGGCCGTGGCGATGGCCTCGAGCAGCACGGGCGGGAGCGTTGTCATGGTTTGCCTTTCGCTCGCCAGGATCGGGCAGATCTGCTCTTATACCGTTTTAGATTGTAGATTTCCGATTACAGATTGTTGTGCAAGGCGTCCAGATGCGCTTCGACGCGCCACTGCTTGTGGAGTGTTCACGTGAAGTTGGTATTACTTATCATCATAGCAAACTTTGTGGGTGAAGCATGACCAGAGCTGTTCCCGGGAGGGCTACGCCCGCACGCACCCTCCCGGCGCGGAAGGCTTGCCATTCCGCACCGGGAGGGTGCGCTGCCCAACACCGGAATGAACGCAGGTGTTCCTGGTCAGATCCCCTCGCGTTCGCGGATGTGGGCCAGCAAGCCGCGGCAACCGGCATCAACCAGGTCGAAGACCAGGTCGAAACCGCCGGAGTAGTAGGGGTCAGGCACCTCACGGACGCTCAAGCCGGGGGCGTGCGCGAGCAACAAGCTGATCTGCGCCTGGCTATCGCGACGGAGCCGCTGGAGGGCGGCGAGGTTCTCGTGGTCCATGGCGACAATGTAATCGAAGCGGTCGAAGTCGCTACGGGTGATCTGCCGGGCGCGCTGGTTGCCCGGATCAATGCCGCGGCGAGACAGGATAGCGAGGGTGCCGTGATGGGGCGGCTCGCCCACGTGCCAGCTCCCTGTCCCCGCCGAGTCGATCAGAAAATGGGCAGCGATGCCGGCATCGGTGACGTGTCGCCGAAAGACTGCCTCGGCCATCGGCGAACGGCAGATGTTCCCCATGCACACAAATAGAACGCGAACTGGCTCCTGCCGCTCCATGGTTACGATCCCTTTCCAGGTTCCTGTTCGACGTGTTTCGTCCGGCAATTTCGCCCACATGCATCATCAGGGAAGGGGTTTCCGGAAGGTCTATGCCCTCCCCGCCGACCGGAAGTGTAGGGGGATCGGCTCCCCGCTGTCGTGCGTGTTCAGCGTTGGGATAACCACGCAAGCCCGGAAATGAGGGCATCCTGCCCCTATGACGTTCGAGGGAAGATGCTCTCGCTCCCAGGAGAAGAGTGAACCCATACCCACCGTCAAAGATTTGACTTTTGTTCGCTCCTCCACTATAATACCGCACATTGTAAAACATAGTCGTGACATCCGCCGCGGTTCGACCCTCCAGCCACTAATTCAACTATGGCATCGGAGAGCCAGCCATTTCGCGGAGCCTGCAGCAGGCGCCGATAGATGTTTTCGCGTCCAGAAGCGCGAACAGCATCCGAGAGACAAAGCGCATAGCCATTACGCGCCAGCTTGCAGTGCAGGTGGCGCTTTTTTATGGTTCGCGTCGCGATGTTGCGACCAGCATTACCTTTCTGGCAGGAGGCTTTGAAGCATGTCGGTGCAACCGGATCAAGAGACCCTGGAAGGCAACGAGGAACTCGACTGGACCAGGCTGCTCGATGAGTACGATTACGCCCGCCCGCAGCGCGGTGAGCTGCGCGAGGGGCTGGTGATGCAAATCGAGGACAGCGGCATCCTGGTCTCGATTGGAACGAAACGCGAAGGCGTGATCCCCGCTCAAGATCTACGGCAGATGGGCGAGGAGTTCCTCAACGGTCTGAAAGTCGGCGATACGATCCAGGTCTACGTCCAGGAGCCCGAAAACCGCGACGGCGATCTCATTCTTTCGCTGACGATGGTTCAGGTGGCGAAGGACTGGGAGTACGCTGAGCAGTTGTTTAAGGATGGCGGTATTACCCGCTGCAAGGTGATTGGTTTCAACAAGGGCGGTCTGCTGGTCCAGTTTAATCGGATCCGCGGCTTCGTGCCCGCCTCGCAGGTGGCCCAGCTCCACGGGCGCACGGCAGCCGAGGAGCGGCAGCATGCGCTGCAAAAGATGGTGAACCAGGAGATCCCCCTCAAGGTTATCGAGGTGGATCGCGAGCGCAACCGCCTGGTGCTCTCGGAGCGCAGCGCAACGCAGGAGTGGCGCAAGGCCCAGAAGCACCGGCTGCTCACCGAGTTGCAGCCCGGGGATGTGCTGACCGGTCGGGTCAATCAGCTTACCAACTTCGGCGCGTTCATTGACCTTGGCGGCGCCGATGGCCTGGCCCATATCTCCGAGTTGAGCTGGCAGCGGGTCAACCATCCGCGCGAGGTGTTGCAGCCCGGCCAGGAAGTCAAGGTGGTAGTGGTCGAGATTGACCGCGAACGCGAGCGTATCGGCCTCTCCATCCGCCAGTTGCAGGCCAATCCGTGGGAGACGATTGACCAGCGCTACGCCCTGGGCCAGTTGGTGTCCGGCCCGGTAACCAACGTCACGCCGTTCGGCGCGTTCGTGCAGGTGGAGGAGGCGGTTGAGGGCCTGATCCACGCCAGTGAGCTGGATGCGGACCCGCAGATCCAGCCGCGCGATGTCCTGCAGCCCGGGCAGACGGTGACCGCCAGGGTGATCAGCCTGGATCGCCAGCGGCAGCGGATGGGCCTCTCGCTCCGCCGCGTGAACGAGGGTGAGGGCCGGCTGAGCAGTGGCGAGGCTGCGCCCTCGGCGCCAGAAACGGCCGCCGAGGCGCCCGCCGAAAGCGCCGGGTAGCGCCGGTGAGCCACAGCGCGCGCCACGCTGTTCTGGAGGATCGCTCAGGCAGCTAACGTATGAGGTGTGGGTCCCGGTGACTCACACCTCGTTTGTTTTTTTGAGGTAGCCGCGATGCGTGTCCTTTCGGCTGACGATGTTCGGCGGGCAGTGCCGATGCCGGCTGCGATTGACGCCGTCGAAAGCGCCTTTGTGCGCCTCTCCGCAGGGCAGGCCGAGGCGCCCCTGCGTATCCACGTCGAAACGCCTGAGCGCCAGGCGATCAGCTTTGTGATGCCCGCGCGCCTCGCCGGGGAGCCGCTGCCGGCCCTGGGAGTCAAGGTGGTCTCGGTGTTCCCCCAGAACCGGGAACGGGACGCGCCGAGCATCTATGCGCTGGTTAACCTGTTTGACCCGGAGACGGGGCGGCCGCTGGCCACACTCGATGGCGCCTACCTCACTGCCCTGCGCACCGGCGCAGCCTCGGGCGTGGCAACGCGCCATATGGCCCGCCCCGATGCGCGGGTGCTGGCTATCTTCGGAGCGGGCGCCCAGGCGTTGCCGCAGGTGCTCGCGGTGTGCGCGGTGCGCCCGATCGAGCGCATCTGGATCGTTAACCGCACCCTCGAACGGGCGCACCGCCTGGCCGCTCAGTTGCGCAACAACGGCATGGGGCAGGACATCCGCATCGCGCCCGATGCTGCCCATGCGCTCGCCGAGGCCGATGTGATCTGCACGGCTACCGCCGCGTCCACACCGCTCTTCGCCGACAGCGATCTCCGTCCGGGCACGCACATCAATGGTGTGGGGTCCTACAAACCTTCGATGGCCGAGATCCCGGCTGCGACGGTAGCCCGCGCGCACGTGGTGGTGGATCAGCGGCGCGCTGCCTGGGCCGAGGCGGGTGACCTCATCCAGGCTCGTGATGCGGGCTTGATCACCGAGGAGCACGTGATCGGCGAACTGGGAGAGGTGGCCGCTGGAAAGGCGCCAGGACGGCCCGCTCCCGAAGCGATCACGTTCTTCAAATCAGTGGGGAACGCTGTGCAGGACGTGGCGGTGGCGGCCCTGGCACTCGCGCGCGCCGCCGAATCTGGTTTCGAGGTTGAGGTAGAATTGTGACGTCCGCGCTCGACTGTCGTCTGGATCGGGCGCCCGGGGTGCAGTTCCCGCCGACGCGAATCGGGTAGCCCGGTATCGCTGGCCCCCCGTATCGCGTTTAAGCAAGTGGGTCATCTTTTTGAACTGGCGTCCCCTGAACGCCCAACGCCATGAAGGAGCACAGCATTGAGAACCATTTGCGTCGTTGGCACCGGGTACGTAGGGCTTACCACCGGCGTTTGCTTTGCCGACCTGGGCAATACGGTCACGTGCGTCGAGATTAACCAGGAGAAGCTCGAACTCCTCCGGAGCGGCAAGGCGCCGATCTACGAGCCAGGGCTGGAAGAGTTGCAAGAGCGCAACATGCGCGCCGGGCGTCTGAGCTTCACCGATGATTATGCCGTGGCCCTCGATGGCGCCGAACTGGTCTT
>CAKZKA010000136.1 GCA_937120965.1 uncultured Chloroflexota bacterium
GGGCGCCAGCCGCTCCCACCAGCGGTTGGGACATGGGGAAACCGGGTTTCCCCACCTGCGGTGAGCCTGTCGAACCGAACCCCCTCCCTGCGGGGAGGAGCCCGGTTCCCTCCCCCAGCGGGGGAGTGCCAGGGAGGAGGCGGCCCTCCCAAAGACGCCCCATGTTCATCGTGGCGTTGTGCGCCGTGTGCATGGGGCCTGATGTAAAAAGACGGGGAAACCGGGTTTCCCCACCTGCGGTGAGCCTGTCGAACCGTACCCCTGCCTGTGGGGGCGCCAGCCGCTCCCAACCCTGCCGGGCAAGGGCCAGGACAGCCCGGTTTCACCTGCGGCCTATTGTAGCACAGCGGTTTGCGCGCCTGCGGTACAATGGAAGTATGACTGATCTACCTGCTGTTGCGCGCCTGGTGGCCCTGGCCGACGATGTGACGCCCGCCGAGTTTCTCCTGGACGGCGATGAACATACCCTGGGCCGCGCGCCAGGCTGCGACATTGTTATTGCCCGACAAACGGTCTCACGGCTGCACGCGCGCATCACGCGCGAGGGGCCGCGCTATGCGCTGCGCGACGCAGGGAGCGCCAACGGCACCTTCGTCAATGGGTTGCCCCTGGTCGGCCCGCACCTGCTCAGCGACCACGACACCATCGGGTTGGGCGCCGCTGGCGCGCTGCTGCGCTTCCTCGACCCCGACCCGACGGTGATAGCCGGTTCGCGCCTGCGCTTCGACGAACGGGCACAGGTCTTTCTCCTCAACAGCCAGCCGCTCGACCTGCCGCCCGGTCAGTTCCGGCTGCTGCTGCACCTGCACCGTAACCTGGGCGCCCTGTGCAGCCGCGAGTCCTGCGCCGAGGCCATCTGGGGGCGCGACTACGATCCCGGTCTCGACGCCGAGGCCCTCGACCGTGCCGTGAGCAACCTGCGCGCCGCCCTGCGCCGCGCCGACCCCGCTGCCGACCTGATCCAGACCCGCCGCGGCCTGGGTTATGTGCTGCTGGCCCAGCCGCCGGAGTGACTAAACATAAGGGGAAACCGGGTTTCCCCACGCCCCTCCCAGGAAACAACCCGCCAGCGGGGAGGGTTTGGGAGGGCTGCGCCCTCCCAAGAACAATAATATTTTCATTCTGACGTTGTGCGCCCCGCGCATGGGGCCTGATACCATTTTGGATTGTGGATTGCCACGCTGGGCAGCACAACGCCTGAAATCGCTTCAGGCAATGCGGCATCATCAACGGTAATTGGTATGATATGAAGAGGGGAACCCCGGGTTCCCCTGTTTTCAGTATGCAGATCTTCTACTCCGATACCTTCGTGCTGCCCCTGCCGGTGGGGCATCGCTTCCCGATGCAGAAGTACGCGCTGCTGCGCGAGCGCGCGGTCGCCGCGGGCCTGGCGCCCCCCGACCGGCTCCACCTGCCACCCGCGGCCAGCGACGCCGAGCTGGCCCGCGCCCACGACCCCGACTACATCCGGCGCTGCCAGGCGGGTGCGCTGAGCGCCCAGGAGCAGCGGCGCATCGGCTTTCCCTGGTCGCCAGCGATGGTCGAGCGTTCGCGCCGCTCCTCCGGCGCCACCATCGCGGCCTGCCGCGCGGCCCTGGCGGGCCAGGTGGGCGTCAACCTCGCTGGCGGCACGCACCACGCCTTTGCCGACCACGGGGCAGGCTACTGCGTGTTCAACGACAGCGCCGTGGCTGCCCGCGCTATGCAGGCCGAGGGCCGCGCCCGTCGCGTGCTTATTCTCGACTGCGATGTGCATCAGGGAGACGGCACCGCCGCTATTCTGCGGGACGATGCGAGTATCTTCACCTTCTCCATTCACGCGGCAAAGAACTTCCCCTTTCGCAAGCAGCGCAGTGACCTGGACATCGAACTGCCCGACGGCGCCGACGACGCGCTCTACCTCGACGCGCTGGAGGACGGCGTGCGGCGGGCGTTCGATGCGGCCCGCCCCGATCTGGCGATCTACCTGGCCGGCGCCGACCCCTACTTCGACGACCGCCTGGGGCGCCTGGCGCTCACCAAAGGCGGTCTGGCCGAACGCGACCGGGTGATCTTCCACTACTGCCGCGCCGCCGGAGTCCCTCTGGCCATCACCATGGCCGGAGGCTACGCCCGCCGGATCGAGGATACGGTAGATATTCACCTTCAGACCGTGGCGGCGGCAGCGAGTCTCTGAGGGCGGCGTAGAGCGCCTCGTAACGCGGCAGCACAGCCTCGACGGCGAACTGCTGCGCTGCGGCGGCACGGGCGCCTGCGCCCAGGCGCCGCCGCTCCGCCGGGTCGGCGAGCAGCGCGGCCAGCCGCGCGGCGAACGTCGTGGGCGTCGCCGCCAGGGCGCCGGTGTGGCCGTCACGCACGATGTCGGGTGTGCCGCCCGTGGGCATGGCCAGGATCGGCGCGCCGAGGCAGGCCGCCTCGAGCAACACGCGGCTCAGCGGCTCGCCCCAGCTCGAGGGGAAGAGCAACACATCGCAACGGGCCATCAGCCGCAGGACCTCGTCGTGGTCCGCCCAATCGAGGAAGCGCGCCGGGACGGCCAGGGCGCGCAACTCGCGCTCCAGTTCCGCCCGCAGCGCCCCTGTGCCCGCAAGCACCAGGGTGAAAGGCGGCAGGGTCTCAGATGACGCCCGGGCGCGCAAGGCGCGGAATATCGCCGGCAGGAGACCGGCGCCCTTGTTTGGCTCCAGCTTGCCGACGAACAGCAGCAGCGCCCCCTCCCACGTCGTTGCCGGCGGCGGGGCGGCGCTGGCCCGCGTCGCCTCCAGATCGACCATATTCGGCAGCGCGTGAAGGCGCTCAGGCGGAACGAGAGGAGCGAGCCGGCGGGCGATGTAGGCGCTGACCGCGATCACCGCTTCGGCGCGCGCCAGAAACGCGGCGCGCCGACGCATGTGGGCCAGCATATACGGCAGGGCCGGCAGCGCCGCCAGCCCTCCCAGGGGCCCCAGGCGCGCCAGCAAGTCGGTGAGCAGCCCGGGCCATCCCGGGCGGTCGTAGGGCAACCGGTCACCGTGCAGCCCGGTGGCGAAGTAGTGCCAGGGCCAGTGATCGCGCACCGTCACCGCCACCGGCGCCCGCAGAACACGCCCGGCGAGCACGGCAGCCGGAGCCACCTGCACGTGCTGGGCATGGATGAGTGTCACCGGCGGGCTGCCCTGCGCTTCGGCGACGATCACCCGCGCCAGGCGCGGCCAGAGGGCCTCGTGGCGGAAGTAATTGCGAACCAGCGGCAGGCGCGGCGCCCGGTAGCCAACTTCGACCAGAGGCACCCCGAGCGCCACACCGCGCGCGCTGCCACGCCGGCCCTCGACGGGCGTCAGGGCCGTGACCGTGTGCCCGTGGGCGATCAGGGCGCGGGCCAGAGTATGGGAACTCCAGGCCGCCCCTCCCTTGCCGGTGGGCGGAAACACATCGCTGGGAAGAATGATCCGCATCACCGCTGTATTGTACGCCAAACCCGCCCCGGCGCCCGCGGGCGCTTACACCAGTTTCGCTTGAACCCTCCGAAGCAGTGTTGCGCCAGAGCGCACCTGGACGCCCGGCGCGACAAACGGCTGCGCCGCACAAAGCCAGGATGAACACGTAGAGGCGCGGCGCCGCGCCGCTGCACCCAAACCCTCCCGATGGGAGCGCGCGCCGCCCCAAATCGCCCATCAATCCTCCCCACTGATCGCTGGCAGGCCACGCCACAGGTGTTGCACGGGACTCTGCCCTCCGCCGATGGGCCGGGCGGCAGCGATGGCTCCCAGCAAGTACTCCCGCGCCTGACGCACCGCCTGCTCCACCGGCAGGCCGCGGGCCAGCAAGGCTGTAATCGCCGCCGCGTAGGTGCAACCCGTGCCATGGGTGTGTCGGGTGGGAATGCGCGCAGCGCGCAACTCGATATACGCTTCACCGTCGTAGAGCACATCCACCGCGTCGCCGAAGAGATGCCCACCCTTCAGCAGCACGTAGCGCGGGCCAAGGGCGTGCAGATCCCGCGCTGCGGCGCGCATATCCGCCTCCTGGTTCACTGGCCGACCCAGCAGCACCGAGGCTTCGGGGAGGTTCGGCGTAATGAGCAAGGCCAGCGGCAGCAACACCTCGCGGAGCGCGTTCACCGCGTCGGCGGCAAGCAGCCGGTCACCGCTTTTCGCCACCATCACCGGGTCAACCACCAGCCGGCGCACCGCATAGCGCCGCAGGGTATCCGCCACCCGCTCAATGATCGGCGCCGCGCCAAGCATCCCGGTCTTGACCGCATCGGCGCCAATGTCGTCGAGCACCGATGTGATCTGGGCGGCTACCAGGTCAGGCGAGAGCAGTTCGACCGCCTGCACGCCGAGGGTGTTCTGAGCAGTGATGCCGGTGATGGCGCTGGCGCCATAGACGCCATGGGCCATGAAGGTCTTGAGATCGGCCTGAATGCCAGCGCCTCCCCCCGAGTCGGAGCCGGCAATAGTGAGTGCTTTATACATGGCTTTTCTCCTGAGGTGAACATATGGGGAAACCGGGTTTCCCCATCCCCCATGCCAATAGGGGCGCCAGCCGCTCCCAACCGCGGTGGGGAGGAAGGGGAAACCGGGTTTCCCCATTCCCCCTCCCTGCTGGGGCGCCAGCCGCTCCCAACCGCGGTGGGGAGGAAGGGGAAACCGGGTTTCCCCATTCCCCCTCCCTGCTGGGGCGCCAGCCGCCCTCACCACCGGTTGGGAGGAAGGGGAAACCGGGTTTCCCCATTCCCCTCCGTGAAGGGAGGGTGTGGGAGGGCTACGCCCTCCCACACGAATCCCCATTTCAACCGTTCTCCCTGGCGTCCAACCGCTTGAAGTGCTCCCACCCGCGCGCGACCAGGCGGATGGAGTCACCCTCGGGCAGTTGCAGCCAGCGACCGGCCCCGGCAGGCAGCATTTCGCCAACAACCGTGACCGGGGTGCCGGTTTCGCGCTGGATGGCCGCGGCCAGGG
>CAKZKA010000137.1 GCA_937120965.1 uncultured Chloroflexota bacterium
ACAGGTCGGAGATGGCCCCGGCTCTGTTTGGCGCACAAACGGGGGAAGGCCCGGAGGCGTCAATGGTTCATTACAATGACAGCTACCTGCCCTGTCCACCAGGGTGTGAGTGCGTGTTCACCCTTTTCCTGGATGCGCGGGCATCTTGCCCGGCACCCGGGGTGACGCTTTACCCCCCACATGTGAACACGTACCAGGTTGTGATGCAAGCGGCGGAAACAGCCGTCTGAGTCGGGTCAATGAAAGGGGACAAAAGTTATGGAGAGTGTGATCTGGCCCGAGCGGCGGGCTTTCTGGGGCGGGCGCCGGGTCGTGGTGACCGGTGGCGCAGGCTTCCTCGGCAGCTTCGTGGTCGAGCGCCTGCGCGATCTGGAGCCGGCTGAGATTATTGTGCCGCGCTCCCGCGATTACGATCTCCGGGAGATCGGGGCGATTCGCCGGTTGCTGGCCGACGCCCGTCCCGACATCGTGCTTCACCTCGCCGCGCGCGTCGGTGGCATCGGCGCTAACCGTGAGCATCCGGCCGATTTCTTCTACGATAACCTGATGATGGGCGTCCAGTTGCTGCACGAGAGCTGGCAGGCCGGCGTCGAGAAGTTCGTTGCCCTGGGGACGGTGTGCGCCTACCCCAAGTACACGCCGGTGCCCTTCAAGGAAGAGGATCTCTGGAACGGCTATCCGGAGGAGACCAATGCGCCCTACGGTATGGCCAAGAAGATGATGCTGGTGCAGAGCCAGGGATACCGTGAGCAGTACGGGTTTAACTCGATCTTTTTGCTGCCGGTAAACCTCTACGGTCCGCGAGACAATTTTGATCTGCACAGCTCACACGTCATTCCGGCGCTTATTCGCAAGTGCCTGGAGGCCCGCGACAGCGGCGCTAGCGAGATCGTGGCCTGGGGCGATGGCTCGCCCACCCGTGAGTTTCTCTACGTCGAAGATGCCGCCGATGGCATTCTCCTCGCCGCCGAGCGCTACAACAGCAGTGAACCGGTCAACCTGGGCAGCGCCTTTGAGATCAGCATCAAGGACCTTACCGAGCTGATTGCCCGCCTCACCGGCTTCAGCGGGCGGATCGTCTGGGATACCAGCAAGCCTAACGGCCAGCCGCGGCGCAAACTCGACATCTCCCGGGCCAGGGAACGGTTCGGCTTCATGGCGCGCACCTCGTTTGAAGAAGGTCTGCGCCGGACCATTGCCTGGTACGAGGAGCACCGTCGCGCAGCGGATGGGTGACGCGCTACGCCTCCACCCAACTGGCCTGGAGCGCCGCGGAGCTGAACGCCAGAATGTCGAGCCGGTTTGAACCACGCATGTCATGGCCCCGGCGCCGGTGCCCGGCGTTTAGTATGATGGGAGCGTGTCCCGCTAACGGGCCGCTACATAACCCTCTACCAATGAGGAGCCGCTATGCGTGTCTTCCGCCTGGTCCTGGTTGGATTAATTGCTCTCCTCACCGCCTGCACCGGCCCGGGTCTGATGACGGGCGACAGTGGGCCGCCAGCGAACGCCATTCGTATTTCCATCGCTTACAGCCCGGAAAAGGAAAAATGGCTCAGCGAGCAGATCACGCGCTTCAACCAGCGACGCATCGAAGTTGACAACCGCCCGGTCTTCGTCGAGGGGATCAACAAATCCTCCGGTGTCGCCCGTACCGAGATCAAGAACGGCGCGCTGAACGTCACGGTGTGGAGTCCCTCGGCTTCGACCTGGCTCGAGGTGCTCAAACTGGAGAGTGGCAACCCCAACGTGGCCGTTTCCAGCAATCCGCTGGTGCTCACGCCGGTGGTGATCGCTATGTGGCGACCTATGGCCGAGGCGATGGGTTGGCCCAACATTCGAGCCATCGTCTTGCTTTCCGATGGCGCCGATAATGCCAGCACGATCTCTCTGCAAGAGTTGCGCCAGCGCTTCGATGAGACGGGTATCAGCATCTTCCCGGTGGCCTATGGCGCAGATGCCGATGCGACCACCCTGGAAAATATTGCCGAGTTCTCGCGCACCATCGTTGTGAAAGGGGACACCGGCGATATCGCTCAGATCTTCGAGAACCTCAGCCGCTATTTTTAACCCGGCAGGGCCAGCCGGTCAGGCACAGTTGCGGTCAGCGAGGGGGCGGGCCGCGGATGAGAGCCACGGAGGGGAGGGTTGGATCGCCCTGCCCCTCCAGAGAACAAAGATAAAGATTTTGTTAGATGATTTGGAACCGCAGGTCTTGACAGCGAGCGGGCTGACTTTGTATGCTCCATGCAGTGATTAGTTCATGCATCAGGCATACTCTTGCTGCGTGGTCTTCAGAGTAACTGTTTCTGTGCAGACGCACCGATGGATATGGGGCAAGCTGCGCTGCCGCACCTGAGGTGAACATACGGGGAAACCGGGTTTCCCCATTCCCCCTCCCTGAGGGGAGGGTTTGGGAGGGCGTAGCCCTCCAAATATTTTCATTCTAGCGTTGTGCGGCGCAGCCGTATGGGCGGCTGATGCACCACCAGTAGCTGCGCCGGTCACACGGTAGCGGTCCCGGGTAGATGCTGACGAGCGGAGAGAGCCGATGCGGGTCATTCGTTCGCCCCTTCACGAAAACCTGACGCGCCAGGCGGCGCTGCTGATGTTGCTGGCGGTTAGCGGGCTGGCGCTGGTAGCCCTGGGGATCTTGATGCTGCTTCCCGCGCCCTGGATGGCAGGGGCGTACCTGCTCCTGGCCGCGCTGCTGGTAAGTGTGGGGATCGCTGCGCTGCTGTACTACCGCGCCCGCATCGGCGCGGCGGCCACCCTGATCATCTACGTCGCCACGGTCTTTCCGTTGCTCAGCAGCCTGGTGTTTGGTTTTGAGGGCAATCCGCTGATCTACCTCGCGGCCCTCGGAGTGGCCCTCGCCAGTCTGTTGAGCGGGCCGCAAACGCTGCGGGCCGTGACGCGCGACAGTCTCCTGCTGGTGCTGGTGCTGATGGTTGCTCCCCTGCTCATCGGGCCGACCGGCGTGCCGTTGGGGCCGCGTATCGCCACCGGGCTTACCCTGGCCGCGCTGCTGCTGGGGGTTGCCGGAGCAGGCTGGGTGAGCCTTCATCAACGGCGAGGCATGATCGCCTGGCGGATCAAGACGGATTCCCGCTACCGGCGTCGCGAAACCGCCCTGCAGCGCGCGCGAGCCGATCTGGAGTCCGCGCTCCGTGAGCGCGATCGTTTGCACGACCGGCTCTACCAGCAGCGCCTGGAACTGGAGACGGCCCGGGCCGCCGCCGAGGTCGCTGCGCGCGCCAAGGCGAGCTTTATTGCGACGATGAGCCACGAGCTGCGGACCCCGCTTAACATCATTATCGGCTTCAGCACGGCGATGATCGAGCATCCAGAGATCTACGAGGTAGAGGCCCTGGCGCCGCCCATCGTTGCCGATCTGGCCGAGATCCGGCGGAGTGGCCAGCACCTGCTGCGCCTGATCAACGAGGCGCTCGATCTGGCCCAGGTTGAGGCGGGCCATCTGGAGTTGAACCTTGCTCCACTGCCGCTGGTGCCGGTGCTCGACGCGATGCTGCAAGCTGCCAGGGGGCTGTCAGGCAACCGGCCCGTGCAACTGCGCCGGGAGTACGGCGGCGCCTTGCCCCTGGTCATGGCTGATGAAATGCGCGTGCGTCAGGTGCTGCTCAACCTCCTTTCCAACGCCTGCAAGTTTACCCATACGGGTGAAGTGGCGCTGGGGGCACGCGCCGATAGTGTTGAGGTGACGATCTGGGTGCGCGATACGGGTATTGGTATTGCTCCGGCTGATCAAGAACGCATTTTTAACTATTTCGAGCGGGTTGACTGTCATGATGCCCGGCTGTATACCGGCACGGGCATGGGATTGGCGATCTCGCGCTGGCTGGTTGATTTGCACGGGGGGCGGATGTGGGTGGAGAGCGAACTGGGCAAGGGAAGCACGTTCTACTTCACCTTGCCACGTGTGCCGGCGCCCGGTGTGAGTAACGTCGCCTGAAGCCGTATCGTGCTGGCGCATCCGGCGGGTTCTTCACAGGGAAAGGGTTTGCGCTTTCCCAGAAACGCTCCTTACCCGCTAAATGCAGGCCGACCTGGCCGACGCGCTACGCAGAGGTGGTTCGCGCGGAAGAGAGACGGGCAGCAGTACAAACAAACGGCGCCAGGCGGGCAGCCCACGCTCGCAGGGTCAGGGAGTCGCGCGATGGCTACGATCCTGCTGGTTGATGATGTGTACACGGCACGATCACTACTGGAGCGGGTGCTGCGACTCGTTGGTCGCTACGAGGTGGTGGCAGTTGGCAGCGGTGAGGAAGCGGTGCGCGTCGCGCTGGAGACTGCCCCGGATCTGGTTGTGCTCGATGTGATGATGACCGGACTGGACGGCTTTGCGACCCTGCAGGCGTTGCGCGCGTATGGGATCACCTGCCCGGTGCTGGCTTACACCGCCCGCTCAGAACAGGTTCCCGGCGAGTTTGTGAAGGGCGGCTTCAGCGCCTATCTGCAGAAGGATGGCGATCTCAGCAGCCTGCTCACCACAGTGCGCGAGTTGCTCGGTAAGTCGATCGCTGCACCTCCCCTCGGCACAGTAGATCACCATACGGGAGCAGCCTCTTCCCCGGCTTCCGAACCGCCGATTGATGAAGAGTTGCAGGAGAGGGAGCTCGGCAGCGAGGCGTAGCCTGGAGCTGAACCTGGCCTGTGCGCGGGAGGGTTTGGGCGTAGAGGCGCAGCGGCGCTGCGCCTCTACAGGTTTTTTTGGGCAGGGTGCGGCGCAGCCGCGTGGACGCTGAGGTGAGCATCGGGGAAACCTGGTTTCCCCGTAACCCTCCCCATCGGGGCGTCAGGCGCCCCCAACACCGGTTAGAGTTTGGGGAAACCTGATTTCCCCATCCCTCTCCCAGAGGGGAGGGTCCGGGAGGGCTGTGCCCTCCCGGGGCAGCCGCCGGAGGGCAGGGCAACTGAATGTTTCCCCCGGCCAGGAACTACTCTGCACCTCCCTTCCGCACCACAAAGACGATTTCACTGGCGAACTCAAGCTGCTGCAACGGCCACCCCGCGCGGGCGGCGATGGTGCGCATCTGTGCGCTGTAGGTTGCCGCCATGCCGACGTTGCGCCCGCCGAGGCTGCGTGTGGGAAAGGAGACGACCAGGTAGGGCGCATCGATCCGGCGCAACAGGTCGGGCCCGGCGCCGCGGCGCAGGTGCTCCAGCAGGGGCAGCGTTTTGAGCAACAGGGCCACATCGGCGCGCCAGGGGGGCGCTGCGTCGCTCAGGTCGCAGACGCTGCTGGCGCCGTTCAGGCCCAGCAGGGGCAGGGCCGTCGCGAGAAAGACGCTCAGGTCGGTGTACACATCGCAGGCCAGGTAGCGCGTGCCGGGCGCCAGCGGCATCCAGGGCGCGGCCAGGGGGTTCAGCCCGCAGGCCAGGTCCATCACACTGCTGACCGGTGGCAGGGCGGCGAAGATGGCCGGGTAGAACCGTTCCAGGTCGGGCAACCGCTCGCGGGTGGAGGCGTGCTGCCGCAACGCCTCCAGACAGATGGCGCGCAGGCGCTCCTCATCGCCTGTCGCCTCACGCAGCGCCGTGAGCCAGGCCGCGTATGGCGGCGTTCGCTCGAGGAACGCGCTGGCGATCTGGTGCAGGCGCCCCCTGGTGGCCTTGATTGCCGCCTTCAGCGAGCCTCGCGCTGCCAGCTCCTGCGCGCCGATGGCACGCACCACTGCTGGATTGAGGGCGCGATACTTGCCGCTGGCCAGTACCCGGGCGACCAGGCGATCAAGGTCATCGGGTTCGCGCGTCACCTCGACCTGGCTTTCCTTCCTGCCGCTGGCTCGGTCGCCACCGGCAGGGTGAAGAAGAAGCTCGAACCCTGCCCCAGCTCGCTCTCGGCCCAGATGCGCCCGCCGTGCAGCTCCACCAGGGCGCGGGTGATGCTCAGGCCCAGGCCGGTGCCGCCGATCCGGCGCGTGTTGGTATTGTCAACCCGGTAGAAACGCTCCCAGATTCGCGAGAGATCCTCCGGCGCGATGCCGATGCCCTGATCATGCACGGCCACGAGCACAAAGCGCCCCGGTGGATGGTCGCCGGGGAATTCGTCTTCCTGCGCCTCACGGATCTCGAGGCTAATCTCGCTCCCTCCGGGGCTGTACTTAATAGCGTTGGTGAGCAGGTTGAAGATGATTTGCTTTACCTTGTCGCGGTCAATGAACACTGGCGGCAGATCCGGCGCCACATTGAACAGCAACCGGTGGCGTTCGAGCTGGGTGTGGAGCTGGGTCGTCAGTTCGGCAACGATCCCGTAGAGCGAAGTGACCCACTGGTTCAGCTTGACCTTGCCCGCCTCCAGCCGCGAGAAGTTGAGCAGATCCTCCACCAGTTGTGATAGCCGGCTGGCCTCAACATACACCGTGCTGATGAACTGGCGGCGTTCATCGGCGGTGAATTCGCGATTGAGCAACAACTCGGTGTAGCCGAGAATCGAAGTCAACGGGGTGCGTAGTTCATGCGAGACGATTGACACGAACTCGTTCTTCAGCCGTTCGGCCTCGCCCTCGCGGGTCACGTCACTAATGGCCCAGAGGCGCCCGGTCACACGGTGCCGGCTATCATAGGTGGGTACCGAGAGGATCTGTAAGTCCTGTGCCGGGTTTATCAGGTGTAACCGCATGACGCGGTGCTCGGTCGGGGCGTTCAGGCTGGCGGCGCAGAACTCGGTGAGCCGCAATGGGTCCTGCAGGCGCGGCAAGAGGGTTTCGACCAGGTCAATAGGGACGTGGAAGGCAGCGTGGCCCCGCTCGCGGTCAATGCCGAGCAGGCCAAACCAGGAGGGGTTGGCGCGCAGGACCTTGCCGTTGGTATCGAGGAGGGCCAGGCCGGTGGGGAGACTGGTGAACACCTGGCCAAGATGGTTAGCGCTTTCCAGGGCGTTCTGGTAGTGAATGGCGCGGTGCAGGGGCAGGGCGGCCCGTTCGCAGAGGGCGCGCACGAAGGCCAGCTCTTCCTCGCTAAAGGCGTTGGAGCGCGGGCTGTCGAGGATGATCACCGCGGCGGCCCGTCCTTCCACCAGAATCGGCGCGGCCAGTTCGGCGCGCGCCCCCGGGCCCGCAGGAGGCAGGTCAGGTTGCAGAGTGACATCGCGCACCAGCAAGGCGCGCCCCAGACGCGCGGCGCGCCCTGCCAGCCCGCGCTCCCAACTCAGGCGCTGGCGCTGCTGGTTTGGCAACTGGCGCCACTGCTCCTGTGGATAGCCCTCGTAGACGTAGATCACCAGCTCGCCGGCGTCGTGGTCAACCAGGGCAATTGCCCCCGCCTCGGCGCCGGTGTGCTCGAGGGCGCGGCGCAGGAGCAGGCTGAGGAGCTCGTGAACCCCGAGCATGGCCTCCAGGTGCCGGTCAACGGCGGCGAGCTGTTGCTGTCGCTGCGGCGTGAGGGTGAGACCCGCAGGCGTTTCGCCATCACTGGCGCCCGCGGGCGACTCAGCGAGTTGCCGGCCTTCGCGAGCCACAGCGATGGCCAGTTGGGGGGCCAGGGCGGCGAGAATGTCGCAGTGGACCGGATCGAAACGCTGGCTATGCTCCGCCCGAAACTCCAGCACGCCCCACAACCGTGAACCCCAGCGAATGGGGAGGCCCAGGTACCCGGCCTGAATCGTCGGGAGATGCTCACCCAGCGCCGCGGCGTTGCTCACCACGATCGTGCGACCCTCGATCGTCGTTCCGAGGGCCACCCGGCGCATCAACTCGTCATCCCAGGGGTACGGCCAGCCATCCACCGAATAAAACTGCTGCCGCACCGTGCCCGGCATGGCCGACTGGAGCCAGCAGGTCAGTCGGGCATCGCGGAAGCGCAATGCGGGGCGTAGCACTTCAAACAGCCGGTGCACCCGTTGCTGAAGGGGTTGATCGGCGTGGATACTGTGGGTTGCCTCGGCCAGAACGGCCAGGGCCTCGGTTGCGCGATCGGTAGGCAGGGCCATAGCAGCCGTCATCGCTGCTGCCCGGAGGCAGACATTCCCGCCCCAGAACGGCGGTGCTTCCATTGTAGCGCCTGCCGCGTTCCTGTCAAAAAGATGGTGCCAGATTGCAAAGACGCGGTATAATGGGACATCCAGCGGTGGCGCGTTCTCAAGGAAGGAGCAAGCATGTTCACCCATGTTGACCACATCGGATTCGCCGTCAACGACGTCGAAGAGGGGATTGCCTTCTACAGCCAGGCTTTCGGGCTAACGGAGTGGGAGCGGATCAGTCTGCCGGATCGCCACATGGCCGTCGGGGTCGCCCGTCTGGGTGATACCTTGCTGGAGTTGATCGCTCCGACCTCGGAGGAGGCCGCCTTTGCCAGGTTCCTGCGCGAGCGGGGGCCGGGGGTCCACCATATTGCCTATCGGGTAGACGATATCCGCGCGGCCCTGGCCGAGCTGGCTGCCCGTGGCGTGCCGCTGATCGACAAGGAGCCTCGCCCCGGCATTCACGACACGTTGATCGCCTTCGTGCATCCCAAGGCCGGCGGGCAGGGCGTGCTCGTTGAGCTGGTTCAACATCAGCATTAGGTTGCCATGACTCACGATGAGCTTGAGGATCGCCGGCTGCTCTGCAGCATGAGTCTGGGGTACACCGCCTACTATGTGTGGTCGGTGCAGGCCAGGCGCGAGCGGAAGTACAACATTGCCCGGCTGCTCAATGCCTTCAGCGCCGTTAAGCGGGTGCGCGCCGAGCGCGCCCTCCGCGCGCTCGGTGAGGTGAGCAATACGGCCAGGAACATCGAGCGCGCCCTCGCTGGCCTCGAACCTGAAGCTGTGGCGACCGGTCCCGTTACCGGAACGCAACCCTTTTCGCGCGAGTTGCTCAGCCGCGCGGCTCGCGCCCTGGCCGAAGGACGCGATCTGGTGGCAGACGAACTGGGTGACCTCTACGTGTGCAGTACCTGCGGTGGACTGATGGAGGGCGCTCCGCCCGCCATCTGCCCGGTGTGCGGCACGGTGCGCGAAGGCTTCCTCAGCTTTCGCGCCGCCGAAGCGATGGGCACCCTTGGCCCCACCACGCTCGTGCGCCGACTGGAACAGACACCAGAGACGTTGCAGGCGCTGGTGGCCGATCTCGATGATGAGCTGCTCTCCTGGCCGGTGGGGGGGTATTCGCTCAAGGAACTGGTGGGTCACCTTACCGATATTGATATCGTCTTTCGCGAACGCGCCTGGCTGATCCTGGAGACGGATAACCCGCGGCTGCCCAGCGGCCATCCGCCCACGCTGGAAAAGGCCGCCGTCTACCGCACCTATCCAATCGCCGATCTCCTGGAAGCCTTCACCAATAGCCGCCGGCAGACCCTCAGCCTGCTGCGGGGGCTGACGCCGGCGGCCTGGCACCGCACCGGCTACCATCCGATCTTCGGCACCATTCCGCTGACTCATCAGGGGAACTGGGTGGTTGATCACGAACGCAGCTATCTGATCGAGATGGCGCAGATTCGCCACGAGTTGTTGCAGCGACGCGTTGAACAACGCCCGATAACCATCCCCGACAACCTGGTTCCCGAGGTGCTGGAGGGTGAGTAGGCGCCCCTCCGGATGGCGTCCTGATGCGCTGCTGGTCCTCACCCCCCTGCCCCCCCTTCGGCTCCGCTCAGGGCAGGCCTCTCCCTGAGCGGGAGAGGGGGGTA
>CAKZKA010000138.1 GCA_937120965.1 uncultured Chloroflexota bacterium
GCCGGTCGGAAGCGACTCGCCAGCGCCGTCCGGGGTAGGCGCTTCGGAGCCGCTGAGGTCGGCCAGGGCGCAGCCGGGGGGCGGGGCGGCCGAGGCGAAGAGTTCGTCCCAGAGGAAATAGGGCCGGGGAAAATCGGGGGGCAATTCAGCGCCGACGATCAGGCGCGCACGCCCATGCTCGGCCTGTTCGTGGATCTCGGCGGCGTGGCGGGCGAGGAACTGGGCCTCGGAGAGGAGGATCGCCGTGCCCGGAGGCAGATGGTCGAGCAGCGAGGCGCCCATAGCCTGGCGGTAGAACGGGGCGTAGAAGGCGCGGCCCTCGAAGCGTTCGCCACGCTCGAGGCGTTCGAGGGCGGCTTCCCACTCCAGACGCGCCTCGCGGCGGAGGCCGGTGTGATCGAGGGCGGCGATGCGGGCCACGGCCAGCTCGCGGCGCCAGAGGGGGATCTCGTGGGGCGGGCCGATCGTCACCGCTTCCAGGCGCGTCTCGCTGCGCTGGGTCACAGGATCAAACCGGCGTATGCTCTCCACCTCGTCGCCGAAGAAGCCAATACGCAGGGGCAACTCGTCGGCCGAAGGCCAGACGTCGAGCAGGTCACCGCGGCGGTTCAATTCGCCCGGTTCCTCCACCGTAGGGGCCATACGGTAGCCCAGATCGAGAAGCCGGCGCGTAAGGGCCTCGGGGCGATGGGTTGCGCCGAGCGCCAGGGGCAGCGTCGCCTCGGCCAGTTCGGCGGGAGTCAACGTCGGTTGCATCAGGGCCTTGATCGGCGCGACGATCACCGGCGGCGCCGACGCTCCAGCTCCGTCGCGCCACACGGCGAGGCTCTGCAGGACACGGAGGCGCTGGCTGAGCACCTGGCTCCCCGGCGACGTGTGCTCGTAGGGCAGCGCGTCACTGGCCGGAAAATAGATCGGGCGGGTCGGCCCGAGCCACTGCCGGAGATCATCGGCGGCGCGCAGGGCCACATCGGCGCTCGAGAGGACGAAGAGCAGGGGCGCGGGGTGATGCCGGGCCAGAGCCGCCACCACTGGCGCGCGAGTGGCTGCGGGTAGCGGGGCCAGCCGCAGGTAAGCGCCTGGCCGACCCAGAGCCGCGGCAATTGACCCGATGGCAGGTTGGGCAGCCAGTTCGACGCAAAGCTCCTCAAGGGTACGCATGGCAACTCAAAACAGGGCTGATCGTGCCGACCAGCCCCTTCAGGCGCAGGCCCGGTGCGTCGGGCGCGCAGCGTAGATCTCTTCATGTTATAGCACAGGTCCAGAGAAATGCGCCAGGGAGTCCGGCGACCACCGTCTCCTTGTGGAGCTGTAGAGGTGTGGCGCTGATCCGATGCGAGGCCATCAAGCAGCATTGGTATGAGGCATCCCGGCGACCACAATCGTGTTGCGTCCGGCGCGCTTGGCGGCATAGAGGGCCTCATCGGCAGCGCGCAGCAACTCCTCGACGCCGCCGGCGCCGCTGTAGGCCGCCACGCCCACCGAAATACTCACGGCTTCCAGGCGGCGTCCGTGAAAGTCAATCTGCAGGGCGTTGACCAGGTCACGGATCTGATCCAGCCGCTGCACCGTATCCTCCACTGCCGAACCGGGCAGGACCAGCACAAACTCTTCTCCGCCGTAGCGGCAGGCAATGTCACTTTTACGCATATGCTCGCGAAAAACCCATCCCACCTCGCGTAAGAGCATATCGCCAGCTTCGTGGCCGTAGCGATCGTTGAAACTCTTGAAATAATCAATATCCAGCATCGCGACACAGAGCGCCTCGCCCTCCCGCTGCACGCGGTAGACTTCACGGGGCAGGGTTGCCTCCAGATAGCGCCGGTTGAACAACCCGGTCAGCGGATCGTGGATGGCCTGTTCGCGTAACGCCTCACGCAGATCGATATTGGCCAGGGCCAGTTTGATCGCGTCGCCGACGGAGATCAGCAACTCGATGCGCGGCTGGGCCTCGCCAGCAATGTGGAGCACGCCGTAGATCTCACTCTGCACGGCAAGCGGCAAGCAGCACATATGGTTAGCGCGGATCGCGCCGAGATGGCGACAGCGCGGACCCGCGTGGGGGCCGGTGAGCACGTGGAGCTGGCCGCGTCGCAAGGCCCAGCAGGCTTCGATGGGAAACACGGTCTCGGCCGGGCGTTGCTCACCCCACTGGCAGATCACTTCCAGGTCATCGGCGCCGGGAATGCGGATCGCCAGATAGCCGCCGTGGTCAGGAAAAATCGCCGCCAGGCGCAGCCCGATCACCTCGGCGGCTTCGGCGCGGTTCTGGCAGACCTGGAGCAGATCGTGCATCTGGTTGATCTGCATCACCTCGGCAGTACGGCGACGCGCCTCGACAATTGCCTGTTCGAGCCGGGTGTTGACCGCCTGAAGCAGCAGTTCGGCGTGCCGGCGCTCGCTAATGTCGCGATTGATCGCCACCATGCCCGTGATTTGTCCCGCGCCATTGCGGAGCAAGGCCACCGAGGACTGAATGGGCACATAGCTTCCGTCGCGCCGGCGCTGCTCCACCTCGCCGCTCCACTGGCCATCGCTGAACAGGGTCTGCAAGGCCGATTCTTCCGAATCGTGGATGTAGCGGGTCTTTAGCACCTCGTCAACCGACCGGCCCACCACCTCGCTGGCGGTCCAGCCATAGATCCGTTCGGCTGCGGCGTTCCAACTCTGGATCTGGAAGGCCAGATCGGTGGCGATCACCGCATCAGCGACGTTGGCCAGCAGGTTCGCCTGGTAGCGGAGTCGTTCCTCGGCGAGATGCTGTTCGGTCACATCTTCGACCTGCCCCAGCACCTGCAAGACCTGCCCCTGGGCGTCGCGGCGAAAGACCCTGCCACGGCTACGCATCCAGCGCCACGAGCCATCGCGGTGCCGTAGGCGAAAGGTGTGCTCAATGGTCTGATCGTCGGTCATGGCGCACAGTTCCTCTAACCCCTTCTCAAGACCGGTCAGATCCTCGGGATGCAACAGACGCGGCAGCGTATTAATGTCGGAAGTACGGATCTCGTCGAGGCTGTAGCCGAGCAAACCGGCCAGGGGCCGATTGGCATACACGGCGCGCTGTTCGGTAAGATCGAAAATGAATACCACTGCCGGCAAGAGGTCGGCGATCGAGCGGATGAAATGGTAATCCGACGACAGGTGCCATTCGATCTGGGACCCCAGCCAGGGATAGGGAGGCAGCGCGCTCAGATCGGGGAACTCGCCTTCGCCGAGCACCCAGATCACGGCGTGACGCCCCTGCCAGACGCCATCAGGGTCCAGGAACGGGCGGCAGCGATGCAGCACCCGCCGCACCGTTCCGTCGCGATGCACCAGGCGCAGGAGCAGCGCGCAGATTTCGCCGCAGTCGGCGTGGAGCACACGGCGCCGGTGCTCGGCCCAGAGATCCTGATCGGCAGGATGGACGCAGCGGCTCAGCAACTCGGGGTCGGCATAGAGCTGCTGGGGCGTGTAGCCGATGATTGCGACGCTCGCAGGGCTGCTGTAGCGACAGTGGCCTGCGCCATCAACCCACAGTTCCCAGTTGAAAGGTGCAGAGCGCAGGTGCTGCACCAGATCGGCGGCAGGCGCCAGATCCGGCGCCAGGCGATCAAGGTGCGCGCGCAGCGCAGCCAGTTGCTCGTGGAGTGGCGTCAGGGTGTCAGGTTCCATAAGGGGTCCTTCTGGCAAATGGGCCATCGGATACAGCGCGCCCCCAAGCAGGCGGGGCAGGCAGCTTCAGAGGAAGGGGAAGCTCAACAGTATGATACCAGAGCGACTGTTCGTGTGGTGAAGAATCCACCGGCATAGCAGGGCCGGGAGGAACGCGGGGAAACCGGGTTTCCCCGCGCCGCTCCCGACGGAAAGGGTTTGCAGCGCTCCGTCCCCCTCCCCGCCGGGTGTTCAGGGGCGGACAGAACGTATGAGCGCCGACGGGCGTGATGGCGCTGGGATGCGCTGGTTGGTTCTCACCCCCGGCCCCCTTCGACAGGCTCAGGCTTCGCCCTGAGGCTCAGCCCGAAGGGG
>CAKZKA010000139.1 GCA_937120965.1 uncultured Chloroflexota bacterium
TTCCCCATCCCCTGCCTGTGGGGGCGGCAACGGTCTCTACCCCATAGCCGGTGAAGAACGGCCCCATCCCCTGCCTGTGGGGGCGCAACGGTCTCTACCCCATAGCCGGTGAAGAACGGCCCTATCCCCCTGCCGGTGGGGCGGCAAGCCTTCCCGACCGGGAGGGCTTGGGAGGGCGCAGCCCTTCCAGGAACAAGTATGTTCATGCTGGCGTTGTCTGGCGTTGCACCTGCTCAATGGCAGCGCGCAGCGCAGCTTCGTCCATCGTCGAACTATGCTCAGCGGTCGGGAAGGTTCCGGCGCGCACCTCGGCAACATAACTGGCAAGGGCGGCGCCGATGGTCTCGGCGAGAGCAGCGTAGCGTTTGGTATGCCGGGGCACAAAATCACTGTAGAGACCAAGGAGATCGTGCCACACCTGCACCTGCCCATCACAATCGGCGCCAGCGCCGATGCCGATGGTGGGGATACGCAGCCGGGCGGTAATCTCGCGCGCCAGGGGCGCGGGCAGCAGCTCCAGCACGATCGCGAAGGCCCCGGCGGCTTCCAACGCCAGCGCATCCTCGATCAGACGCGCGGCCTGATCGGCGCTCCTACCCTGCACCCGCGTTCCGATCTGATGCACCGACTGAGGAGTGAAGCCGATGTGGCCCATCACCGGCACGCCCAGCTCCACCAGGCGCGCCACGATCGGCGCCACCGCAACGCCCCCTTCCAGCTTGACCGCCTGCGCCCCGGCCTCCTGGATCACCCGCCGCGTGGCGGCAATAGCCTCATCCACATTCGTGTAGGTCAGAAATGGCAGATCGCCCACCACCAGGGCCCGCTCGCTCCCCCGCACCACGGCCCGGATGTGGTGTACCATTTCATCGAGGGTCACCGGTACGGTCGACGTATGACCAAGCACCACCATTCCCAGCGAGTCGCCGACGAGCAGCAGCGGCACACCGGCGCGATCGGCGATCTGCGCCGATGTATAATCATAGGCCGTTACCATCGGGATGCGCTCGCCGCGGGCTTTCATCTTCTGCACGTCAAGGATCGTGATGCGCACGGGCGCCTCCTTTGTACACGCTGCGCAGCAACTTGCAAACAGGGAAAACCGGGTTTCCCCAACCCCCTGCCCGCCGGTGTGACACGCGACCTCACCACCGGTTGGCGGGTGGCGCAACCCGGTTGCCCCACGCCCCTCCCCGAGTTCAGGGGCGGACAGAACGTATGAGCGCCAGCGGGCGGTATGGCGTTGGGATGCGCTGGTTGGTCCTCACCCCCTCCCCCTCTCCAGCTTCGCTGGAGAGGGGAGACCAGAGCCGCGCGCCGGGGCATTCCAAAGCGGTATACACCACGTTGGCTCGGATGTTCTGTCCGCCCTTAAATCTCCCCGAGGGAGGGTTTGGGAGGGTCGCGCCCTCCCATGCGATGAACCAGGTACGGTTCGAGCCCATCGAGCATTGTAGCACACCGCACACCCTGCGCATAGCGTCGCGTCAACACGGGCCTGGACACTTTGCGCGACAATCCGCAATCTACCATCTGAAATGGCATCACAATGGACCCTGTCACCCGCGCCCTCGAACAGCTCGATACCGCGGCCATGGAACGCTTCTTACAGCAACTGGTGCGCACGCCGAGCGTATTCCTCCCCGACACCCCCGGCGCAAACGAAGCGGCCGTCGCCGACCTGGTGGACGCCCGGTTGCGCGCCTGGGGCTGGACGCCGCGCCGCGAGGAGGTTGCGCCAGGACGGCCCAATCTCGTGGCCGATCTGCGAGGCGCTCTGGGCAGCCCCGGCGACCCGCCGGGGCCATTGCTGCTCCTCGAAGGGCACACCGACGTGGTTACCCCCGGCGACCCGGCCGCCTGGAGCGATGACCCATTTTCGGGGCGGATCGAGGGACGGCGGCTCTACGGGCGCGGGGCCTGTGACATGAAGGGCGGCCTGGCGGCCATGCTCTTCGCCGCGCGCGCCCTGCAACTGGCCGGCGCCCCCTTTCGGGGCACACTACGCCTGCTCATTCCGGTGGACGAAGAGGGGATGATGCTGGGCATCAAGGCAATGGTTGCCCGCGGCGAGGCCGACGGCGCCGCCGGGTGCATCGTCTGCGAACCGGAGGGCGGCGAACTGTGCCTTGTTCAGAAGGGTTCCCTCCGCCTGCGGCTGATCAGCCACGGGCGCATCGCCCACGGCGCCATGCCCCGCCAGGGCATCAACGCCCTCACCGGCATGGTCCGCTGGCTACAGCGAGTGCTGGACCTGGAGGAGGCGCTGAACCGCGAGCACCCTCCCCACCCGCTGCTCGGACCGAACTATATCAGCCCGACAGTCATCCGCGCGCCGCATCCCGGCGACGCCTCGCAGATCAACTGCCTGCCAGGGCGCTGCGACGCCTTCCTCGACATTCGCACCATACCCGGCGTGGAGCACGCCGCCCTGATTACCCGCATCACCGCCCTGGGCGAGGCCGTGCGCGCCGAGTGGCCGGCGCATCACTTCGCGGTCGAGGTGATCGACGACCGGCCCGCAGTCGAGATCGACCCGGAACACCCCCTGGCCCGCGCCGTGGCCACCGCCCACACCCGCGTCTACGGCGCGCCCCCGCCCCTCGGCGGCGTCCCCGGCTCCACCGACGGCACCATCCTTGCCCGTGACCGGGGCATCCCCGTGGTGGTCTACGGCCCGGGCGACAAATGGCTCCCCCACCAGCCCGACGAGTACGTGGACCTCGACGAGGTGGCCCGCGCAGCGCAGGTCTACATCATTGCCGCGCTGGAGTTCTTTGCCAGCCGGGCCGATGCGGCGGCAAACGAACGCCCGACGCCACCCGACGGGGAGGTATGACGCACCGCCGCGGGCCACGCCCCGCCCCCCCGCGGTCGCCGGCACGCCCCATCGCCCCCGACCGCCACGGGGGGCGTTACCCGCCGCGGGGCATTGCCCCCCCGGCGATGGCGTAGAGACGGCCCGGCGGGCCGTCTCTACGGCGGCCCCGGGGACGCCGCCCCCGCCCCACGACCGCAC
>CAKZKA010000140.1 GCA_937120965.1 uncultured Chloroflexota bacterium
ACCGCAGGTGGGGAAACCCGGTTTCCCCGTATGTTCACATCAGCTTTGTGCGGCGCAGCCGCAAGAGATACTACAGCGGGCGCGACCTGGGGATCGCCTCGGGGGAGCCATAGAACATCACCGGTTCGCCGAGGGTCAATCCCTCGGGTGTCAGGGGGCAGAGATAGGCGTAGACCTCAACCCCGGCAGTGATGGCAGCCCGCAGAGCGCGCCCGAACTCCGGGTCCACATCATCGGGAACCAGGGCGCGAGCGGCGTGGCGCTGAATAATGAACACGATGGCGCAGCGCTGCCCGTTACGCGCCATCTGGGTGAGGGCCATAACCTGGCGGCGCCCGCGCTCGGTTGGCGCATCGGGGAAACGAGCCAGGCCCTGCTCGACCTTGCTGACTGACTTGACCTCCACGATACAGGTGTTGATGCCCTCACTGAGACGGAAGTCGAAGCGGTGCTCGCCAATCATCACCTCGCGCTGCACCCTGGTGTAGCGCGCGAACTGCGGCAGCGCCCCGGCAGCCAGGGCTGCGACAACCAGGCGGTTGGCCAGGTGCGTATCGAGAGAAACGAGTTCGCCGTTTTGATAGACGCCAACCACCTGATACCCGGTTTTCCGACCAATCTCCTCACGCGGCGCCAGTAACAGGCGCGCGCCGGGGATCAGCAGGTCAAGCAGGCGACCCCGGTCGGCCAGGTGGGCGCGCACCATCCGGTGGCCCAGGCGGGCTTCCACAACCAGTTGATTTGGCCGGGAGACGAACTCTGCCTCGACGAGCGGTCCGCTGGAGGTGAGGGGCACACGCACGGGCATAGGTGATCCTGAGGGCAGGCATTCACACCGTATTTGCTGCGTAGTATACCACGAGGAATAGCCACTCCGGGTTTCCCCATACCTCCTTTGGGGAGGGTTTGGGAGGGCGCAGCCCTTCAAAGGGTTTCACCTGCTCTGGAATGGGCTTCCTGGGACGCCGAGGGGAAATGGGCCAACGAACGGGAAACGAATAAACGAATGCTCAAGGTGTGCCTGAGGTGAAAATATGGGGAAACCGGGTTTCCCCACCCCCCTCCCTGCGGGGAGGCCCCCGGTTCCCTCCCCCAGCGGGGGAGGGCCAGGGAGGGGGCGGCCCTCCCAGAGATACCCCATTGTTCATCGCGGCGATATGCGCCATGCGCATGACCGCCTGAGGTGAACATAGCCCGCCCGCGGGGAGGGTTTGGGAGGGCGCAGCCCTCCCAGGAAACAACCCGCCAGCGGGGAGGGTTTGGGAGGGCGCAGCCCTCCCAGGAACAATAATATTTTCATTCCGGCGTTGTGCGGCGCAGCCGCATGAATGACTGAGGTGAAACGATGGGGAACCCGGGTTTCCCCTTCCCGTCGCAGCGGTCAGGGCCGGGTAGTCGCCATCTCGACCCCATACACCTGCACCCCCAGGTCGCGACGGTCGTTCTGGCGCGGGTCTTCGGCAGCGGGCATCCAGGGCTTGCCGGCAAGCCGCAGCAGCAGTGTGCCGGTGGGCGCGGGCGGCAGCCAGGCCGGATCGAGGCGCACACGGTAACGGCCTGGCTCAGCAGTGATCGCGAAACAGCCAAGTTCAAGTGGCGCACCGGTAGTGGTGGGCCACAGGCTGCTTTCGGGTAAGGCGCTGAGGCACACCTGCGCCGGCCCCAGATGCGCCGGACGCTCACCCGCGCCCAGCTCCAGCCACACCTCGCCCGCAGCGGCGCTGGCGGGCCAGGGCAGGCGCAGGCTCGCGTCGCCGTTAGTCCAGGCATAGGCGCGGCCCGCCGGGGTCGTTTCGGGGCGGTAAAAGCCGGTGACCTGGGCAGCAAAGGCGTCGGGAAGGAGAGATGGGCCAGCCGTGGCGACCACCCCGGGCGTACCCGGAACGAGTCGGTAGATCACAAAGGGGAGGGTCAGTCGCGAGACATTGCGCGGCTTCTGGTCGGTGAGTTGCTCGAACTCGGGCAGGTCAAAGGTGAAAGCGCCTGCCAGCTCCAGGTCGAAGCCAGGCAGGGCAAGGCTGCCCCCCGAGGCGCTCAGCATCAGGTACACTTCGCGGCCCTCGTCCCGCCAGTGGCGGGCCTGTAGCGCCAGGTCGGCGGCGTAGTTGCCCGGCTGGGCGCTCTTCACCGCAAAGGCATCCAGACCGTAGGCAAAGCGCAGCGGCGTCGCCACGAGGTCGGGAATGTCGCGCGCCTGGGGATGGATGGGCGCGCCGCCACGCAGGAGCAGCACGTCGCTGCCGGGGCGAAACTGGCGCGCCAGGGCGTCGAGTTGCGCCAGGGCGCCACGGTACTCGGTGTGGAAGAAGATCGGGCGGTTGGTGACGATAAAAAAAGCCAGTTGCAGCGCGCCGAGCAGGACCGCGATGCCAGGCATCACTGCCCCCCGGAGCAAGGGTACGGAACGCCCCTGCCTCCTGCCGGCAGCGGCCAGCGCCACCAGGGCGTAGGCCATCCCCAGGCTGAGCGCCGGGTAGGTTATCGGCACGAAGCGGCGCAAAATGTAGATGTAGTGCTGCTCGCCGGTGCCATACGTTTGCCGCACATAGAAGAACGTACCCAGCAGGCTGACGCTGAGAAAGAGCCAGGCCGCCGCGCTCAGCCCCCGCCGCCACCACAGGGCGTAGCCCACGCACCCCAACGCCACGCCCAGGGGTGAGAGGTACCAGCCCACACGCACGAAGTTCGCCAGCGGGATTCGGTACTTCTCGTTGATAATCTCCGGTTGCGAAGTGAACGTTGCCGGGTCGGTCGTCAGCCGTTGCCACCACGACATGCCGTTGTACTCGTCGTACCAGAGTTGCACCGGCAGGCGCACCGGCGCGCCCACGTAGCCCTGGAGCCGCAACCAGTTGAGAGTCTGGTTGCTAAACGGCCCGCGCCAGGGGCCGCGCTCCTCGGCCAGGCGCGCGCGCAGGGCAGCAGTGGCTTCCAGGTCGGGCTGCTGCTCCCAGACCTTGTTGCCCACCAGCGCCACACCGGCCATGGTGCGGGCCTCCTCGATGGTCATGCGCCCTGTACGCACATCGCCGGCCACCAGCTCCGGGTCGCGGGTGAGCGGGTCGTTCCAGCCCCCGCGGGTGTTAAAGAAGATATCGGCATCGAGGATCTGCGGGCGCACCAGGTAGGCGTAGCCGGCCAGGAGCACGAGCGCGACCATGGTTGCGCGCAGCAGCGGCGCGCGGCGACGGGCCAGCGCGTCCTCGATACGTCGCAGCGAGCCGGCGCGGGCGCGCAGGGCAAGCAGAGCCGCCACGCCCGCCCCCAGCAGGGCCGCTTCCAGCGCCAGGCGCGCCCAGGCGCCCAGGCTCAGGCCAGCGGGTAAGACGAGCGGACGGACCAGGGCGCTGCGCGGGCTGCTCAGGAACGTCTCGCGCACCTCGGGCGTCAGAAAGGGCAGGCTTGCCAGGGCCACCAGGGCCGAGTCCCGCAACAGGCGCTCGTGGCCGGTGTCGAAGACGTAGGCCCGCGCAATCAGCAGCACGTGGAGGGCCGCGTGGCCGAGCATCAGGCCGAGGGCCAGGGTGAGCAGGGTGTGCCAGCGCTCCCAGCGCCGGCTGATCCAGATGTAGACCAGGTAGAGCGCCAGCGGGCCGAGGAGAAAGAAATCAAGTCGCGCCAGGGCCACCTGCCCCACCGCCAGGCCCGCCAGCACCGCGGCACGCTGTCGGGAAGCCGTATCACTGGCCGGATCGTGCATCACGGCGAAGAAGAACAACCCGGCCCAGATCAAAAACTGCGCGACGGTCTCGGCGGTCGAGTAGCGGGCGAACCAGACCTGCACCCCGTTGAGGGCCAGGAAGACCATAGCCAGCCACCCGACCGGGGGGCCGGCCAGGCGCCGCCCGAGCATGCCCACGCTCCACACCCCGAGCCAGCCGAGCGCGCCGACGGCAAACAAACCCGCGGCCGGGCCGCCGAGCGCAGCGAACAGGGCGATCCAGGCGGGGAGCAGGTGCAGCCCCTGGGGCACCACCCGGCCCCGGGGCAGCTCCCCCTCATACACGAAGAACCCGGCGGCCCGGAGCCGCGAGGCAATGTAGCGCTCCCGCGGCTGCCCGATGGTGTAGTTGGTAATCGCCTGGCGAGCCGGGTTGGCGATCTGAGGGTCCGAAGCATCGGCCCGCTGCCCCAGGTCGGCCAGCAGCGGATCGGATTGCACCAGCGCCCCGGTACGGGCGATAGCAAAGCCGGTGTTGGCGTAGACCCCCGCGTCGCGCACGCCCAGCACCACCTCGAAGGGGCGCGCGACGAGCAGCAGCGCCAGCGCCAGCACGGCCCCGTAGACCAGAAATTGCCAGCGGGGCAGGGGAAGAGGCGAAGCAGGGCGGCGCCCGCCTCGAGCCAGCAGGGCGCTGGCGGCAACGGTCAGAATCAGGTGCAGCCAGAGGCTGAACAGGCCCAGTTGAGCCAGGAGCAGGGCCAGCCAGCCACACCAGAGCGCGCTGACCACCACCCGCTCGAAGTGGCGCTCCAGACCATCGGCGGGTGCGCCAAAACGCCGACTCACGGCCCAACCAGGAAGGTAGAGCAGCAGGGGCGCGCAGAGAGCGATCAGCAGTGGCGCTTGGGCAACCATCAGCGGGCGATTATAGCATATTGCGGTTGCAGACGCCTATGTGGCTGCGCCACGCACAACAGGGAGGCAAAGAGACTCTTCTGGGAGCGCTGCGCCCTCCCAAACCCTCCCGGTGGGGAGGGAATACCCTGTCCCCTGGTGTGTCGGGTTTTTCATTCCGCACATCAATGCGCTGTGTTATACTAAAATTCCCTCAATGCTAGCAGGGGCGGGAGGGCCTATGCACTCAACCTTTGTCGAACATCTGCGGCGGGTCGAAATGTTCAGCGGCCTGAGTGATGAGGAACTGTTTCACGTTGCAGCGATGTGCAAGGCGCAGCGTATGCCCGCGGGACACGAGGTGTTTCGCGAGGGCGACGAAGGCGACGAGATGATGGTGATCCTCGAGGGCTGCGTGCGCATCTCGATCACCACTCGCCTGCCCGAGGGCGTTACGGCGCCGAGCACGATCAACATGCTCTACTCCGGCCAGAGCTTTGGCGAGATGGTACTGCTGTGTAGCGCCACCCGCTCGGCCACTGTCACCTGTGTTGATCCGTGTCTCTTTCTGGTGATCCGGGAACGCGACTTCGCCGCCCTCTGCGAACGCAACCCCCGCATCGGCTACCGGGTGATGCGTAACATCGCCTCAGACCTGGCCTACAAGCTTCGGGCCTCCAATTTGTTGCTGCGCGGCAATATCCGCTGGCAGCACAACGAACTCGGGCGCCGGCACTAACGTTATGGGGAAACCGGGTTTCCCCAATGGCTCGCAAGAAACTCACAGACTCCAGAGATACTATCAGCAACGCCCGGTGATGTGCTATCGCCCCGATGGTACGCCCTGCCCGAAATCGTTCGCGGGTTCAGCAGGGGCCGGCCAGACGCAGTCTCGCGGTCGTGGGGATACAGCGAACGGCCTGTCGCCGCTACCGGTAGCGATCGTCCGACGCCGCCGCGATGAGGCGGCGCGGCGCCATCCGCAGCCACACCCAGGCCAGCACGCCGCTGGCCAGACAAACCGTTCCCCCAACAAACAGCGCAGCGGCAATTGCCACACCGCGGGACTCGCGGTAGACACTAAGCAGGCCTATGAGGATCGTCGCTTGAGGATACTGGGCCAGTTCCTCGACCGGGATGCTGTTTTGCAGGAGAACGTCGAGCGCCTCCAGGGCCCGGGCTGTCTGTTCCTCGCTGGCGCCGAGGCTCTGGAGGCGCTGGGTGAAATCGGCAATCCCGCGCCAGATGACCACGCTGCTCAGGACCACACCGGCAAGCGTGCTGCCCACCAGTCCCGCCGCCCGGTTGATGCCTGCGGCCACACCTGTCAGGTCGCCCGGCAGCGCCGAGAAGAAAAAGGTGGTCCAACTGGTGGAGGTTATGAGAAATCCCAGGCCGAACAGCACCATCAACGGCACCAGGAAGAGGTAGGGCGTATTCGGGCGCGCCAGCGCCGAGAGGATCATCGCCACGCCCATGGCTGCCATCCCGCTGCCGACGGCAACGTAGTACGGCTGCTCAACAGTAAAACGGTTGGCGAAGCGCAGGGTAAAAATGTTCCCGAGCAGGATCGGCGCCAGCGCCAGTCCACTGGCCAGCGGCGAGTTTTCCTTGACCACAAAGAAGTACTGGTACATCTGCACAGTGTAGCCAGCGAGCGCGAAGCTGATGATCGCTGTCAGGAACAGCGTCAGGGTGAAGTAGTAATGCGGAATGCGACGCAAGGCCCGGATAAGGCCGGGTTCGCGCCGGTAGCGTGACCAGAAGATGATGCCGAGGGTGGTCAGGAAGCCGACCGCCGTCGCGGTGGTCGTGATCGGGTTGGACCAGTTGCGGCTGGTCTGAGCGGCCACAATGCCGAACAGAAGGGCCAGGGCAACCAGCGTCCACGCTGCGGCGACGATGGCCTCGAAGCGTCGAAAGCCGCCCTGGACCTGGCTCTCGGGGAGGTAGCGCCAGCTCAGATTGATACCGATCAGGCCGAAGAGAATGGGAATAGCCAGCGCCCAGCGCCAGCCAAAGAAGTGCTCGATGGGAATGGCCGCCAGGCTGCTCAGCGTTCCAGCGCCACTGACGAACGCAAGAATCAGGAGCGCCGTTTTGCGCTCCGTGCCGCTGAAAATGATCCGGATCATGCCCAGGGCGATGGGAAGGACCAGGGCGCCAAAGATCCCTGCCAGTCCCCGGACGATCACCAGCGACGGCAGGCTCCATACGACGAGCAGCAGAATATTGCTGACCGTCGCGCCGATGGCGCCGATCAGAAAGATCTTCCGCCGCCCGAAGAGATCGCCCAGGACGCCGCCGATCAACTGAAAGGCGATAAAAATCACCGTCCCCACACTGGCCAGGACCTGGTAGCCCTGCCCGCCCTGGCCAAACGCCCGTGCGGGTGCATCGGGGCCAATCACCCACAGGTGTGGCTCAGAGAGTTTGGCAAAGGTCACCACGCAACAGGCCGCCAGAATCCACCAGCGCAAGGGGTCAAGCCCGACGCCAGCTTCCTGCTCTACCTCCGGTAACGGCGCGACAAATTTGCGTTGAGCGATCATAGGGTGCATTTCTTCGTGGAAGTGTCGAGCATCTACGGCCTGTTTCGAGAGCTCGCTGTGTCCGGAGAGATTCTCCTGGGAGGGTTTGCCGACCCTACAGACAGGGGCGTGGGGAACCCGGTTTCCCCATATGTTCACGTCAGGCCCCATGCGCGGAGCGCACAACGCGGATGAAAATGCGTGTTCTTGGGAGGGCGCGGCCCTCCCAAACCCTCCCCGTGGGGAGGGGGTTGGGGAAACCCGGTTTCCCCATGTCCCAACCGCTGTTGGGAGCGGCTGGCACCCGCCACAGGCAGGGGGATGGGGAACCCGGTTTCCCCATATGTTCACGTCAGGCCCCGGGGGCGCCTTCGCTCACAAACCACCCATCAGGCTTATCAGGCTGGCGGCCTGCGGCAGGTAGCCAGGGCCGAGTGGAATGTTGATGAGGAACCAGATCGCGAGCAGAATGAGCCACGCCACAGCGATGATGACCGTATAGGGTATCATCAGAGCGATCAGCGTGCCGATCCCCGCGTCCTTCTGATAGCGCTGGGCCACCGTCAGGATGAAGGGTAAGTAGACCATGAGCGGGGTGATCGGGTTGACCGGCGAGTCGCCGATGCGGTAGGCAGCCAGTACCGACTGAGGAGCCACACCGAGCCGGATGAAGAGCGGCACAAAGATCGGCGCAAAGATCGCCCATTTGGGCACTGCACCGGGCATAATGAAGTCGAGCAGAACAATCACGACCGTCATGAGCATCAACAGCGGCAGCGCGCCGATGTCCAGCTCCTTGAGGATCCCGGCCAGGTTGACCGCAATCACGGTGGGCAGGTTGGTGTAGTTGAAGAAGGCGATAAACTGGCTGATCATCAGGAACATGAGCACCATGCCGCCCAGGCCGGCGAAGGTCTTGCTGGCCTTGGCAATCACATCGGCGCTGCTCTTGATCGTGCCGACCACCCGCCCGAAGGCGATGCCCGAGACCAGAAAGAACAGGGTGATGATGAAGAGCAGACTGTCGATCAAGGGCAGATTGCCGCCAACCTGGCCGTCGGGGCGGCGCAGCGGCGCGCCGGGGATCACCGTCAGCACCACCACCGGGCCGAGCACGGCCAGGAAGCCCCACAGGGCCGCCCGCAGCCCTCTGGCTTCAAGCTCCCGGTCGATCTCCTGCTCGGTCGCAGCGGTATCGGCCTGGCCCTGGGCGGGATCCCACGTGCCCAGGCGTGGCGCGATCACCCGTTCGGCGACAATCGTGGCCACAATCGCCAGGATAAAGGACGAGGCGATATTGAAATAGAGATTGGCAACCAGTGAGATTGGCGCGCCACCGACGAGGGCGATCGCCTCGTTGGTGATCTCGGTCAGCATAGCATCAATCGCCACCGGCGCCAGGTTGACGGTGAAGATGGCGGCCACGCCGGCAAAGGCCGCCGAGAGGCCAACCAGCGGGTGACGACCAACGCTGGCGAAGGCAGCGGCAGCCAGCGGGATCAGGATCAGGTAGCCGGCGTCCGAAGCGAGCGAGGAGATCACGCCGACGAAGACCATCATGAAGGTTAATAGACCCGCCGGGGTGGCCGCCACCAGTTTGCGGATCAGGGCGTTCATCAGCCCGGCCTGCTCGGCTACACCGGCCCCCAGCATCGCCAGGAAGGTCACCCCGATCACGGTGAAGCCCGAGAAGTTGGGCAGGAACGAGACGAAGAAGTGACGGAGCCCTTCGCTGGTGAGCAGGCTGCGCACCGCAAAGGTCTGCTCCTGAACGATGAACTCGGGGATCTCGACCACTTCGCTTGTGTAGGGGTTGTAGGGCACGACCGACCCGCCGAGCGCGTCGCGCAGATTGCCGAGTTGCTGCAGCGGCACCGGGGTGATCACCTCGTCGGTCACACTGACGCCGAACAAAAACAAGATGTGCGAGAGGATCATCAGCCCGATGATCAGGTAGAGGAACATAAGCACCGGGTGCGGTACCTTGTTGCCCACCCGTTCGACGAACTCAAAGAAGCCCCCTTTTTTTTGTGCGGTTGCCGTGGCCTGCTCTGCCATACGGATTTTCCTCCATCATGATGAAACCGGGGCAACCTGGTTGCCCCGGCCCCTTGCCCGGGGAGGTCGGATTGCGCCCCTTCCGGGCGAGAGGAAAGGGCGTTCATTACCCCACCCAGTCGGCCGGTTCGGCCCGCAGGCCGGTGCGGGCCGCTACGGGCAGGGTCCTGGGCTGCGCCGACCACAGCTCCGCCAGTTTGAGGCTCATCTCGGTTGCGCGTACCATATCCTGGAGGCTGATCCACTCCAGTGGCCCGTGGATCTCCTGCATCCCGGTGAAGAGATTAGGTGTTGGCACGCCCATCTCGGTCAGGCGCGAACCGTCGGTGCCGCCTCGCACCGGCACCGAGAATGGCTCGACACCGGCCTGGCGACAGGCCTCCCGCGCCAGCTCGACCGGGCGCATATCCTTTTCGAGCCAGTAGCGCATGTTGCGGTAGCGTGGAGTGATGGTGCAGGTGATCTTCGCCCGCGGTTCCGAAGCCTGAACGATGGCGCAGATCTTTTGCAGCAGATCGCCGTGGGCTTGCAGGCCGTCCAGTTCAAAATCGCGCAACTCGACTTGCAGCGTGGCTTCGGCGGCGCTCCCGTGCAAATCGCTGACAAATAGAAAGCCCTCACGCCCTTCAGTTGTCTCTGGAGTGAGATGTGTCTTTGGCAGTATGTCAACGATTCTGGCTGCCAGATGCAGGGCGTTGACCAGCTTGCCTTTGGCCCAGCCGGGGTGGATCGGCACACCCTGCACGCGCACAGTCGCCCCATCTGCCGAGAAGGTCTCGTAGACCACTTCCCCCAGATGCGCGCCGTCGAGGGTGTAGGCCACATCAGCCTGAAGATCCGCTGGCAGGTGGGGATGCACCCCGCGACCGATCTCTTCGTCCGGGGTGAAGCAGATACGGATGGGGCCGTGGGGAATGGCCGGGTTTTCGAGCAGGTGGCGCGCCAGAACCATCACGATCGCCACGCCGGCCTTATCATCCGCGCCGAGCAGGGTCGTGCCGCTGGCGGTAACGATGTCCTCGCCGACCTTGCCAGCCAGGTAGGGGTAGTCCTTCGGCGAGAGCACGAGGTCGGGGTTGTCGGGGAAGCGGATGTTACTACCATCGTAAGCGCGGTGGACTACTGGCTTCACGCCCGTGCCGTTGAAGGTCGGCGCGGTGTCCACATGGGCCAGAAAGGCGATCACTGGCGGATCGGCGAAGGTCGTTGTGGCGGGAATGGTCGCCAGCACCGCCCCGTAGTCGGTCAACCGCACGTCGTGGGCGCCGATGGCCTGTAACTCCTGCACCAGGAGATTGAGCAGGTCGAACTGCCGGTGCGTGCTCGGCGAGGTGGAGGAACCGGGGTCGCTGGTGGTGTCAATCTGCACGTAGCGCAGGAAGCGCTCTTCGAGTTCGGTTTTGAACATCTCGTTCATGGCGGATGTCCTACTCCTTCTCCTCCGGCGTTGTGCCGCCCTCGGCTTCCGGCTCCTCGTCGGTGAACTGTGCATCGCCAATGAAGATGCCCTCATCGGTGGCAATCACGCCGCTGACGCGCACGCCTTCGGGGCCTTCAGCCACCCGCACGGCGCCTTCGGCCGCTTCCCCGGCGCCAAGGGTGTAGAGCACACTGCCCCCGGCCTCCAGTTGGGCCCTGATGTCCTCGGCAATCGCCGCGCGCAGCACCGAGGCGCCGGCCTCGATCAGCTCGTCCTCGATCTGGCTGATCCACCTGTGCTCGATCACCGCCACAATCGCCGATGAGCCTGGCGTCAGCGCCTCGCCAATGGACTCCATCGCGCGCCGGGTCGGCAGGCCCGCCAGACGCCCCGCCAGCATGCCGACCGCGCTGCCGCCAAGGGCCGCCCAACCCACCGGTCCGGCCAGCAGGCCCACCAGGCCGCCCACGACGCCGCCGGTGATCAGCCCCCTGGTGCGCCGGCTGCGTCGCTTCGCATCGATGACCTTGAGTTTGCCGTTCTCGTCTTTGATCACTACCGCCGCGTCAATGATCCCGATCAGCCCTGCCTTGCGCCCCTGCTTGAGATCGTCCATCATCGCGCGGGCGCTGTTCTGGTCGCTGAACGCCGCCACGATCACCTGCACTGGAGCCTCGCTCATTGTGGTTGTCTCCTTCCATACGCCGGGTTGTTGAACATGGGGAAACTGCATTCCCCGCCTGCGGTGAGCCTGTCGAACCGCGCCCCTACCCGCTGAGGTGAAAATAGCCCGCCAGCGGGAGGGTTTGGGAGGGCGTAGCCCTCCCAGAAAACAACCCGCCAGAGGGGAGGGTTTGGGAGGGCGTAGCCCTCCCAAGAATAATTATTTTCATTCTGGCGTTGTGCGCCATGCGCTTGACCGTCTAGCGTGGCAAGCGACCTATACACCGGTTGAGGGATGGGGAAACCGGGTTTCCTCACTTCCCTCCCCAGCGGGAGGATCTGGATAGTCCAGTTACCCTTTCAGGCCGGCCAATTCTTCCATGTAGACAATCGCCGTCTCAATGCCCCGCTGGAACATCTCGACACTGTAGCTCTCATTCGGGGCGTGCAGCCCGTCGTCATCCAGGCCATAGCCCATCATCACTACCGGGATCTGCATCAGGGTGTAGATATCGGCAACAATGGGGATACTGCCGCCACCGCGGACAAAGGTCGGGGTGGCGCCCCAGCCGCGCTCGTAAGCCCGCACCGCGGCCTGCATCGCCGGCAGGTCGAAGGGGATCAACGCCGGCTCGCCCGTGGTCAGCAGGCGCACCTCGACACGCACCGTCGGCGGCGCGAGCGCCTCGATGCGCGCCTTGAGCAGTTCATAGATCTTGTGCGGGTTCTGGTTGGCCACCAGGCGCGAACTCAGCTTGGCGCCCGCCTTCGCCGGGATGATCGTCTTGGGGCCGGGGCCGCTCCAGCCACTCCACAGGCCGTTGATGTCCAGCGTCGGGCGGGCCGAGACCCGCTCGCGCAGGGTGTAGTTGGCATCGCCCCAGGCTGCTGGCACACCGGTTATCTCTTTCAAACTGGCTTCGCTCAGGTCGTTCCGGGCGATCATCTCGCGCTCCGCGGGAGTCAGGGGAGCGACATCGTCGTAGAAGCCTGGCACGGCGATGGTGTGGTCGGGGTTGTAGAGCCCGCTCAGGATCTCGACCAGGGCCAGGGCCGGGTTGTGCACCGCGCCGCCGAAGAAGCCGCTGTGCAGGTCCTGCTTCGGCCCGTGCACCTCGACCTCGATATAGGTCATGCCGCGCAGGCTATGGGTGATGGCCGGCCTGTCAATCGAGGGCATGGACGAGTCGCTGATCACGCAAACATCAGCCTTCAGCAGATCAAGGTGAGTCTCAATAAACGGTTTCAGGTTGGGTGAGGAGACCTCCTCTTCGCCCTCGATCAGGAACTTCACGTTCACCGGGGCGGTGCCGGCGGTCTTCAAGTAGCTTTCAAGGGCCTTGACGTGGATGAAGAGTTGCCCCTTGTCATCGGTGGCGCCCCGGGCGTAGATGCGCCCATTCTTGACCACCGGCTCGAAGGGCGGGGTGCTCCAGCCATCTTCTATGGCCGCCGGCACCACATCGTAATGGCCGTAGACCAGGAAGGTCGGCTGTTCGGGGCCGGCGCCGAGCCACTCGCCATAGACCACGGGATGGCCGGCGGTCTCCATCACCGCCACCTTATCGAGGCCGAGGCCACGCATATGCTCGGCCAGCCACTCGGCGGCGCGGCGCACATCGGCGGCGTGGGCCGGGTCGCCGCTGAGGCTGGGGATGCGCAGGAACTCGAACAGTTCCGCCAGAAAGCGCTCGGCGTTGGCCGGGGCGCGGGCGTACTGGCGCGCGCGGTCACTTAGCTGGGTCATCAGTCGCTCCTTTTACGTAACGGGCGCGGTCGACTTCTTCTTGGAGCCAGCTGCTGCTTCATCGCTTGCCGCCACGGGGATCTCCTCGGGCTTATAGCCGGGCAGGCCGCCGGCGGGGATAATTGCCAGCGCCGCGATACCGGCCAGCACCAGGAATGAGGCTTTAAGCGCCCTGAGCCGGGCCTCCTCGTTGATCGCGATGGCCGCCGCGACCTGCTCGGGGGTGGCGGTGGCGCCGGCCAGGATTTCGTCGAGCTGGTCGTTGCTGACGAAATCGACGTTATCAAGGTTGACCTGGCGGAGCAGCGCGGGCGGAATGTCCGGGTGGGCCGTGGCCATACCGGCGATGAGCGCGCCGAGCACACCGACCGCCAGGGCGCCGACGATGGCGGTGCCAAGGGCGGTCGACAGATTGTTGACGGTGCCGCGCAGCGCGCCCACGTCACCGGCCAGTTCCTTGGGCGAGGCCGAGACCAGCACGTTGAAGACCAGGGTCAACAGCGCCCCCTCGGCGATGCCGACGATCAGCAGACTGAGAATGACCAGCGGCGTGCCCCAGTCGTTCGAAACGGTAAAGGCGAGCAGCACGAGGCCAACGGTCACGATGATAAAGCTCGCGCGACCGATCTGACGCGGAGTGAGGCGGTCGAAGAGCCTGACAATGAAAGCCGTGCCGGCGAAGATCGCCAGCGAGTAGGGGATGACGGCCACCGAGGTCGCCAGGCTGGTGCGGCCCTGCACGATCTGGATGTAGAGCGGGATGAGGAAGTTGATCGCCGGACCGAGGGCGCCAATGATCAGCAGGACATAGGTGGCCGAGCGCTCTTCGGGCGTGTCGAGCACCTCAAGTGCGATCAGCGTCGCTTCACCCTGCTTCTGGCGCAGGTACGACCACTGGAAGAAGAGCTGGCCGGTGATGATCCCCAGCAGGATCATCACCGGCGCCGGTGAGAGACCGAGCAGGTTGAGGGGCGCGTTCGGTGTAGCGAGCAATACCCCCCAGGCGTTGAGGTAGTTGAAGCCGAGGCTCAGCAGCGCCACCGCCACCGCCACAAGGGCCACGCCATTCCAGTCGATCTTCAGGCCGGACTGGCGCGCGACCGGTTTCAGCCGGAAGCTGAGCAAGAAGATCGCGATCGCCAGGAAGACGAGCAGCCCGAAGGCGAAGCGCCAGATGAGGAAGGTGCCGAGCGCGCCGGCGATTAGAAAGGCCATGATGCTGGCTGACGCCTGCGCCGCGCCGAGCAGGCCGAGCGCCTGCGCCTGCTGCTTGCCCTTGTAGTGAGTGGCGATCAATACGACCAGCGAAGGCACCATCAAGGCCGCCACCAGCCCGGCCAGGCCCTGCACCTGGATCATGCGACTCGCCGTGCTGCTGAGCGCCATCATCCCCATCGCGATCCCGTGCACCACTACACCGGCCTGGAACATGGTGCGCGAGCCGATAATCTTATCGAGTTTCGCGCCGAGCATAACGAAGCCGGCCACGGCCAGCGAGTAGACCACCAGCGCTGTGCTGACACTGGTTGGTGCGGTGTTAAAATCCTCGACAATCCCGCCGATCGAAACCTGCAGCGCACCGATGTTGAAGGATAGCTGGATCTGGGCCAGGGCGATGATGATCATCGGCATCCACGAAGCCTGGGCCTCGGTTGTGGCAACAGCCTCCTGTGATGGAGCGGTGGTTGACATGAGCTCTACCCTTGAGGATTGGTGGAAGGGTCTTCCGGAAGCGCGCCTCCAGCGGCGCCGGGCGGCGGGGCAACCGTAAAGCTGAGGATCTCGTAGCCCCACATTGCCAGCCAGTTCAACACGCCGAGGAGGGCTGCCTGATCGGGAAGCTGGCCTGTAAGCGAGCTGATCTCACCCTCGCCAGCGCCGTGATAGGTGATCCGCAGATGCAACTCCGCCTCCCAGTGAGGCTCGACATGTCCCCGCACCTGAATGATGTAGACCGGCAGATCTTGCTCGGGAATGTGCATCCTGCTTATCCATCTGGCAGTAACCAGCTACTGCCCTGAGTTGCCGCACCTGACAGGGTTGTCTCGGAGTGTGCCAGATGTTCACCTCAGTCATCTATGCGGCTACGACGCACAACGCCGCAATGAAAATAATTATTCTTGGGAGGGCGCAGCCCTCCCAAACCCTCCCCTCAGGCAGGGGGATGGGGAAACCGGGTTTCCCCGTATGTTCACCTCAGTCATCCATGCGGCTGCGCCGCACAACGCCAGAATGAACATATTATTGTTCCTGGGAGGGCTGCACCCTCCCAAACCCTCCCGCGCGGGGGCTATTTTCACCTCAGTCATCCATGCGGCTGCGCCGCACAACGCCGCAATGAAAATACTATTGTTCTTGGGAGGGCTGCACCCTCCCAAACCCTCCCGCGCGGGGGCTATTTTCACCTCAGTCATCCATGCGGCTGCGCCGCACAACGCCAGAATGAACATATTATTGTTCTTGGGAGGGCGCAGCCCTCCCAAACCCTCCCGCGGGCGGGCTATGTTCATCTCAGTCATCCATAGCTTTCTTACTTTTCTCCAGGGTAGCGCCAGACTCTGAACCGTGCATCACATGAAATGGAGTAGATCGCAAGGGAGCGAGACGTCCTGGCGTGGGTGCGCCAATCCGTATGGTTGAAGCGCCACGCAGATCCTCGAGCCAGGCGTCGGGGTGTGGATACGCTGGCGGTGCTGCTCTTGCCGGCGAATGACGTACGTGTTCACCCTTCTCCCGCGTGCGCGGGCATCTTGCCCGTGCGCAGGCCATTGCCGGCGGGACGCCCACGCACCCGGAGCGGCGCCTTACTCCAACTGTGAACACGTATCGAATTACTCCTTTTTGTGTGACGCCGTAGCGTAGAGAGCGCGTTACACTGAATCGTAGTTTGCGTTACCTCTCCCCCGCCCCTCTCTCCAGGGCTGAAGATGGGCGTCTTCTCCAGCAGGGGAGGGCTTTGCCGCCTCAGAACACCTTCTTCTCGACCGCCCACGAAGGAGTAACCCGCGGTGGCGTTCGACCAGCCGTGGAGTCGCTTCCACAGATAAAATCGCAGGGATTGCAGCCATGAGGCAAACGGAGATCATTCGACTGATCAGCGTCGACGCGCAGGCAATTTTCCGCGCGGGTATTCGACACATATGTTGCACCTTTCCGGACATAGAGATTGTCGGTGAGGCTGGCCGCAGCGCCGATGCGCTCATACTCTGCGAGCGTCTGCGCCCCGACCTGATGCTGCTCGACGGGGCTATGCCCGGGGCGCTCAGTCTCGTGGCCCAGATGCGCCAGCAATACCCGGCCATTCGCATCATCATTCTCGTTGACCAGGTCGAGGAAAACGCCCTCCGCCGCGCGCTGCAACTCGGCGTGGTTGGCTATCTGCTGAAGCACGTAGATGCCTTCGATCTGGTGCAGGCGATCAGAAGCGCCGCGGGGGGCCTGCTGACAATTGACCCCGAAGTAGCCGCGCACGCCATCCTCACCCCGGATGCCGGAGATAGCGGTGACCAGGAGGCGCTTTCCGAACGCGAACAGGCCGTGTTGAGCCTGCTGCTCCAGGGCATCTCCAACAATGCCATCGCCGGGCGCCTGAACATCAGCCCTTCGACCGTCAAGTTCCACCTGCGCAACATCTACAGCAAGCTGGGGGTGCGCTCGCGCGCTGAGGCGCTGGCGGTGATCTACGGACAGCAGCACGCCGCGGCCCGCCCCGCCCCCGAGCCGAGCACCGAACTCCTGCGACTCCCTTCGCTCGCGCTGGCGGTCTAGCGGCTTACCACGGTGATTATGGGTGAGCACGGGCGCGGCCTTGTGGGCATCCCCCGCACCACGGTTCTGCACAATCACAGGGATAGCCTGCCAGGCGTATAATGGTGCATCTCTGACAGGCGCATGCGCGCCCGTCCCATCGCCCCGTTCAGCTATGAGGAACAGCTCCAATGAATCGCCAGGACATTGTTGACCTAGCCGTAGTCCGTGGGTATCCCTGTCTTACCATAACCCTCCCCACTCATCGTACCTCGCCGGACAATCGCCAGGACCCGATCCGCCTGAAGAACCTGGTTACCGAGGCGACCAACCGGCTCACCGGTGAACTGGGCAAGCGTGAAGTTGCCGCTATGCTGCGCTTGCTCGAAGAGGCGACCGCGGATATTGACCACGAGCACAACCTCGATGGCATGGCGATCTTTGTGAATGCCGAGATGACGAAGACGTTCCGTCTGCCCTTTACCCTCCCGGAGCGGGTCGTGGTAGATGAGACCTTCTTTGTCCGCGATTTGATTTACGCCCTCAATCGCTCGCCACGCTACTGGGTCCTGGCCCTCTCCGAGCAGCAGACCCGCCTGTTCGAAGCGGTGCGCGATGACCTCGAGGAGTTGCGGCCCGGCACGCCCTTCCCCATGAGCAATCCCAACGTAAGCAGTGGCCGGCCCGGCCCGAAGGACGTGTCGATCAACTACTCGTTGCTCCGTGACGAGTACAGCCGGGCCTTCTTTCGAGACGTGGATCAGGCCCTGGGAACCTTCATGACTGCCGATCCGCTGCCGCTGGCCCTGGCAGGCGTGGATCGCAACATCGCCTTTTTTCGTGAAGTGACCAGGTACCCCAATCAGATTATCGCGACCCTGACGGGCAACTACGATGCGACCTCGGGCCACGACCTGGGCAAGCTGATCTGGCCCCTGGTGCGCGAGAGTCTCGATGCCCGCCGCATGGCCATTTTCGGCGAGTTGAACGCCGCGGTAGGCGCGCAGCGCTCGGCCTCAACCATCGGCGAGGTCTGGCGCTTCGCCCACGAGGGGCGCGGAGCAACCCTCGTAGTCGAGGAGAACTACCACGAGCCTGCCCTGATCGATCCATCGGACATCACCGGCAACATTCAGTTGAATCCCGGTGAACTGGTTGGCCCCGAGGCCCTCGATGACGCCGTTGACGCGGTGATCGTCAAGGTGCTGGAGAAGGGTGGCCGCGTTGTGTTCGTTGACGACGGCGCCCTGCCTCAACACGGGCGCATCGCTCTGATTCTGCGCTATTAGACCCTTCCAAAGCGCTGCTGAGCGGGCCTGGTTCTCCCCACCGGGAGGGTTTGGAAGAGCAAAGCCCTCCCAGAAACAACCCTCCAGCGGAGAGCGTTTGGGAGCCCGCAGCTCCCCAGCTATGCCCGGGCCCCGGAACGGGTCAGGAGGAGTTTATGCGCCGACGGTTACGAAGCACTGCGCTCTGGCGCGCCGGGTTCCTGGTATTCGCCGGTCTGATCCTGATTGTCCTGCCCTTGCTGACCGTGTCGCTCGTTAGCAGCGAAGGGAGCCGCACGTTCTTTCCCGGACCAGTACCTGGACGCTTTCGCGCCCATCTCGAATGGACGGCGGGCACCTACGGCGGCGGCGATTCGCCCGTGATCCTCGCCCGGCGAACCCTGCTGCGCCTGTATGCCCGCCAGGGCGAACGGATCCTGCTCGGATCGAGCGGGATCGATGTCAGTGGCATTGATGGCGGTGAGCCAAACCTCGGTGATATCCGGGTCTACAACCCCGGAACTGTCACCGGGCCAATCGGTCAGGAAGCGCTTCCTGCGCTGACTGGCACAGCCGATCCGCCGCAGAACGGCGCATTTGCCAATGGCTTTAGCTGCATCGTCCAGCGCGATGCCGTGCCGGGAGTAGGGCGCATCGCAACCCGCGCCGAGGAACTGGCTGGCCCGCTGCCCAATCCCGGCGGATACGCCCCCTGCGTCTATATTGCGCCGGTCACCGGGATCTACTTCGTGGCCTTTATCGGTCCGTCAGGTCCGGACAGCACTGCCGTGCCTGTCGTCAGCGGCGGGCTGGACAATCCCACACCCAGCGACTTTGGCCCGCTCCAGCGGACCAGTGTCACTGCCTGGGACGTGACGGTGCGTGATAGTGCCAACACCACCGAGCGACCTGGCCGGCTCTTTGCGTATTACTACACTGCCATCACCGGCGGGGGCGCCCGCCCTATTGCCGGTACAGCCTACGTGGTAACCAGCACCGGCTTTATCTACCGGGTCACCTCCCAGAGCGACCCGTTTGGCTTCCTCTTCTATGCCAATCAGCTCGGTTTCCAGATCAACGTCCCCGGCCAGCCGCCACAGCCCCTCTACCGCGCCCTGGTAGCCGATCCGAACGCCACGTTCGATGAACAGAACGGGTTGATCCAGTTGCAGGGCAACGGCGAGGTGAGCCTGTCGGCGCCGCTGTACCCGATTTTCCCCAACCCGCCCGACCCGGAGGTGCTAACGGTCCTGAGTATTCCTTCTCCACCGGTCGCTCCACTGATCGGCAATCTTGCCTTCAGCGGACAGAGTGGGGGAAACACGACTGGCATCGGCCAGGGTGGCACCTTCAGCTTCACCACCTCCCAGCCAGGCACGTACACCCTGGTGATCAGTCGCAATGGCACGAACTTTGATCCGACGAATCCGCAGAATCGCACCCTGCGGGGCGTCGTAACCACAGCCGGACCGGTCAGCGTGGCGTGGGACGGGCGTGACAATGCCGGCGCGCCGTTCCCGGCCGGGGATTTCCAGGCGCAGGCGACGATACAGGACGGTGAGGTCCACTTCCCCTTTGTGGACGTAGAAAACAATGTTGCTGGCGGGCCAATTCTCGAATTGATTAATCCACCTGATTTTAACGGTGATGGTGTGGGTGATTGCCCGCCCTTAAACGGTGGCTGCTTCGGCGCCTTCTACGATGACCGAGGCTACCGCACGCCCTCCGGTATTCTGATCGGCCAGACCGAGAACGGTCCGCTCTGCCCGGGCAACGCGGCAAACCCCAACGGTTTCGGCAATCCGCCCAGCCCGCTGGCAAGCGATCCGGTGCTGGGCTACGACTCCCGCACCCCCCAGCGGGCCTTCGGTTTCACGTTCCCGGCTAACCCTCCGGCAGTCTGCCAGGAGGATGGAGGCCATGGCGACAAGAAGGGCCTGGATGTCTGGACGTTCTACCCCAGCAACACCCTGATCGCGCCTCTGCGCGTCGTTGATCTAACCGCAGTAACCTTGCGCAGCCTGACGGCCACGCGCACCTCTGCCGGGGTGGAGATCGCCTGGGAAACAGGCATAGAACTCGGCGCCGCGAGCTTCCACATTCTGCGCAGCAGCGGTTCCCTCGAAGACGCGGCGCGTGTCAGCAGCGCAGCGATCCCGGCTCGCGGCAGCGCCACCAGCGGCGCCCGATACACCTGGCTCGATCGTGGGGCGGGGCAGGAGAGCTTCTCCTACTGGCTGGAGGAGCAGGAGATCGGCGGGGCCAGGCGTCTGTACGGCCCGGTGCGACCCGCGCCCGCGCTGACCACCGGAGCCGAACGGGTCTTCCTGCCGCTGATCAGGCGGTAACGCGATGGTCAGGTGGGGAAGGAGCGCTGCGTGCTGCCCCTACTGCGGTAACAACCCGAGGGCACGCCCCACGGCCACGGCTTCGCGGCGGCTGCTGACCCCGAGTTTGTCGTAGATCGTACTGGTGTGCTTGCGCACGGTGTTCACTGTCACCGACAGTCGATCGGCGATCTCCTGATTCGACCAGCGTTCAGCGAGCAGGGCGAGGATTTCGCTCTCACGGCGCGTGAGCGTTTCCGGGAGTCGCACGGGCGGGGTGTGCTGCCGTGGTTGGCCGGTGACCGACAGCGGTCCGAATGCTGCAAGCACGCCCTCGAGATACGCCTTGGCCACACCTCGCTGCGCAAGGGAGCGCAGTAACGGTCGAATCGCCAGGCCAAGATCGACCAGTGTGCGTACCATATTGCAAGACGCGGCCAGTTGCACTGCGCGCTCGAGGATCTTCAGCGCCTCGACCGGGCGCTGCTGCGCGTGCCGCAGCAGCGCTTGCAGCCCCAGGGCCGTAATCAACAGGCGCTGGTTGTGGATCTGCTCGATTGAGGCCAGGTGGCTGCTGAGCGACATCTCTGCCCGCTCCAGGCTCTCGTGGTCTGCCGCAGTGATCCAGACCTGGATCTGGGACAACTGGGGTGTCTCGAACGAAATCCGCATCCCGAAGAAGATATCCGGCCCGATCTCTGCCGCGTAGCGCAGCGCCGCGGCGAGATCACCCCTGGCCAGGGCCACACGGGCTGCGCCTCCCAGCGCCAGGTTGAGCATCGAGGAGCCGCCGACAGTCCTGGCGAAGAAGAGCGCTTCCTCGATATAACCTTCGGCCTCGCTGAAGCGCTCTCGCGCGGCGGCAATCAGCGCCAGGCCGATGACGCTATTGAGATAGCTCGGATAACTGACCCGGTACTTGCGCTGGATAACCAGCCTGAACTGCGCTTCGGCTTCGACCAGTCTGTTGCTCTCATAGTGCGCCCTGGCCAGGCTGTGGGCCGCGTAGCCGAACCAGAGGTCGCCGAGTTGTTCGGCGGCGACAAGCTCGGCCATCTGGTGAGCTTCATCCATCAACGCAGTCACGTTACCTGCCAGGATGTGCATCCAGCTCAGACAGGTGTGGCGCGCTATTTCATAGTACTTTCCCAGGGTTGCGCGCATTTCAGGAATGCCATCACTGTGAAACAGGCGAACGCCTTCGTGATACCGGTCGTCAAGGATATAGGCCAGGCTCAGTAGCAGCAATGCCTGAATGGCGAGGGCCTGGGCAGGCCGCAGGGTAAGCGCCCGGTGCAGTTCCTGGATCGCCTCTGTGGAGCGCCCCTTCCAGCAAGCGAGGATACCTCGCATCGTCGCCAGATCGCCTGCCGCGCTGGCCCACGGCAACACCCGGTCGGGATCGGTGGCGCCGGCGAGCAAGGCATCTATGTGGGACAGCGCCGTTTCCAATCCCTCGACATCCATGCGGAAAACCGCCAGGCGCGCCTCGATCAAACTCAGCCCCGGGCGGCGAACGATCAGCGGGCGCGGCAGGAGATCGAGGCGGATGTTAAGCGGCTCAGTTGCCACATCGTTATCCATCTCCGGTGTCAGGTGCTCCTCGACCAGCCTGGCCGCCGCGTCGTCATCACCGGCGGCCAGGAAGAGACGCACCGCCTCTTCCACCTGCCCGTCTGCGGCCAGCCAGGCAGCCGCCCGCCGCTGCAATGTTCGCTCCAGGCCCGCGCCGCCCGTCTGCCGCAGCCGCCGCCGCAACAGGTCGCGGAACAGGGCGTGGAAGCGGTG
>CAKZKA010000141.1 GCA_937120965.1 uncultured Chloroflexota bacterium
CCCCCCAGGCAGGGGGATGGGGAACCCCGGGTTCCCCATGGCTCAACCGCTGGTGGGAGCGGCTGGCGCCCCCCCAGGCAGGGGGATGGGGAAACCTGGTTTCCCCGTATTTTCACATCAGAAACGGAGAATCTCGAATGGTAAAGGTGCAGGAAGCCGCCCGTGCCGGGCTGGAACACGAGAACATCGAGGACCTCAAACACTACTATTACCAGATGCTGCTGATCCGTCGCTTTGAGGAGCGTACCAGCGAGATGTACGTCAAGGCCAGGATCGGCGGTTACTGCCACCTCAATCTGGGTGAAGAGGCGACCATTGTCGGGCTGATGGCAGCCCTGAAACCCGAGGATTACATCTACACCAACTATCGGGAGCACGGCTATATCCTTGCTCGCGGTGTGCCGCCAGGACCGGTGATGGCCGAGCTGTTTGGTAAGGAAACCGGCGTGGCCCGCGGGCGCGGCGGCTCCATGCATCTCTTCAGCCGCGAACACAACTTTATGGGTGGCTACGCCATTGTCGGCGGCCAGGTACCCCTGGCCGTAGGCGCAGCCTATGCCCTGCGCTACCAGGGCAAACCCGGCGTGGTAGTGGCGCAGATGGGCGACGGCACCACCAATATCGGCGCGTTCTACGAGTCGCTCAACCTGGCCAAACTGTGGCGCTGTCCGGTCCTGTTTTTCATCGTCAACAACGGCTACGGGATGGGCACATCGGTCGAGATGGGCTCTTCCGAGCCGGACCTGTGGAAGAAAGGCGCCTCGTTCCGCATCCACGGCGAACGCATTGACGGCACCGATGTGCTCGCCGTGCGCGACGCCGTGCGGCGCCTGCGCGAGCGCGCCGAAACCGAGGGCGAGCCAGCCATCCTCGATGTGGTGAGCTTTCGCTTCCGCGGTCACTCGGTCATTGACGCCGATCGGTACCGCGACCCTGAGGTGGTGCGCTCTGGTCGTGAACACCACGACCCCGTGCGCAACTTCGCCGCCCTGCTGCTGGACCACGACATCGTTGATGACGCCTGGCTCAAGATGACCGCCGAGCGGGTTGAACGCGAGGTGCAGGAGGCGATTGATTTCGCCAATGCCAGTCCCGATCCTCGCTTCGAGGATCTCTACGAAAACATGTACGCCACCCCGGTACCCAACACACCCCGTCGCGAAGATGCGCTACAGGCGGTGCGGATCAACCGGGGCGGGTGGTAGTTGCGGAGAGGTTGCTGCTATGCCCATTATTACCTACCGCCAGGCGCTGAACGACACCCTTGGCGAAGAACTGGCCCGCGATCCCAACGTGCTGCTGATGGGTGAGGAAATCGGCGTCTTTCAGGGATCATATCGCATTACTGAGGGCCTGTTGCAAGAGTTCGGGCCGAAGCGCGTGGTGGATACCCCCATCGCCGAGGAGGGCTTTGTGGGGGTGGCGATCGGCGCGGCCATGCTCGGATTGCGCCCGATCGTTGAGATCATGACCATCAACTTCATTCTGGTGGCGATTGACCAGGTTGTGAACCACGCCTCGAAGATCCACTATATGTTTGGCGGGCAGGTGCGCGTGCCACTGGTCATCCGCACGCCCTCCGGCGGCACGGGTCAGCTCGCGGCCACCCACTCGCAGAGCTTCGAGAACTGGTTCGCCTATTGCCCCGGGCTCAAGGTGGTGGCGCCTGCCACGCCCTACGATGCCAAGGGTTTGCTGCGCGCCGCTGTGCGCGATGATGATCCGGTGATCTTTATCGAGAGCCTGGCCCTCTACGATACCAAGGGCGATGTGCCCGACGACGATGATTATGTGGTGCCGATCGGCCTTGCCGAGGTGAAGCGTCGTGGTGAGGATGTCACCGTCGTGGCCTATTCTCGTATGACTGCCATTGCCCTCCAGGTGGCCCAGCGCCTGGAGAACGAGGGCATCAGCGTGGAGGTGGTCGATCTGCGCTCCTTGCGCCCCCTCGACCGTCCGACGATCATCGAGTCGGTCAAGAAGACTGGTCGGGCAGTGGTGATCGCCGAAGACTGGTATTCGTATGGTGTAACCGCCGAGATTGCTGCCACTATCCAGGAGCAGGCCTTTGATTATCTCGATGCGCCGGTGCTGCGCGTCGCGGGCCTGGAGGTGCCATTGCCCTACGCCAGGGAGCTGTCGGCGGTTTCCAAGCCCAACGCCAATAATCTTATCTATGCCATCCACCAGGTGCTGGCGGGATCAACGCGAGGTGCTGTATGGGCGAAGTGACGATGCCCCGCCTGTCCGATACGATGTCGGAGGGCACGGTCGGGCGCTGGCTGAAGCAGCCGGGCGATCCGGTCGTCGCGGGCGAGATCATCGCCGAGATCGAGACCGATAAGGCCACAATGGAGCTGGAGGCGTTTGAGTCTGGCACGCTCCAGCAGATCATTGTCCCTGAGGGTAAGACGGTGCCTATCGGCGAGGTGATTGCGCTGATCGGCGACGGGCCGGTTGTGGCGGCGGCCCCCGCCGCGCCGGCGCCAGCGGCGGTGACCGCTGCCCCTGCTGGTCCCGCGCCGGCTGCCACCGTGGTGGCTGCTCCGCCGCTCCCCGCCGATGAGAACGGGCGCATTCTCGCCTCGCCGGTGGCGCGCCGCATCGCCGAGGAGTTAGGCGTGGATCTGCGGCAGGTGCGCGGCACCGGTCCCGGCGGGCGCATTCTGAAGGAGAACGTCGAGGAGTTTGCTGCGCGGATGCGGGCTGCCGGTCAGCCGCCCGCCCCGGCGCCGGTCGCGCCGACACCTGCCCCACCACCAGTCGCGCCGACACCTGCCCCACCACCGGTCGCGCCGGCGCCCGCCCTTCCCGGCGCCGAAGCCATGGGGCGCATGCGCAGGGCCATTGCCCGCACCATGAGCGAGTCGAAGCCGGGGGTTCCGCACATTTACGTCACGATCGACGTGGAGATGGACGCGGCGATGGCCCTGCGCGAGCAACTCATCGCCAGCGGTGTCAGGGTCTCGGTGAACGATCTGGTGGTCAAGGCGGCAGCGCAGGCGCTGCTCAAGGTGCCCGCCGTCAACAGCAGCTACGCGCTTACCGCCGAGGGTCAGCCGGGCATCGTGCGCCACCGGCAGGTCAACGTGAGCGTTGCTGTGGCCCTCGACGACGGGTTGGTGGCTCCGGTGGTGAAAGATGCCGACAAGAAGAGCCTCAGCGCAATCAGCGCCGAGATCCGCGACATGGCCCTGCGGGCGCGCGACGGCAAGATCAAACAGCACGAACTCGAAGGGGCGACCTTCCAGGTCTCCAACCTGGGCATGTACGGCGTGAGTGAATTCGTCTCGATTATCACGCCGCCGCAGGCGGCCTCTCTCGCCGTGGGCGCGGTGCGCAGGGTGCCGGTGGTAAAGGGTGAGGCGATCAGCATCGGCCAGGTGATGACCATCACCATCAGCGCCGACCACCGGGTGGTGGACGGCGCGGTGGCGGCACGCTACTTGCAGGAGTTAAAGGCGCTCCTTGAGAATCCGCTGCGCGCGCTGATGTGAACATACAGGGAAACCGGGTTTCCTCGTCCCCCTGCCTGTGGGGCGCCAGCCGCTCCCAACGGCGGTTGGGACATGGGGAAACCGGGTTTCCCCAACCCCCTCCCTGAGGGGAGAGTAATGAACGACTGAGGTGAACATACGGGGAAACCGGGTTTCCCCATATCCCTACCTGCGGGGCACCAGGCGCCCCCAACGGCGGTTGGGGGGTGGGGAAACCTGGTTTCCCCACCCCAACCGGGGGAGGGCGTGGGGGTGCCCACTCCTCCCACGGACCCCTCGAAGGGGTAGCGGGGAACCCGGGGTTCCCCATCCTCTACATTTCGCCGTACAGCTCGAGCAACTCACGCCACTCGCCGGTCAGCTCTTCGCGGCGGGCCGCGTAGTAGAAATGCGGCTCGCCAAACTCATCTACGAAGACCAGATCGACCTGGCTGCGCATCGGTCGCAGGTAGCCCAGGTTTCCCCACCAGCGCACCCGGTCCTCATCGAGCGGCATATCCTGCTGATACATACGGGCGGCGTACTCCCGCACGGTGCCCGGCTCAATATCCTGGAGGCGCCAGGGCACGCCGCTCACATCGCCGGTGCGCAGGTTACGGAAGACGTACTGCCACTCCCCGTCCTCACCGCGCGTCGCGCTGACCACCTCGATGCCAGTGCGCGGGCGCGGCACGCGGATGAGGCTCAACCACGCCTCGGTCAACTTCTCGGCGGGAACGCCGGGGTACGACTGCTGACCGGTGCCGTCCTTATCCTTCATCACCAGATCGAAACGCACCTTACCCGCCGCGTCGCGAGTCACTGCCACCAGGCCCCCGCGGCCACGCCAGCGGATGCGGCGCTCCCCCCAGGTTGCCGGCTCGGGCAGAGCCGCCTCGGTGGGCGCATCGTCGGCAAGGGTGGGCAGAGCCGCCTCGTCCGCCTGTTCAAAAGCCTGCGGCTCCTGTTCGACCACGTCGCCGCTGCGTTCGTTGAGCAAGGCCGCCCAGGACTCACTCAGGCCCCAGTCGCTCACCCCGAAGAAGATATGGTCAATCACCCCATTGGCATCGCGATGGACCAGATCGTACTTGGTGCGATTGCCCTGGCGATAGGCTCGCCAGAGGCCCAGGCGACCTTTCCACCGGACCTGGCTCTGCAGGTCGATGCGGCCATCGCGCAGGTCCTCGTGGCGGCTGATGGCATAAGCCCAGAGACCCTGGGCGCGGTCACGGGTCACCCCGGCGGTCGTGCGCAGATCGCGCACCTCGTAGAGCCAGACGCCGCCCCGTTTAACGGCGCCGACGATCTCCACGCCCGAGCGGGGCAGGTCAAGATCCTGGCCGTTGTCCAGAGGCGAAGAAGCGCCTTCGGCGAGGGCGCGCCGACAGAGTTGAATGATCTCCCCCCGGTCGGCGAGGACGGTCTCGCCGTCGCGGCGAATATAGATCGCACCATTGGCGCCCACATAGGGTGGCGTGTCGGCGGCCTTCACCTCCACGCGCATAACATCCTGCCCCTCGTAGCTCATCAACTCGAAGGAGAGGTAGGGTTGCGGCGTGATCTGCTCGGCAGCGCTCTTCCGCACCGCCTCGCTGATCTGATCGGGCCGTGGGACACCGACCACCTTGCCGCCAGGCTCGCAGCCGATCACCAGCACGCCGCCGCCGGCGTTGGCCAGGGCGGCCACATCCTTCCACAGATCGGCGACCTGGGTCTCGTCGCCCGGGGCGCGCAGCACCTGCCGCTCGGAAGACGCGCCGAAGCGTACCGCGTCGACGGCCCACTGCTTCTGGTCACGCTTGGGCACCCGCACCCGGTCGAAGTCCTGGCTAGTAAAGAGCGCCTTGAGCGACTCGAAGCTCTGATCGGGCAGGAGCACCTCGAAGTAGCGATCGCCGATGCCGTGGCGATGCAGAGCCTGCATATCCTCATTGGAGAGGCGGCGCAGGCGGTGAGCATCGGAGCCCTGGATGCAGAACATACGCCGTTCGTAGTGCTCGGTCTTGCCGTTGTAGAACCCCGGCGACGTGAACTTCTCGTGATCGGTGTAAAAGTTCACAAACTCCAGGGCGTGCAAAAAGGGGCTCTGGGTAACGGCAATGCGCGCCTGGCCGCTGGTTCCCATCCGCAGCGTTTCCGTGATCACCCCGTTGGGGCCATTGACGTGCGGAGCGATCACCAGGCCGCCAGCGCGGGCGATGATCTCGTAGGCTTCGGTCACGTGGCGGGTATTGGCAATGCCACAGATCCCCGCCTTCAAGTGTTCGGCAGGAACGCCCAGTTGCAGCAGCGTCGTTTCAATCAGACTGATCGGGCGGTTCGGCGGAAAAATGCCGAGGATATGGGCGCCAAAGTGCGAGGTAAACTCGAACCCGGGCAACACGGTGATCCGCGCCAGCAGTCGCCGGTACTCTATCAGCCGGGCCTGTTCCTCGGCCGTCAGCCGGCCAGCCTGCTCGAGCGCCTGCAAAAAGTCTAACTCGCGATGGAACTGTTCGTAGCCGTGAACGGTGTTATGGTCAGTAAAAGCGATGATGTCAAGCTCGCGTCGTTCCGCTTCCTGGAGAATATCGAGATAGGTGATTTCGGGTTCAGCGTAGTCCTCAGAAGCCGGCGTATGAATGTGCAGATCGGCACGAAACCAGCGCATTCCGTTGCGCACCTCGCCAGGTGTGCTCATAGGTTTTCAACTCCACAACGCTTTCGTTCTTTATACTCTCAGGTTTTTTCTTCTCGCCGCAACCCGGATCAGCGGCGCGGACGGGGCCTCCTTTCGATTGTTCACATCGTTTGGATCGTGCTGAAATGGCCAGCAGTGTTAAGGAGCATAACCGGCCACTATCTCGCCGGGTGGGCGATGCCCTTATGATACCCGAAACGCCCTCAAACGACAACACTAACCGCCAGCGGATAGACTGCCCTCCAGGCCGCGCTGCGCTCTTCGGGCGCTAAGCCGCGGGTGCGCGGGCCGTATGCGCCTGTCCCCACCCTTGCGGTACAAGCCACGGCTGTGGCGCTGAACGCCAGACGATCAGGCGAGGGTGTACCTCAGACTATCTCGATCCCTGCGCCCGCGATCACCTCCCCGATGTCCCAGCACGGCTCACCGGCGGCGGCGAAGCGTCGCAGGGCCTCATCGGCGCGGTCGGGCGGCACAGCCAGCAACAAACCGCCCGAGGTCTGGGGGTCGAAAAGCAGCAGGCGTTGCGCCTCATCAAGGGCGGCGATATAGCGCACGGCGCCGCGCTCCTCGAGGTAGCGCTGGTTGCGGCGCAGGCCACCCGGGGCGATCCCCGCCCGGGCATACTCCAGGGCGCCTGGAAGGAGCGGCAGCGCGCTGGCAACGATGCGCAGACCCACATCGCCGATGCGCGTCATCTCAGCGGCGTGGCCCAGCAACCCGTAACCGGTGATATCCGTAGCTGCGCGCGCGCCCGTCTCTGCCGCCAGTTCGGCGGCGCGGCGGTTCAGGCGCAGCATGCTGGCGACGGCTGCCTCAAGATGCGCCGCATTGGCCAGCCCTCGCTTGGCGGCAGTGGTGATCAGCCCGGCGCCAAGCGGCTTGGTCAGCAACAACCTGTCACCGGGTCGTGCCCCAACCTTCGGTGTCATCTGCGCCGGATCGACCAGCCCGGTGACGCACAGACCGTATTTCGGCTCACGGTCCACCACAGTATGGCCTCCGGCCACCACCGCGCCCGCCTCGGCCACTTTGTCGGCGCCCCCCTGGAGGATCGCCGCGCCAATGGCCGGATCGAGATCCTCGGGAAAGCCCGCGATGGCCAGCGCCAGGATCGGTCGCCCACCCATGGCATACACATCGCTCAGGGCGTTGGCCGCGGCAATCGCGCCGAACGCGTAGGGATCGTCCACAATCGGCGGAAAAAAGTCCACCGTCTGGACCAGCGCGGTGTGCGCGTCCAGTTGGTAGACAGCCGCATCATCGCTCACCTCCAGCCCGATCAGCAAGTGTGGACTGGTGGGCAGCCGCAATGCAGCCAGCAGGTTGGCAAGGGCGCCCGGCCCCAGCTTCGAGGCTCAGCCGGCACAATCGGCCATGCGCGTCAGGCGCACCCGCTCACGCTCGTCCATCGGGCCCTCGCGACCATTACCGCGGCCAGCCTGCCTGGCCGCGCACATACCCTATTCTACCGCACCCGCGCCCGACCTGGCCGCAGGCTACCGGCCCCGTGGGGCGAGGGCTGGATGCCACGCCCCTGAGCGCCCTTCCACAGGCTCAGGGCAGATTCTCCCGCGTGCGGGAGAGGCTCCTGCCCTGGTGGGGCAGGGGCATGGGGAACCCTGGGTTCCCCGCCCCCAACCGCGCCGGGGGTCGCCTGACACCCCGCTGGGCAGGGGCGTAGGGAACCCCGGGTTCCCCGCCCCCAACCGCGCCGGGGGTCGCCTGACACGTTGAAGGGCAGGGGCGTAGGGAACCCCGGGTTCCCCGCCCCCAACCGCGCCGGGGGTCGCCTGACACGTTGAAGGGCAGGGGCGT
>CAKZKA010000142.1 GCA_937120965.1 uncultured Chloroflexota bacterium
GTCGAACCGCACCCCTGCCTGTGGGGCGCCAGCCGCGCCCAACCGCGGTTGGCCAATGGGGAAACCGGGGTTCCCCAGGCCCCCTCCCTACCGTGAACATACGGGGAAACCGGGGTTCCCCATCCCCTTGTCTGTGGAGGCGCCAGCCGCGCCCAACCGCGGTTGGCCAATGGGGAAACCGGGGTTCCCCAGGCCCCCTCCCTGAGGAGAGGGTATCGGACTCCGCTCCTCAGCAGGGGGGAGGCTGGAAAGGGAACGAAACGCCCGGGAGCCTCCCGTCGGACAGGAGCGCGGGAAAACCCGGTTTCCCCTACGTTCACCTCAACGGTCGGAGCGAGTCCGCGGGGAACTGCGCCTCGCAGACGTGGAGCAGGGCCCAGATAGTGCCCAGTTGCAAACCCATGTTCAGCACGTGCAGGTTCTCAAACACATTATGGGCCGCTACCGCGACAACCACCCCCAGTCCGCCGGCTGCCACTCCAGACCACAACCAGCCGCGCGCCGCCCGTACGGCACGCAGCGCCTGGGCCAGCACCGCGCCGATCAACAGCAGGTAGGCCGTCAGGCCAACCACACCAGCCTCGGCGGCGATATGCAGGTAGTAGTTGTGCGCGTGGCCCCGCGACCCATACCACGGCCGCACGCTGAACAGCGGCGCGTCAGGACCGGGGGTGCGCTCATAGGCGACGCTGTAGTTGCCTGGCCCGACACCGAGCAAGGGCCGGCTGCGGAACATGTTCCAGCCGGCCTGGAGATGGGCCATCCGCTCCACCACGGCGAAATTCTCGGGGGTCACAGCCACGCCGCGCACGTCGAAGAGGCGCAGGTTTCGCGCCAGGCTGATGGCGCGCTGCTCGACCGCATCTGGCAAGAGGCCGCCCCCACCGAGCGCCAGGAGCACTACCCCCACCCCGGCCACGGCTACCACGAGTTGTCGAACCAGCGCGCGCACGTCCCCGGGCAGCAAGACGAAGGCGGCGCCCAGCAGGGCGAGCATGCCGGCCATAGCGCCAAGCCACCCGCCTCGCGAGAAACTGGCGATCAGCGCCCCGCCGGTCAGCAGTGCCGCCACGCTCGCAAGCGCCAGGGTGAGGCGGGCCAGGCGACGCGACCCTCCTCTCGACAGGCCCACCAGGGCAAACAGCGCCAGCCCCACAGCCAGCGGCCAGGCCTGGTTCATGTACCCGGCGAACGAGTTGGGTTGCCCGATCGTTCCATAGGCCCGCACCCGCCCGCCCCCGATACCGAAACTCTCGGGGCCCAGCCCCAGGGCAAACTGGACCAGGCCCAGCGCGCCTGTCGCTGCCGGGGCGGCCAGCAGGCAGAGCAGCAGGCCCTGAACCCGCCAGGAGGAGGCGCCGGCCCTCCCTTCCACCCCCCGCCTGGCCCCCAGGGCGCGCAGGGCCAGCACATAGACCAGCAGCACCGTGGCCCACCGCGCCGTCTCACGCAACCCTTCGGCGCGGCTAAAGGGCGTAAACACCGCCGAAAGCCCCAGCGTCCACACAAAGACAGCCAGGGGCGCGAAGAGCGCCCCCAGGGCCAGCGGTTGCTCGGGGAAGGCAAGCACGTGGAGACCCAGACTGGCCGCCGCGAGCAGCAGGGCCGCCTGGGTCACCGTCAGTCCGCCAGGCAGGAGCCAGACCTCCTGCACCGGCACCGACAGCACCAGCAGATACAGCGCCCAGATCGGGTCGAGCAGGGCCAGGGTAGCGGCCACAGCGCCCACCACGAGCAGCGCGGCCAGGGTGAGTGGCAGGGTTGCCACGCCCAGGCCCAGAGCGACGGCGCTGACCAGGGCCACCAGCCACACGCGCCACGCGCTCGCCCCGGCGCCCCGGGTCCTCACGCGCCAGCCCATCACCTACAACTCACCCCGGCGCCGAAGCTCTTCGCGGAACCAGGGAATGGTCTGCTCCAGCCCCGCTTCCAGAGACACCAGCGGCTCCCAGCCCAGCACGCGGCGCGCTTTGGCAATGTCCGGCTGGCGCACCTGTGGATCATCGCGGGTGCGCAGATCCTTATACACGATAGGACTCTTGCTGCCGGTCAGTTTGATCACCACATCGGCGAACTCTCGAATCGTAAACTCGCCGGGATTACCGATATTGACCGGCTCAACTTCATCGGAGAACAGCAGGCGATAGACCCCTTCAACCAGATCGCTCACATACTGGAAACTGCGGGTCTGCGAACCATCGCCATACACTGTAAGCGGTTCATTTTTCAGAGCCTGCTGGATAAAATTAGGCACCACCCGGCCATCCCGCAGGCGCATCCGCGGCCCATAGGTATTAAAGATCCGCACGATGCGAGTATCGAGGCCGTGGTAATTATGGTAGGCCATCGTCATGGCCTCGGCAAACCGCTTGGCCTCATCGTAGACCCCGCGCGGCCCGACGGGGTTGACATGACCGTAGTAGCTCTCCGGCTGGGGATGCACCTGGGGATCGCCGTACACCTCGGACGTAGACGCCAGCAAAAAGCGCGCCCCCTTGGCCTTGGCGAGGCCCAGGGCCTTGTGCGTGCCCAGAGCGCCAACCTTCAGAGTCTGGATGGGCAGTTCCAGGTAGTCAATAGGCGAGGCCGGCGAAGCAAAGTGCAGGATCGCATCGAGCGGCCCATCAACGTAGATATAGTTCGTAACGTCGTGCTTGATGAACATGAAGCGAGGATGGCCCGCGAGGTGCGCGATATTATCCGTGGTGCCGGTGATCAGATTATCCATCGCGATCACCTCGTGGCCCTCGCTGAGAAACCGATCAGTCAGATGGGAGCCAAGGAATCCGGCGCCACCGGTAATAAGCACGCGCATGCTGAGCCTTCCCTCTCCGTGGTCAATAGGCGCCGCGACCACTGATCAGCACTGGAATAAGCATCAGCAGGATGCGCAGATCCATGCTCACTGACCAGTTCTCGGCGTAGTAGATATCGAGCCGCACCTGTTCATCGAACGACATATCGCTTCGTCCCAGGGCCTGAGCGAGCCCGGCGCACCCCGGCAATACCTCCAGCCGGCGACGGTGCCAGGGTTCATAGCGCGCCACCTCGTCGGGAAGCGCAGGACGGGGACCAATCAGGCTCATCTCCCCATGCAGCACGTTCCAGAACTGCGGCAATTCGTCGAGGCTACTCCGGCGCAAGAACCGCCCCAGGCGGGTGATGCGCGGGTCGTCGCGCATCTTAAATAACGGTCCATCGGCCTCATTCCGCGTTGCCAGGGCGGCCTTCTGCGCCTCAGCATCGGGCACCATCGTTCGGAACTTGTAGCACACAAACGGCTGGCCACCCTTGCCGACGCGCACCTGGCGAAACAGTACCGGACCGCGCGAATCGAGCTTGATCAGCAGCGCGATGAGCGCCGCCAGGGGCACCACAAACGGAGCGGTCAGGAGCACCGTCGTCACATCAATGGCGCGCTTGAGCAGCAGATTGGCGCCACTCAGCCGGATCTCCTTGGGCCGCAGCAACGGCACTCCGCTGAGTTGCAGCACATCCACCCGGTCGAAGCTCAACTGGTACACGTCTGGAGCGAGCTGGTACTTCACCCCCAGGCGCTGACAAACGGCCACCAGTTCCGGCAAACGCCCCTGCTCCGACAACGGCAGGGCCAGAATGACCTGCTGCGCGCCACTCTGCACAACGGCCCGCTCCAGGTCATCCACCGTGCCCAGGTGGCGATAGACTCGCGTGGCCCGGCCATTCTCAACGATGGGCCGATCGTCCACATACCCCACCAGCGTATAGCCCAGCCCTGGCGACGAGGCGATGCCATTCATCACCTGCTGGCCCAGGCCGGTTCCACCGACCACCAGCACCCGATCCTGGCCGGCCCCGTGAGACCAGCGCCAGTGCCGCACGCTCGCGAGCGCGATCCGCCAGCCGCTGAGAAGGGCGAAGATACTTACGCCGGCGAAGGCAAAGATCAACCGCGAGTAGTAAAACGGTTTGTAGAGGAAGACAAAAATGATCAACAGAGCCAACCCGGTAACCAGGCTGTTAAAGATGATACCGAGTTGATCGAACAGGCTCAACCGGGGAGAAGTTCGATACAGGCCCCGACCGGCGAAGCGCAGCGCCAGGAACAGCATCAGCGGCAGGACCGAGGGGAGCAAAAAGGCCTTGAACTCCACCTGGTTCATTGTCGCGACTTCGAGCACGACGCGGTCGAAGGGTGGAGGCCAGTCGGCCAGGTAGCGCAACCAGTAGGCAATCGCAAAACCGGCGAAGATCAGCGCCTGATCGAGGGCCACCACCCCCACCAGGGCCAGACGACGCAGACGCCGCCCAACCCAGGGCTGATCCGTGGAAGGCAATACCGGCTGAGTGGTCTGGTGGATGCTTCTGTCCATCCGGGTTCTCCCGCCTACCCGGCCGTTGCGAGCGGGGCCGACGCGCCCGCGCCGCCAGGCAGAGCAGGGGCAGGGCTCCGCCTGTTGCTCTACCACTAGCTACTCACGCCGGCCCGGTCGGAGACGAGCCGTAACGTGGTGGATAACGCGCAAGATCCTGACTCGAGTGCGGCGACCCATGCGACTATCGATCGGCTGGCGTGCGAGCTGAATATACGCGGATTGTACCATACAACCCGGGAGCGCCACCGGTCCAGCGCTCCGCAGGCCGCGAGGAGACGTAGCCCCCTACGGCGGGATACATCAGGGCTAACGTTGCTGTCAGACCACCTGCTGCGTACCGTCGTTGACGCCATCTCCAGCATCAGTGGCTCGGGAGCGGAGACTCTCCAGGTACAGAGAGATACCGGGAATCGCTGCGACCATCAGCATGAGCGCGAGAAGAACAAGCCAGGCCATATGTCCTCTACAATCCTCACCCCGTGCGGATCTCAAATGCTTCCAGGGCAAGTCTGCCGCAAGGAGGGCTTGCCCTGCTTGAAGAACCCTCAACTCCTGGTAGTGATACCGCCAGCGCAGCTTACAGGCATGTTGAGACCCGGCACAGAACGCTCAAGCGACACAACTTCCTGCTGGCCTGCCTTGCATCATCGAAAGGCTCTCTATCCTACCACACTTGCGGCAGCGCGCAAGCAGCGGTAGAACCCTGGCGCGACCAGGCCCCGGTTTCTGGTATCATAGTGTTCGTTCGATGCGGTTTCGTCGCACAGCGACACGATGAACATGGGCTGTCTCCTGGGAGGGCTTGCCGCCCCTGCAGGCAGGGAGATGGGGAAACCTGGTTTCCCCATCTGTAGGAGTAAACGATGCGCCGTAACGCTGCCAACGCCGGGCAACCGCCAGAGGAAACCGCAGCATCCCGCCAGGTCGCGTTCCGGGCCAGCGAAAGTCTGATCGAGCGCCGCATCCGCGAGGCTGAGGCCGCGGGCATGTTTCAGAACCTGCCCGGCGCGGGCAAACCACTACCCCCGGACGACGACGCCCACGTGCCCGAGGATCTGCGCGCTGGCTATCGCTTGTTGAAGAATGCGGGCTACGCTCCCTCGTGGATCGAGCTGCAAAAGCACATTTACGCCGAGCTTGCCGATCTGGAGCGCTGGCTGGACCGTATCACCCGGCGCTGGGCAAGGACCGGCCCCCTGGAGCGAGAGCGTCTACGCGCGGAGTACGAGCAGAAGCTGCGGGACCTGAACCGGCAGATCACCACCTACAACCTCATCGCGCCACCTGCGGCCGGGCAACTGCCGCTGCGCCGGCCCGGCCGCGAGCTGGCCGATTAAGGGTTTCTCGGTTACGCGGATGATCGTCCGGGCGGGCGACACCCTCCCGGCTCCTCCCCCCGTCGGGCCGTGCCCACCCGGCGTCCTCTTTGACCCGGGGCAGGGGAATGGGGAAACCCGGTTTCCCCATCCCACCCGAACTCAGGCGGCGCGAGCGGCAGCCGGCTTCAGCTCCTCGGTGCCCTCGGCGGCATTCTCGATGCGCGCCACCGCCTCGCGCGGCATCACGGTCCAGAACAGGTTGCGGTAGTTCTCCCAACGGGCGAGGATTTCGGCGCCACGGGGACTGCCAGTCAGCTCGACGTGGCGGCGGATCAACTGCTGCACCCGGGCCTCGTCGCGGGCGCTCATGGGCCGCAGTTCGATCAACTGCGGGTTGTAGCGCCGCTCGAAACTGCGGGTCTCATCCAGCACATAGGCGATGCCGCCGGTCATCCCGGCGCCGAAGTTGCGCCCCGTTGGCCCGAGGATCACAACCGCGCCGCCGGTCATGTACTCGCAGCCGTGGTCGCCCACGCCCTCCACCACGGCGACGGCCCCGCTGTTGCGCACAGCGAAGCGCTCACCAACCTGACCCGCGGCGTAGAGTTCGCCGCCGGTGGCGCCGTAGAGCAGCGTATTGCCGGCGATGACGTTCTCGTACCAGGCGAAGCGCGCCCGGGAGTCGGGGGCAACCACGATCACGCCACCGGCCATACCCTTGCCCACGTAGTCATTCGCCTCGCCGGTCAGACGCAACTCTACCCCCGGCGCGTTGAAGGCGCCGAAACTCTGCCCGGCGCTTCCCCGCAGGTGAATGGTGATCGTCCCCGGCGGCAGGCCCTTATCGCCGTAGATCTGGCCGATAGCGCCTGCGAGGCGGGCGCCGACGCTCCGATCGCGATTGCGGATCGCATAGCTCAGGGTCACCGGGCCGCGAGCGGCCAGGGCGCTGCGGGTATCGAGCATAATGCGGTCATTGAGCGTATCCTCTGCCGGCAGGAGGTTACCCTTACCGGCGTGGCGAATCTCGTGATCGGCGATCATACGCGCCGCGCCGAGGACAGGCGTCAGATCCAGTTCATCGGCGCCGGGGTAGCCGGTGTGGCGCTGCCGCAAGAGGTCGGTGCGGCCCACCGCCTCATCGAGCGAGCGCAGGCCGAGGGAGGCCAGGATCTCGCGGATCTCCTGGGCGATGTAGCGGAAGAAGGCCATAACCATCTCGGGCTTGCCGGGGAACCTGGCGCGCAGTTCGGCGCGTTGCGTAGCGATACCGACGGGGCAGGTGTTATTGTGGCAGGCGCGGGCCATAATACAGCCCTCGGCCACCAGGGCCGCCGTGCCGAATGAAAACTCGTCGGCGCCGAGGAGCGCGGCCATCACCACATCGCGCCCTGTCTTCAGCCCGCCGTCAGCGCGCACGCGCACCCGCCCGCGCAGCCCGTTGAGCACCAGGGTCTGCTGGGTTTCGGCCAGGCCCAGCTCCCAGGGCAACCCAACGTTTTTGATGCTGCTGAGCGGCGCCGCGCCGGTACCGCCGGCGTGTCCGCTGATCAGGATAATGTCGGCGTAGCCCTTGGCAACGCCAGCGGCGATCGTGCCCACGCCAGCGGTAGCCACCAGCTTGACACTGACGGTGGCGTTGGGGTTGACCTGCTTGAGATCGTAGATCAGTTGCGCCAGATCCTCGATACTGTAGATATCGTGGTGCGGTGGGGGCGAGATCAGCGCCACACCGGGAACAGTATGGCGAATACGGGCGATCTCCTCGTTGACCTTGTGGCCGGGCAACTGCCCACCCTCGCCCGGCTTAGCCCCCTGGGCCATCTTGATCTGCAACTCGCTGGCGCTAGCCAGATAGGCCGGCGTCACACCGAAGCGCCCCGAGGCCACCTGCTTGATGCGGCTGTTGCGCTCATCTTTGAAGCGCTCGGCGTCCTCGCCGCCCTCACCGCTGTTGGCCAGACCGCCCAGGCGGTTCATGGCGATCGACAGCGTCTCATGAGCCTCTTTGCTGGTCGAGCCGTGGCTCATCGCCGCGGTGCTGAAGCGCCTGACAATCGCCTCAATCGGTTCAACCTCATCGAGTGGCACGGGCGGACCGGCGGGCACCATCTCCAGCAGATCGCGCAGTTCCGTGGGCGGGCGGGCGTGTACCAGATCGGCGTAGGCGCGGTAGAGCGCGTAGCCTTCGGGACTGATGCGGTCGCGGCTATCGCCGTTGAGGGCATAGGGGTTCTGCACTGCCCGGTGCAGGGCGTGGATGACGGCGGGGCTGAAGGCGTGGTACTCGCCGTCCTTCTTGAACTTGTAGAACCCGGGGTGCGGCAGCGCCGGGGCGGCATCGCCGAAGGCGCGGCGCTGGCGGGCGCGCACGTCGTGCTCCAGCTTCTCCAGGCCCACGCCACCGATGCGCGACGGCGTGCCGGTGAAGCACGTATCGATCAGGTGCTGGTCAAGGCCCACCGCTTCGAAGATCTGCGCGCCGCAGTAGCTATCGAGGGTGGAGATGCCCATCTTTGACATCACCTTGAGCAACCCCTTCTCGAGCGAGACGATCAAATTGTGTTCGGCCTCTTCGGCCAGGGTGCGCGAGCGTGGATCATCGCGCACCTTCTCGACGGGAGCGCTGGCTGCCTTTTGCCGCAGGGCCTCACGCTCCAGGGCGATCTGGCGCACGCTGGCAAGGGCCAGGTAGGGATTGACCGCCTCGGCGCCATAGCCGGTCAGACAGGCCAGGTGGTGCACCTCGCGCAGTTCGCCGGTTTCGGCCACCAGGCTGCACAGCGTGCGCAGGCCCGTGCGGATCAGGTGATGGTGGACAGCGCCGACGGCCAGGAGCGCGGGCACCGGCGCGTGGGAGGGGTCCACACCCCGATCGCTGATGATCAAGATCGACACGCCGCTGCGCACGGCCTCGGCAGCTTCGACACGCAAACGCTCCAGCGCCTCGGCCAGCGTCTCATCAGGGCGGAGCAGGGCCATCACGGTGGCCACGCGGAGCGCCGGGTCGCTCTGCGCGCGCACAGCGGCGATCTGCGCGTCCGTCAGCACCGGCGAGGTCAGTTGAAGCAGATGGGCATGTTCGGGCGTCTCGGTGAGCACATTGCCGCGCCGACCCAGGGCGACGCTGAGCGACATCACCATCTCTTCGCGCAGCGGGTCAATCGGCGGGTTGGTCACCTCGGCGAAGCGCTGTTTGAAGTACTGGTAGAGCGGGCGGCCCAGTTCTAACTGCGAGAGCACCGCCGCGGGCGTATCATCGCCCATGGAGCCTACCGGCTCGTGGCCGGTGCTGGCCATAGGTTTCAGAATAACGCTCAACTCCTCGGCGGTATAGCCAAAGGCCATCTGCAACGGCGGCAAATCGGCGTCCTTCAGGGCATCCGCTTCCGGGGCTGCCAGCTCCGAGGGCAGCGCGCACAGATGCTGGCCAACCCAGGCGCTGTAGGGGCGAAGACCGGCGAGGTAGCTCTTCACATCTTCGTTGGTGAAGAAGTGGCCGGTGGCAGTATCAACGGCGATCATCTGCCCGGGACCGAGCTTACCCTTGTGAACGACGCGGCGATCATCCACACTCACTGCGCCAACTTCAGATCCGGCGAACACCAGCCCATCATCGGTGACAATGTAGCGCGCAGGACGCAGGCCGTTCCGGTCGAGGGCCGTACCCACAATACGCCCGTCGGAGAAGGTCAGGGCAGCGGGGCCATCCCACGGCTCGATCAGGCAGGCGTGGTACTGGTAAAAGGCGCGCAGGGCCGGCGGCAGATCGGGCACCTTCTCCCAGGCCTCGGGCACCAGCATGGTCAGCGCGTGGCGAATGTCGCGCCCGCCGATCACCAGCAACTCAAGGGCATTATCGAGCATCGCCGAGTCGGAGCCACGCTCATCGAGGACCGGCGTGAGGGCTGCCGGGCCATCCACCGGACCGGCGGCGAGAAAATCAGCGGGCAGGTGCAGCACCGCCTGGCGCGCGCGCATCCAGTTGGCATTGCCCTGGATGGTGTTAATCTCGCCATTATGGGAGAGCATGCGGAAGGGCTGCGCCCGCTCCCAGGTGGGGAAGGTATTGGTCGAATAGCGCTGGTGGTACACCGCGATAGCGGTGGTAAAGGCCGGGTCGCGCAGATCGTGGTAGAAATTGGCCAGATGGCTGCCGAGGAGCAACCCCTTGTAGACAACCGTGCGGCTGGAGAGCGAGGGCACGTAGGCGGCGATATGCTCGCGCAGGAAGGCGGCCTCGATCGCCTTGCGGACCAGGTACAGGGTGCGCTCAAAGGCGACATCGTCGAGACCGGCGGGGCGAGCAATCAGGGCCTGGCGGATCAACGGCATCGCCACCCGCGCGCGCTGCCCGAGGGCCTCGGGGTCAACCGGAACGTCGCGCCAGGCCAGGAGCGTCAGGTTGCGCTCAGCGAGGGCCCGGGCGACGATGGTACACGCAGCCGCGCTGGCGCCCTCGGCCTGCGGCAGAAAGAACATTCCCACCGCCAGATCCGCCGGCTGCAACGTGATGCCCTGGCGACGCAACTCGCGGAGCATCAACTCGCGTGGGATCTGGGTGAGCACGCCAGCGCCATCGCCTGTTTTCGCATCGTCGGCGACCGCGCCGCGATGCTCCAGGTTTCCGAGGGCCTCAAGGGCCATGGAGAGGATCTCGTGGCCGGGCTGACCACTGATCCGGGCGACAAAGCCGATCCCGCAGGCGTCGTGCTCAAAACGCGGGTCGTACAATCCGTGAGCGTCGCGCACAGGAAGTTGCATCGTTACCACCTTACACTCAAGAAAAAACAGACAAACGCCCGCCGAACCCTCGGGCCTTCGAGGGAGTGGCGGGCATCATCGGCGTATCAGTTTGCCGATACCGGCGGATACATAAACCGCCCCGTAGCGCATCGTTGCGCCGACGAGGCCGGGTGGGCAGAGGACCTTGGCCCGAATGGAGCGACCCTGTATGCTTGCGCGAACCTGCCAGACGAGCCGGAGGGTGCAAAAAGCCGCCGGAGTCATCCATTGAACTTCCGGCAGCGCTTCACTGCACCGCACAGATAGGGAATCATTAATTTCGTGTTATGTAGGACTATACAATGTTCTGGGGGTACTGTCAATATCACTATCCAATCATCGCAGCAGCATTTTGTGCGGAAGATCCAAGCGAAGGGTGAGTGGGGCGTTGCAATTCACGCTGTTCGGCTGCTTTGCCTTGCTATGGGCCGCGCCCTCCCACACCTGCCCGTCCACCACCCGTGCCGGACTCAAGAACGCTCCTGCTCTCCCGTGGCTTCGCGTTGCGCGGTGTGGATGCGCTCTCTGATATCACGCACCGAGGCAAAGAGCAAATCGAGGGCCAGCATTTCGCGGCGCTCAAGCTCCAGGATCCTGGCGATGTGCAACTGCTGCCCGTGCTCCAGGCGCGCCGTATCGCGGGTGAGGCGCTGTTCGAGTTCGCGCAGGAAGCTATCGAGGCGTTCCAGCCAGGTAGTGAGCTGGCGCAGGTGCTGCTCATCGGCCTCCTGGAGGGCGCTGATCTTCTCATCGGCCTGTAAACGCACGTCCTCCAATCGCTCCTGGTTCATCAGGAAGCGCTCGGTGGAGATGCGTTCGATGCGTTTGATGTCGGCGACCAGATCGGGCAATTTTGCCGCCACCTCGCTGATCTGTTTAGGCAAGGCCTCGGCAAACAGTTCGATGTGCTGGCGAATATCATCGAGGCGCGCGATGCGCGAGGCATGCTCCTCCAGCACGCTATGCACATCGGTGACCAGTTGCTGCGCCTCGACCGCCTGCCGTCGCAGGCTTTGTTTTTCGACCTGCAACTCTTCGGCTACCCGCCGCACCTCCTGCACCGCTGCCGCGTCGGCCTCGCGCAGCCGGTCAAGCTGCAGCAGTATCTGGCGCTGGCGATCATCAAACTCCTTGATCTGCGACTGGATGGTGGCGATCTGCCGCTCGGTTTGTTCGATCCGCCCCAGCCAGGGGATCACAAAGTCGCGATCCTGCTTGCGGGCCTCGGCCACCTGCTGGATCTGGGACTGGAGATCACGGATGGGGCGCACGCCCTCCTCGATCTTGATGAGCGCTCCGGCTACTTCTTTGCGCAGGGCCACCACATCGCGACGCACACCTTCGCCGGACTGGCGCGTCTCCTCCACGTGGCGCTCGAAGAGGCTCTGCACCTGCCCCACCAGGGCCTCGGTTTTCCGCACCTGTTCGACAACCAGGTTGTATTTGTTGGATTGCTCTTTCAACAACCGCCGTAGTTCGTCGATCTGGCCCTGCAGGTAGACCAGTTGGGATTGTTCGTGAATGCGCAGGCGCTCCTCTTCGTATTTGGCGGTGCGATCGGGATTGGTCATCGAGGGTTCCTTTCGAGGGGAGGTGGGAGTGTGCAGCCCTCCCGGGGGCCTCCCGCGAAGTGAAGGGGTAGTGGCGACGGGGGACCTTGTTTGCCCATCGCCCCGGCCCGAGGGAATGGAAACGCGATTCTCCTGGGAGGGCTGCGCCCTCGGAAACCCTCCTCGTCGGGAGGGGCATGGGCAAGCGAGGGGTTCCCATCGCTTTGCTCACCGTAGCGCAGCCAGCGCCGCGGCCAGATCGAGCGCCCCGCTGTAGAGCGCCTTGCCGACAATCGCGCCCTCAACCCTGAGGCGCACCAGGCGCTGCAGGTGCTCGATGCTGGTAATGCCGCCACTGGCGATAACCGCCGGGCCGTTGAGGCGTTGCAGCTCGGCCAGGGCCGCGAAGTTGGGTTCGGTAAGCGTCCCATCGCGACTGATGTCGGTGTAGATCACCCGGCGCACGCCGAGGTTGCCCATACGCGCCACCAGGTCGGTCGCCAGCACCGGGGCCAGGCTGGTCCACCCCGCGGTTGCGACCAGGCCATCGCGGGCGTCTACGCCGACGACGATCCGGTCAGCGAAGCACGCCACCAGCCGGGCTACCAGTTCGCTCTGCTCCACCGCAGCCGTGCCCAGGATCACCCGATCAACCCCCAGGGACAGCACGGCGCTGATATCTTCTTCCCGGCGCAGCCCTCCCCCCAATTGCACAGGGATGCCGACGGCCTGCACGATGGCAATCACCGCGTCTGTGTTGGTAGGGCGACCGTTGCGTGCCCCATCGAGATCAACCACGTGCAGGCGGGGCGCCCCCAGGGCTTCCCAGCGTCGCGCCACGCCTACCGGGTCCTCACTGTAGACCGTCGCCTGGGCGAAGTCGCCCTGGTAGAGCCTGACGCAGTGACCGTCTTTGAGGTCAATAGCAGGGATAACTTCCATTGTCTACCGTTCCTCGCGGCTCACCGCTCCCGGGGAAGCCGATACCCGTGAACGCGACCCGGCCAGGGTGGCGAAGTTGCGCAACAGTTGCAGCCCGCAGCGGCCCGATTTCTCGGGGTGAAACTGCACGGCGGCCAGGTGATCGCGAATGATCACACTGGGGAAGACCAGACCATACTCGGTGCGCCCGGCCACTATGGTCGGGTCGTCAACGTCGCAGTAGTAGGAGTGTACGAAGTAGAAATCGCTCCCATCGGGGATGCCGGCGAAGAGCGGATGGCTGGCGAAGGGAGGGGCGTAGCGCACCTGGTTCCAGCCGATCTGCGGGATCTTGCCAGCCGAGTCGGGCAAGCGGCGCACCGTGCCGCCGACAATACCCAGACAGGGGTGCGGCCCGAACTCCTCGCTGGCCCTTAGCAGCACCTGCATCCCCACACAGATCCCCAGGAACGGCCGGCCCATGGCCACGACCTGCGGCAGGACGGCAGCGAGGCCCAGGGCTTCGAGGCTGCGCATCGTATCCGCGGTCGCGCCGACTCCCGGCAGCACCACCGCTGTGGCGGAGAGCACCACCGCCGGATCATCGGTGACCGTCAGGTCGGCGTCCACGTGGCGCAGGGCCCGCACCACGTTCGGCAGGTTCCCCGCACCATAGTTGATTACCGCAATGCTCATGCATCCTCTTTGCAGATTGCAGATACAGGTGTGTTACGCCGGGGAGGGGTGCAAGGAAACCGGGTTTCCCTGCACCTCAGGAGCGCGAGCAAGCCCGACGCGCGCGTTCCCCCCGCAAGGTCTCTCCTATCTCCGGGCCAGCAACGGGTGCCGCTGCTGCAGGGTGGCAATCACGCGCTGCACCTCGGACAGTGGCTCAGGGGCATTCACCTCGCCGATGGGGTCCGGTCCGGCGTCCTGACCCAGGAGCAGGCGCAGCGAGGCCACCACGCATGCGCTCAGGGCCTCGAGGTTGTAGCCGCCCTCGAGCACCATCACAATCTGGCCATCGCAGAGTTCCTCGGAAAGGCTGATGAGCGTCTGTGTGATGTTTGCATAGCCTTGTACGGAGAGCACCATCGGGCCGAGGGGGTCGCTCCAGTGCCCGTCGTAGCCTGCAGAGACCAGGATGAGCTGTGGCTGGAAGCGCCGCAGCGCAGGGGCGATCACCTGCTCGAAGACCAGCGCGTAGCCCTGATCGCCGGTGCCGAAGGGCAGCGGCAGGTTCAGGGTGGCGCCGGGCGCCTTCGCGGCGCTGCCCATCTCGCCGACGCTGCCTGTGCCGGGATAGAACGGCGCCGCGTGGGTTGAACAGAACAGCACCCGCGGTTCTTCGTAGAAAATATCCTGGGTTCCATTGCCGTGGTGCACATCGTAGTCCACAATGGCGACCCGTTGCAGGCCGAAGTGATCGAGGGCGTAGCGCGCAGCTACGGCGACATTGTTGATCAGGCAGAAGCCCATCGCCCGGCCGGGGGTGGCGTGGTGGCCAGGTGGCCGCACCAGGGCAAAGGCGTTGTGCGCCTGGCGCTGGATCACCGCCTCTACCGCGTTGATCGCGCCGCCGGCGGCGAGCACCGCCGCTTCCCACGAGTCGGCGGTCACGTAGGTATCAACGTCGAACTGACCGCCGCCGTAGCTGGCAAACTGGCGGATCTTGCGGAGCAGATCCGCCGTATGGACAGCCAGGAGCGCCGCTTCGGGCGCCGGGTGGGGGGTGAGGTTGTGCACGTGCCGGCGCAGGCCGCTGCTTTCCAGCGCGGCCCGGATGGCCTGGAGCCGCGCGGCCTGTTCCACGTGCCCGTGCCAGGTATGGGCGTCGAAGGTCGGATCGGTAAGAACTGCTGTCGTGCGCATCGCTGCGAACTCCTGGCGCTGACATGCTCCGCGCCGCCCGCGGCACGGATCGCAGGGCTGGAGGCAGCGGCGCTAGCCAGTGCGAATGCATGATAGCCCGTATTGTACCGCAGTTTGACATCCGGCGCGTAAGCTGCTACGCTAATGGAGCAACGGGGCGTGGCTCAGCCTGGTAGAGCACCGCGTTTGGGACGCGGGGGTCGTGGGTTCAAATCCCTCCGCCCCGACCACGGTTTCGCCGCCGTGCGGATCACACAACGCCGGATGCCAGCGCATGCAGCGCCGGCGCCGGCGTTGTCTAACGTAGGGAGGGTGCGCGTGGACGTGGCTCTCCCCTACCGTCGTGGAATGCCGCGCAGCGGCCCGAGGAGAAGGAGCGCGTAGGCGTGCGCGAATGTCTCGCCGCTTGCGCCGTTGCGGAATGCCGCGCAGCGGCCCGAGGAGAAGGAGAGCGAGGCGCCGAGCCTCGTAAGGAGAGCGTATGGCCACTATTTTGCTCGTCGAAGATGATGCGACCCTCGCCGAAACCTTACGCTACAACATCGAACGCGAAGGGTACGGCGTGCTCATGGCCTCCGACGGGGTCCAGGGGCTTGAACTGGCCCGCCGCGAGCGTCCCGATCTGGTAGTTCTCGACATTATGCTCCCGCGTCTCGATGGCTTTTCGGTGTGCCGAATCCTGCGTCAGGAGAGCGATGTGCCGATCATGATGCTGACCGCGCGCCAGGATGAGGTTGATCGGATTGCTGGCCTGGAACTCGGCGCCGATGATTACGTCAGCAAGCCCTTCAGTCTGGGCGAGATGCTTGCCCGCCTGCGGGCGATCATGCGGCGCAGCGAGCGGCAGCCCCGGCAGGGGCGCGAGGTGCTCGAGGCTGGCGCGCTCCGCGTCGATACCAGCAGTCGTCGCGCCTGGCGCGAGGGCCAGGAACTAATCCTCCCCCAGAAGGAGTTCGATCTCCTTACCTGTCTTATCCGCAACCACGGCATCGCCCTCTCGCGCGACCTGCTCCTGGAGCGTGTCTGGGGGCTGGATTTTGTCGGTGACAGCCGCACCGTTGATGTGCATATCCGCTGGCTGCGCGAGAAGATCGAGCCGGACCCCGGGCGCCCACGCTACATTCAGACGGTGCGTGGGGTGGGCTACCGCTTCGAGGTCCCTGAAGCCTGAGCAATGACCACGCTCACCATTGCGCTTGCAGTGGCGCTGGCGGCGAGTCTCGCCCTCAGCGCCTGGCTCTGGTGGCGCCTGGCGCGCGTTACGCCCCCGCCCTCCAGTGAGGCGGCGCCACCGGTCGATCCGTTTGCTCCCCTCCAGAATCACCTCTTTCAGAGCGCCATGGCCGCGCTCGACTCCGGGTTGATCGTGGTTGACCTGGAGCGCCAGATCCGCCTGGTGAACCGCCGGGCCGAACAGTTGCTCGAGCCGGCGATCAACCCCCTCGGCCAGGGGCTGATCGTGCTTCTGCGCGATCACCAGGCCGACACGCTGGTGGCCGAAACCCTGCGTGACGGTGAGGCCCGCGAGATGGCGATGAAACCGATCTCCAGCGGCCGCACCTTGCGCGTGCAGTGCAGCCCCATCGGTCCCGATGGGCGCATCATCGGCGCTCTGCTCCTCATCCGTGACATAACTCAGTTGAGCATGCTCGAACGCTCCCGCCGCGATCTGGTGGCGAATGTCTCCCACGAACTCCGCACCCCGCTGGCATCGCTCAAACTGCTGGTCGAAACTTTGCAGTCGAAGCCGCCACCCGAAGTGGCGCAGCGCATGCTCGGCCAGATGGCCCAGGAGGTTGATGCCGTTACCCAGCTCGTGGACGAGTTGCACGAACTCTCGCAGATCGAGTCGGGGCGCGTCACCCTGAAACTGGCGCCAACCCCCATCCGCCCGGTTGTGGAACGGGCCCTGGAGCGCATCAAGCCTCAGGCCGACCGCAAGCAGATCGCCATTGCGGCAGAGTTCCACGATGCGGCCTCGTGCGCGCTGATCGATGGCGACCGGGTGGGCCAGGTGTTGCTCAACCTGCTGCACAACGCGGTGAAGTTCAGCGCCCCCGGGGGCAGCGTGACTGTGCGCACGGCACTGGTGAACCACAACGGCGACACAGAGCATGATGAGCAGTATCCGGGCGGCCCGTGGTTACAGGTGAGCGTGATCGACACGGGTATCGGCATCCCTGCCCAGGAACTGCCGCGCATTTTCGAGCGCTTCTACAAGGTCGATCGCGCCCGCACGCGCAATGCCGGGGGCACCGGCCTGGGCCTGGCCATCGCCAAGCACCTCGTCGAAGGCCACGGCGGGCGTCTGTGGGCTATCAGCGTCGAGGGCCAGGGGAGTACGTTCAGCTTCACCTTGCCCGCGGCGTGATAGCCATTCTGCTCGCTGGCATGGCGCTGGATCAGCTTCAGAGCCTGGCTGAAAAGCCCCCGCAAGACGCCGCCCTGTTGCACCGTCTGCCCTGGGCAGTGGGATATGGGGCGGCTGCGCTGCCAGGCGCGATTCGCGAGGCGCACAACACCCGAATGCACGTATGCTTGGGAGGGCGAAGCCCTCCCAAACCCTCCCCCAGGCAGGGGCCCGGGGAGAGGGTTTCCCCGATAATGCCACAGCCCTGCCACACGGTCTCCAGGCGACGCTACCCTGTTCGGACAACCTCTCAATCGTAACGGACCGGCGCCGTCGCTTGATCCGTGCGTTTAATCACCACCATCGTGATGTCATCGGCCTGGCTCTGGCCACCGGCGAAATCGTTGACGGCGGCGAGCACGGCGTTGATGATCTCCTGGGGGCCGTGATGAGCATTGGCGTGGAGCACGGCGGCGAGACGGTCGTCGCCGAAGAGTTCGCGTTTGCTGTTCATGGCCTCGGTAATGCCATCGGTGTAGAGGAGCAGCACATCGCCGGGATGCAGGGTGAGGGCGATCTGTTCGAAGCGCGGATCGGGCACGATGCCGAGCACGATGCCCTGGGCGCGCAGCGGGCGCACCTGGCCGGTGGCGACTTCGTAGAGCAGGGGGTAATTGTGCCCGCCGTTGGCATAGCTCAGCGCGCCGGTGCGCGGTTCGAGCACCGCATAGAAGGTGGTCACAAACAGGCCGGCCCGCGAGTCGGCCAGAATGAGTCGGTTGGCGCGCTGGAGCACCTCGGCGGGCTGGCGACCATCAATCGCGCTGGCGCGTAGCAGCGTGCGCGAGAGGGCCATAAACAGCGCCGCGGGCACACCCTTGTCGGTCACATCGGCGATCACCACGCCAAGGCGCTGCGCCGTGGAGAGATCGGGCATCTCCGGGGCGGCCAGACGTCCGCCGCGGAAAGTGAACTCGCGCCGGGGCGGGTCGCCGACCGGTAGCGTCTGCCCGTGGGCGGCGGGAAGGGCGATGAAATCGTAGAAGTCGCCGCCGACCTGCCGCGCAGCGCGGTAGTAGGCTTCGATCTGAAATCCGGGCACACGGGGGCAGCAGTTGGGCAGGAAACTGGCCTGGATCTCACGGGCCAGGTCGAGTTCCTGTTCGAGCTTCTCGCGAGCGAGGGCTTCCTGGTGCAGCCGTTCCCGCTCCAGGGTCTGCACCAGCAGATTGGCGAGAATGCCGAAGAGTTGCGCCTCGTCATCGAGGAACTGGCGCGGGCCGCGGGTGTTCACCATGAACGTACCCACCGGCGCGCCGCTCAGTTCGATCACCAGGCCCATATGCCCGTGGAAGCCCTGCTGAGCGAGCAGGGGCGGCAGGGCGCTGAGGGCTTCGAGCGGCAACGCGACAGCCCGTTCCGGCAGATACCAGAGGTGCGGGCTGCCGGGGTCGAGGATCAGCGGCCAGGGCGCCTCGCCGGGGAGATGCCAGCCATGGGCCGCGCGGAGCACGGCGCGGCCGCCAGGCTCGTCGGCCTCGACAAAGGCGCAGGCATCGGCCTCCAGCAGCCGCGCGCCGACCCGCACCAGGCGCTGCAGGGCCGGTTCGAGCGACTCGCTCATCAACAGGTCCTGCGAGAGGGTCAGCAAGGCGCGTTGCTCCTGCACCCGGCGCACCTTGGCCTGTTCGTAGAGCCGGGCGCGGGCGATGGCCGTCCCGAGGATATGACCGGCCGCCGAGAGCAGGTGCAGCTCCACGGGCGCGACGCGGCCCCACTGCGTCGTCGCAACATTCAGAATGCCCAGCACCTCGTCGCCGCTGCACAGCCGCACCGAGGCGTGCTGGGCCAGGCCGCGTTTATCGCCGACCGCCGCGCGCAGGCGCGAACAGGGGACCACGTGGATTGCCTTGTCGAGTTTGCCACTGTCGCAGAGTTCCTGGCAATCACATTCGCGCTCCCAGGCCGGGCCGGGATAAGTGATTGCCGGCGGAAGGTTGTGGCGCGCGGCCAGGTTGTAGTGCCCGCCCTCGCCCCGGAGAAAGATCCAGCCGCTTGCCAGGCCCATCAGGTCGAGGATCTGCGCCAGGGCGCCATCAAGCGCCTCGCGCAGATCAACCGCGCGGTTAAGCGTCCGGGCGAGCGCATTGAGCGTCGCCAGCTCGTGCATACGGTGCTGATTATCACCTGGCGGCATAGAGAGGGGTTCTCGGGCGCGCTGGCTCTGCGACGAACGACGGTGTGGCCGGGCGCGCCAGGCCACACCGCTGGAGCTGGCCTTATACCATTTTAGATTTTGGATTGTGGATTGCCACGCCGGGCAGCACAACGCCTACAACCGCTTCAAGCAATGCGGCATCATCAACGGTAACTGGTATTACTTCTTGCGGCAGATCGCCACCCCGTCGCGCAGCGGAATGATCACCGATTCGAGTTGCGGATGACGCATCAACTGCTGGTTGAACTGCTGGATGCCACGCACCAGGGGCGGCGCGTCCTCCTCGAGCACCTGGGCACTGCACAGCACATTATCGGCGATCAACACCCCACCGGGGCGCAGGCGCTGCACGCACAACTCCAGCGCCAGGGGCGCCTGCGCCTCATTGGCGGCGCTGCGCAGAATATCCAGAAACACCAGGTCAAAGTCCGCGTCGAGCGTGGGGATAATCTCGGGCCATTCGCCCTGCAGAATCGTAATCCGGTCCTGTAGCCCGGCCTCGGCGATGACCTGCTTCGCCAGGGCCACCCGATCGGCGTGGCGCTCGACCGCCGTCAGGTGGCCGCCAGTCTGCTCCAGCGCCCGCATCAGATGAATAGCGGCGTAGCCGGTGGTAATGCCCACTTCCAGCACCTTTCGCGCGCCGAGGATCAGGGCCTGCAGGTAGAGGAACTGGCCCTGTACCGGCCCGACCAGCGACAGGCCGTGTTGCAGGGCGCGGGCCTCCAGCTCCGCCAGCACAGGTTCACGCGGCGGCATCAGGTCGGTCAGGTAATCTTCGATTGCGGTATTGGTGATGTCGTAGCGCACGGGAAAACCTTTCTCATGTATGCTCCCGGTGCGGGCTTCGGCCCGCACCGCGATCGTGCTCTGGTTGCTCGAACAGATTGTATCACATCGCAGGGGCAGAATCGGGAAGGTCAGGAGGGCGCAGCCCGCCCCGCCGGGAGGAGCGAGGGGCAACCCGGTTTACCCTATTTTCACTCCCGCGTCTCTGGTCATCCCGCCGGGTTCTATGGTATAGTTCTGAAGTAATACAACGTATAACATTACGACCGGAGCGTGGCTCCCTCCGCAACTAAAGGTGCCGCCGTGGCTGCAACCAGGATTCTGATCGCCGAAGACAACGACCTGGTCTCGCTCACCCTTGAGGAGCAACTCAAGGGGCTGGGCTATGACGTAATCGGCATCGCCCGTTCGGGAGCGGAAGCCGTGAGTCTGGCCGGGCGCCTGCGGCCCGACCTGATCATCATGGACATTCGCATGCCCGAGATGGAGGGCACCGAAGCCGCCAGCCGCATCCGCGAGATCTATCCCGTTCCGATCATCATGCTGACGGCGTATGCCGATAAAGAGACGATCAAGAAGGCGGAGGCCGCTGGCGCGCTGGCGTATCTGGTGAAACCGGTCAACGAGAACGAGTTGCCTCCGGCGATCAACATTGCCCTGGCGCGCTTCCGCGAAATCCAGGCCCTGCGCCATCAGGTCAGCGAGTTGGAGGAGTCGCTGGAGGCGCGCAAGGTAATCGAGCGCGCGAAGGGCATTCTGATGCAGCGCCTGGGCCTCAACGAACGCGACGCCTACGAGCGCCTGCGCCAGCGCGCCCGCGACAAGCGCGCCAAGATGAAGGACATTGCCCAGGCCATTATCGAGGCCGAAGAACTGCTCGGCCAGTAATACTTGACGAAACGCGGCGAGCGTGCTATAGTCGCCGCAGCGAAGGGTAATAAAAGGGCATCGCCGTATGGCGCGTTACAGCCACAGCTTTTACCGCTACTTTTATTACTTTACCAGCCCACATACGGCCTGGTCGCTTCGCACTGTCTAGACCTACCACCGGTTGCATAGACAACTCGTACAGAGGGCGTGAAGCACCAGGCTTCACGCCCTCTCTGTTTGTGCGCCACAGCAGGGAGGCCAACCATGACCGTTCGGTGTCGCGGTGTCCGTGGAGCAACCACGTGCGAGGCCAACACCCGCGAGGCCATCCTCGCGGCGACCCGCGAGTTGCTCGAGTTGCTCATCGAGCAGAACGGGATTCACGTTGACGACGTCGCCAGCGCCATCTTCACCACCACCCCCGATCTGAATGCGGAGTTTCCCGCCGTGGCCGCCCGCGCCATCGGCTGGACGGACACAGCCCTGCTCTGCGGCCACGAGATGGATGTGCCCGGCAGCCTGCGCGGCTGTATTCGCGTGCTCATCCACTGGAACACCGAGCGTCGCGCCGACGAGATCGTGCACGTCTACATCAAGGGCGCCCAGAACCTGCGCCCCGACCGGTCCGCCGCTCAGGCAGCCTTTGAGCCTGCCGCCGGCAGCCGGACGTGAACGTAGCCCGCCTGCGGGAGGGTCTGAGAGGGCGCAGCTCTCCCAGGAAACAGCCCGCCGCGCATGTGTGGTTGTGCGCGCCGGCTGTGACGCATATACGCGATGTGCAGTTCCAACAGGCATGCAGTGGGTTCTGCCGGGAGGGCCAACCCTGCCGGTGACCCGCTCCGCCGCAGTCCAAAGAGGGGAGGTATGCGATGAGCCCCCAACCCACTACCGCCCGGACCGTACTCCGGCCAGTGTCGCCGCCGGTACTCGACCAACGCTTCGTTGTCGCAGGAGAAGGAGTTGAGGCCATGATCGTCGTTATGCAAACCGGTTCGAATGACGCGCAGATCCAGGCGGTGATCGAGCGTCTGGAGGAACATCACTTACGCGGCCATCTGGTGCGTGGCGCCGAGCGCACGGTGATCGGCGTGGTAGGGGCCGCCATCCCGCCTACCCTGCGCGAGGAACTCGAACATTTCGCCGGGGTCAAAGAGACCGTGCGCATTACCCAGCCCTACAAGCTTGTCTCGCGCGAACTGCGCCCCACCGACACCGTGGTGGATGTGCGCGGCGTCGCCGTGGGGGGCCACCGCTGCGTGGTCATCGCCGGACCCTGTTCGGTAGAAAGCGAGGAGCAGATCATGGCCACCGCCCGGGTCGTGCGCGAGGCCGGCGCGAGCATGCTCCGCGGCGGCGCCTTCAAGCCCCGCTCCTCGCCCTATACCTTCCGTGGCCTGGGTGAACCGGGTCTGCGCTTCCTGGCTCAGGCTCGCGAGGAGACCGGCCTGCCGATCGTCACCGAGGTGATGACGCCCAACGACGTAGACCTGGTAGCCCGCTACGCCGACGTGTTGCAGATCGGCGCCCGCAATATGCAGAACTACCAACTGCTCGAAGAGGTTGGCCGCACCGGTATGCCCGTGCTGCTCAAACGCGGCCTCTCGGCCACGATCGAAGAATGGCTGCTCTCGGCTGAATATGTGGTGGCCCAGGGCAACCCCAATGTCATCCTCTGTGAACGCGGCATTCGCACCTTCGAAACCGCGACCCGTAATACCCTCGACCTCAACGCTGTGGCTCTGGCCAAGCGCCGCACCCACCTGCCCGTGATCGTCGATCCCAGCCACGGCACCGGCAAGTGGTACCTGGCGCCCCCGCTGGCCCTGGCCGGCATCGCTGCGGGAGCCGACGGCATCATTATCGAGGTGCATCCTGACCCCGATCGGGCTAAATCCGATGGGGGCCAGTCGTTGAACCCGGAGAACTTCGCCTCCCTGATGCCGAAACTGGCCGCCGTCGCGGCTGCTGTGGGCCGGAGTCTTTGATCCGCGCGGGTCACGAGGGCGCGCGCGCAGCGCCTGCATGCAGGGAGGCTTCACGGATAGCGTCCTGGCGCGCCGCCTTCGGCGGTGGGGTGTGGGGCAGCTTCAGGGGCGGACAGAACGTATGGGCGCCGACGGGCGCTATGGCGTTGGGAGGCGCTGGTTGGCTCCCGCCCCCGGACCCGCTCCAGCTTCGCTGGAGAGCCTGCGCTGAGCCTGTCGAAGCGGGGAGACCAGAGCCACGCGCGGGGACGTTCCAGTGCGGTCCAGGCCATGTTGGCTCGGATGTTCTGTCCGCCCTTAAACCATGAGCAGCCCGGGGTTCGGGGTCTGGCTCAACATGTGAACATGTACATCCGGATGCGCGGGCATCTTGCCCGCATCAAGGCCGTTGCGGGCAGGACGCCCGTGCACCCGGGGTGATGCCTTACCCCACATGTGAACATGTACGTCCGGGTTTGTAATTGACATTACAGACGCCCGAAGGCTATAATACGCGCGGTTTTGCCCTGCCTCTACCCGGGAGACGCGCATCCAGATGAAGCATCGTGCCGACTTGCGCAATGTTGCCCTATCCCTGCTTACCGTTCTGGTTATTGCTTTTATCGCCCTGTACCAGCTACCCGCCGCTGCTGCGCCGCCACAGGCGCCGGCAGGCGCGCCCCTCGCTCAGGTTGCGTTTAGCTGGCTCACCACCAGCGGCACCCTCTCCATCCAACCCGGCCAGAGCGGGTTCTTCGTTTCAGATTTGCGGAATGGCGGTCCCGACGCGGATTTTGTGCTGCGCGTAGACAACCTCCCTACCGGCTGGACGGCCGACTTCTCGCCCGCGCCCAGTTTCCGGCTGGCCCAGAACCAGACCCAGCGTGTGACGGTGCGCGTCAATGTTCCTGCCAACACGCCTGTTGGCACGACCGCAAACCTCAATCTCGTCGCCCGGCGCGCCTCCGATAATGCCGAGACGACGGCGTTTATCACCGTTAATATCGTCTCGGCGCCTACCCCCACCAATACGCCTGTTGGCCCTACGCCTACCCGTGGCCCCGTGTGCCGCGATGGGTTTGAAGATGACAATAATCCTGCCAGCGCCCGCAACATTGATATCAACACGGCCCAGGAGCGCACCATATGCCCGATTGGCGATGTTGACTGGCTGGTGTTCGGGGCCGTTTCTGGCAAGGTGTACACGATTGATATCACGCGCATGGATCCAGGGATCGATTTGACCCTGGAGCTATTTGATCCCGATCTGAACAGCATTGCGTTCAATAGTGATTTCTTCAACCGCGACCCTGCCAATCCCAACCCTGGCGATACGCGCCCCCGCATTACTATCCGAATCCCCCAGGATGGACGCTACTTCATCCGTGTTCGCGACTCGGCCGGGCGCGGAGGGACGAACTTTTTTTACGTTATCGCACTGATCGATGAGAGTTACGGTCCCACACCCACTACGGCGGCTTCGGTCTGTCTGGATCTCTTCGAGCCGGACGGTTTGCCGGAACAGGCCCGGCTGATCACTTCCAATGAGATCCAGGAGAATCGTCGGCTGTGTCCTGAAGGTGACGCCGACTGGGTGACCTTCTTCGGTAAAACGGGTAAGCGTTACATCATCTATACCGATACGCGGCGCTACCGTGGCCGCGTCGAAGTGAACCGCGATACGCAGGCCGGCGCTGATACGGTGATGGTGCTCACCGATCGCGATGGGGTCAGTATTCTCGATTTCAACGATGACATCCCCGGCGGTGAGAGTCTCGATTCGCAGATTGAGTTTATCCCCGAAGTCGATGGGTTCTACTTTGTGCAGGTGAAGAATACCGGGGATATCGGCAATCAGTTTATTCGCTACGATCTGGTGCTGTTGTTATGTACCCCCGGGCAGACCGATTGCGTCCGGGCGAATGTGCCGGGTCTGCCAGTGTCGCCAATTACGCCAGGGCCGGTTGGTACGCCCGGCCGGGACTTTAGTCTGGACGCGACGCCGACGCCGCGCCCGACCGCAGCGCCAACGCCGCGCTCTTGATCGAGGCGCTGATTCCGCCCAATGGTGTTGATGCATGCCGCTGCTGCCGATGAGGCCCACGAGATCGAGTTGCTGGTGGCCGAACTGGCCGAGCGGATCGGGCCGCGCCGGCCGACTTCGGCTGAGGAGGCCCGGGCGGCAGCGTTCGTGAATGGGCGGCTGCGCCGGGCGGGGATGGGCGTGAGCGCCTACGAGCTGCGTGTGGCGCCCCGCCCGGGCACGGTCTATGCCCTCTACGCGGGCCTGGGGATGATCGGCGTGACGCTGGCCTTCTTCTTCCCCTGGTTGGCGCTGCTGTGGGCATCTGGCGTGCTCGCCATAGCCCTGGTTGACGCGTTTGTGGCCCCCCTGCCGCCCCTGGGCCCCCGTCGCGTCAGCCAGAACATTGTTGGTACCCGCGCTATTGCTGAGGCCGCCGGCACGCCTCCGCTTCAGCCACGCTGGCGAGTAGTACTGCTCGCCCCCCTCGACACCTCTCCGCTGCACCAGGGCCTCACCGTCCTTGCCGGCACGGGGCGTCTTGCGACGCTGGCGCGGCTGGCCGCAGCCGCGCTCCTGGCGGCCGGCGCCCTGGGCGCCGTCCTGCTCCCCGGGCCGTGGTGGCTCCTCCTTGGGTGCGCGGCGCTGCTCTTCGGCCTGATCCTGATCGGCGCCATCTGGCCCGTCAGCGCCAATCCATCTGATGGCGGGTGCGCCGCGCTGGCGACACTGGTGGCCGCTGCAACGCGCCTCGGCACGCTCAAGCGGGTCGAAGTGTGGGCCGTGGCGGTGGGGGCTGCCAGCAGTGACCCCTGGGGCGTGATCAGTCTGTTGCGGCGCTACCCCTTTGAGCCGGAGCGCACCCTGTTCATTGCCCTGGAGGCGCTCGCCGCTGACCAGCTTGTCTATGCGACGGCTGAGGGGGCGCTGCGTAGCCGGGCCGCTGATGCGCTGCTTGTGCGCCTGGCCGCCGCTGCCGATGCCGCCGATGCGCAGATCGACGCCGAGCCACGGCGCCTCACAACGGAAAGCGCCCTCGCCGCTCCACTGCGCCGCCTGGGCTACCGTACCCTCACCGTGGTGGCCCTCGACGCGCCCGGCGCTACGCCCCGGTCCTCGCCCGTCGAGGCGCGCCTGGTTGAACGCGCCACGCGCCTCGTTGCCGGGCTGGTGCACCAGATCGAAGCCGAGCCGTAAACGTCACTTGCGGAACTTCTCGCTACGTGGTAGGATCGGGCGTCTCTGACTGCCCGTGGGTGAGTATGTGTTTTGAGCCAACACGGTTTCGATGGGAGCCTTGCTCTCATGAGTTGAGCTATGCGGCGGGCCGCAGATGCTCACAGGCGGGCACCCACCTGCGCTCCGCAGGTTCGAAACAGGCTCACTCACGGCATGTCGGGGACGATTACAGCGCCGAAGGGTAGGATGCTTCGGCGTACCGCCCCCCACGCCTCCAGCGCTATGCTCTACCTCCTCTATGGCCCCGATGAGTTCAGCCGGAGCGAAGCCCTGGCGCAGATGCGCGCCGCGCTGCCCCCCGATGTCGCCGAGATGAACAGCGTTCGCCTCGATGGGCGCCGGCTCAAGCTCGAGACCCTGGCCCTCGCCTGTGAGGCCCTGCCCTTTCTGGCCGAGCGGCGGCTGGTGATCGTTGCCGATGCGCTCAAGCATAGCCGGGCGGGCAAGGAACGCGAGGAGTTGCGGGCATACCTCGAACAGGTCCCTGCCTGGTGCGATCTGGTCTTCGTTGAGAGCGAGGAAGTGGATCGGCGCAGTATTCTCTTCACCTACCTGAAGAAAGCGGGGGAGGTGCGCGAGTTTCCGCTGCCCGAGGGTCCAGCTTTGCTACGCTGGCTGGCGGAGCGAGCCAGGGCCCAGCAGGCCCGCCTGGCGCCTGACGCCGCCGCCAGGCTGGTGGAGCTGGTGGGCAACGATACCCGCGCTCTGGCGACGGAGATCGAGAAACTGGCCACCTATGCGGGCCGGGGCGGGACGATCGATCAGGCGGCGGTGCAACTGCTGGTCGAGGATCAGCAGGAGCAGAACCTGTTCGCCTTCATTGACGCGTTGAGTGCGCGCCGACCTGGCCCGGCGTTGCAAGGGGCGCGCGCCTTGCTCGAAGATGGCCAGGCGGCAACCTATGTGCTCTTTATGCTCGCCCGGCAGATCCGTATTCTCCTGGGCGTCCAGGCTCTGGTGGCCAGGCGCCTCCGCCCCGATGCCATTGCTGCCGAGTTGAACCTGAAACCCTTCGTTGCCCGCAAGGCGATTGACCAGGTGCGCGGTTTTGGCCCCGGCGAGCTGGAACACTTGCACGACCGGTTGCTGGAACTCGATGTGGCTACCAAAACCGGGCGCATCCAGGCCGAGGTGGCCCTTGAACTGTTCGTCGCCGAAGCGTGCCGATAGGCTGGGGGACGGGGAAACCGGGTTTCCCCACCTGCGGTGAGCCTGTCGAACCGCACCCACGCCTATGGGGGCGCCGGGCAATCCCACCACCGGTTGGAGGAAGGGTAAACCGGGTTTCCCTGAGCCCCTCCCTGAGGGGCAGGGCTTGCAGGGATAGAGTTTTTTACGGAGCGCATCAGGAAGCCATGGCTGCAGCAAGCCCTCACCCCCGCGGAAGTTCAGGGGCGGACAGAACGTATGAGCGCCGACGGGCGGTATGGCGTTGGGATGCGCTGGTTGGTTCCCGCCCCCGGCGCCCTTCGACAGGCTCAGGCTTCGCCCTGAGGCTCAGCCCGAAGGGGCGGGCCTCTCCAGCTTCGCTGGAGAGCCTGCGCTGAGCCTGTCGAAGCGGGGAGACCAGAGCTATGCGCGAGGGCGTTCCAATGCGGTATAAGCCACGTTAGCCCGGATGTTCTGTCCGCCCCTAAACCCGCGGGCGAGGGGGGCCGGGAGGGTGAGGAGAAGACGCCGTGGCCCAAAAACATCTACCCGTGAAAGGATTTCCCCGCTCAATGTGGAGGCGCAATGCCCGATCGACGGTCACGCGCCCGCGGCTTGCGCCGCATTGAACTTCTTCATCAGGCGTGACTTGCGACGCGCGGCGTTGTTCTTGTGGATGATGCCCTTCACCGCGGCCTTATCAAGGGTGCTAATAGCCTCGCGCACCAGGGTCTCGTCGGGTGTACCATTGTAGATCGATAATTCGGCCTTCTTAATCATCGTTTTGACGCGCGAGCGGTACATCAGATTGCGCTGGCGCTTGCGCTCGTTGCTGCGAATGCGCTTCTTCGCCGATTTCGTGTTTGCCAAGGGGACCTTCCTCCGGTATCATCAAACGCTGTTAACCATGTGGATCGCGAAACATAGGGGCAAACAGGTTGCCACTAGCTGCCGCGCCCGGGGGTGGCCCGACCTCCCGGCGCAGCCTGGAGAGGGGGAAACCGGGTTGCCCTGGTGGCACGCGCCCCCGGTAGCAGTTAGGCGGAGGGGCAGCCCGGTTTCCTTACGCCCCTGATCGAGGCGAGGGGTTGCACGAGCGGCGCGCTCTCGGGAGAACCCCTGTTGTATCCCTGACCTGCACGGCAACGCCGCGTTGGCCTGAATCGCCTAACGCTCAAGTATAGCAGAAGGGCGCCTTACGTGCAACTCTCGTCGCGGTTACGACGCGTCTCAACGGGCGCCGTGCGCAACAGTCTGATCGTGATGGGCGGCTTCGTCCTCAGCCGGATCACGGGCCTGGCGCGCGACATCGTGGCGACCTACTTCTTCGGCACCAGCGCCGCGGCAGCGGCCTACCGCGCTGCGTTTTCGATTGTCGATTTGCTCTACCTGATCATCATCGGCGGCGCCCTGGGCAGCAGCTTTATTCCCGTGTTCATCGAGGTCTGGGAACGGGACGGGCAGACGCGGGCCTGGCGTCTGGCCAGTGCCGTAGTAACCTGGTCACTGCTGGCGCTGGCCGTGGCGAGCGCTGCGGTCTTCGTCGCCGCGCCGCGGGTGGTAACGCTCCTCTACGGCGGGCGTGGCTTTGATACGGCGACCCTCGACCTGACCGTGGCCCTGGCTCGTCTGTTCCTGCTCTCTCCCCTCTTGCTCGGCCTGGGCGGGCTGGCGATGGCCGCGCTCAACGCCCGCGAACATTTTGCCATGCCGGCGCTGGCCCAGTCGGTCTACAATCTGGGCATCATAGCGGGCGCGGCGCTGGGGGGACTGCTGGGCTTGGGCATCTGGGGCATGGCCTGGGGCGTGGTAACGGGGGCGCTGCTGTACCTGCTGGTGCAACTGCCGCCCCTGTGGGGCATGGGCATGCGCCTGCGGTTAACCCTGGGACGGGGTATGGAGGAGATCGGGCGCATTGCCCGGCAGATGGCCCCGCGGGTGATTGGTCAGGCCGCTGCCTACCTGAGCATCGTGGTCACGCTGGCTCTGGCTGCCCGTCTTCCCTCCGGCGACGCCAAGGTGGCCGGCCTGGGCTACGCCTACCAGTTGATGCTGCTGCCCTACGGCATCTTCTCGCTCAGCCTGAGCCAGGTGGCCTTTCCGCGCCTGGCGCGCCTGGTGGCCGAGGGCCGCTACGCCGATCTGGCCGCCGATGTGCGTCGGACCCTTGCCACCATTCTCTGGTTGACCCTGCCGGCCACTGCCGGGTTGCTGGCGCTTGGCTTTCCCGTGGCGCGGGCGCTCTTCGAACGTGGCGCCTTTGATGCCCGCTCGCTGGAGTACACCGTTCAAGCGCTGGCAGGTTACGCCCTGGCCCTGCCCGCCTTCGCCGCCTCGGAGATCCTCATCCGGGCCTTTTTTGCCATGCAGCGCACGTGGACACCGGTACTGGTAGGGGTCTTCCAGGTGGCTTTGAACCTGAGCCTTGGCGCCGGCCTGCTCCGCGCCGGTGGAGATGTTGGCGCCCTGGCCCTGGCCTTCAGTATTGCCAACACCCTTGAGGCGCTGCTCCTCTTCGCGCTGTCAGGCGCAGCGCTCCCCGGAATCTGGCGCGAGCGGCGCCTGTGGCGGACACTCGGCGCATCGCTGGTTGGCGCGCTTGTCCTGGGAGCGGTCCTCAGTGGCCTGAGCGTAGCCTCGCGCGATCTGGTTCCGGCCCTGAACATCGGGCACCCCTACCAGTGGACGCGTGACCTGCCGGCGCTGGCGCTCTGGCTGGCGGGGGTGGGGTCAGCGGGCGGGTTGCTGTACCTGCTGGTCACCCTGGCGCTGGGCGCAACGCCGGCCCGCGCCCTTGCGGCGCGGCTGCGAGGGAAACCCGGCTTCCGTTCACCTTAGCTTCCCAGCAACCGCTCATAGAGCGCCCTGAAGCCATTGCCGAGCTGGTCATAGCCGAAGCTGGCGACTACCTTTGCGCGTCCGTGTTCGCCGAAGCGACGGCGCAGCGCCGGGTCCTCGCCGAGGAGGCGCACCTTCTCGGCGTACCCGGCTACATCGTCGCGGGCCACGAGGAAGCCATTCAGCCCATCATCCACCACTTCGGGCAGAGCCGAGGCATTGGTGGTGACCACGGGGCGGCCGCAGGCCAGGGCCTCGGCGGGAGCGATACCGAAACCCTCTAGACGCGAGGGGAAGAGCAGAATATCGCAGCTCTGATAGGCCGCCACCAGACCGGCGCGGTCGGGCGAGCCGATGGGGATCATGCGCGGGTGGGGCGGCCCCCGATGGCGCCCCTGAAAGCCGCCGGTATAGTAGAGCACATAGTCCGACGGCAGCAGATCCATAATCGCCGGCAGCAGCTCAAAGCCTTTGCGCCGGGTGCGGTTGCCCACGAAGAGCAGCCTGACCCGCGCTGCCGAGGGCGGCACGCCGTCATCGCGGCGCACCAGGCCCGGCGTGGGCACGAACACGTCAGTGTCAATGCCGTCGAAAATGATGATGCTGTCGGCGCGGCCGTAGGTGCGCTCGACCTGCTGCTGGGTGAAGCGACTCACGCATACCACGGCGTCGGCGTAGGCGATCGAGAGGCCGTCGTAGCGCGCCTCGACCAGATGGTAGAACAGGCGCTGGGCAAAGGAACTGTAGGGTTGCAGATCGGGATCGGTGGTCAGGTGATGCACCGTGGTGACCACCGGCAACCCCGTTACCCCGAAGCTGAAGGCCACGCGGGAGCGCCCCTGGACGAGGTCGAAGCCCCGCCACCAACCCTCCGGCATGGACCGGGGGATGAGCATGGGCAGGAAATTGTAGATCTCGGGCAGGCGCAACAACTCGGGGCGCAGCCCGGCGGCTCGCACGGCGCGCGTGATGTTCTGAATGCCGAAGTCAACTCCACCCCGGCCTACCGGCGAGATGTACAGGGGACGGATCGTCATAGTGCCAGTGACACGTGATACGTGACGCGTCAGATGAAAACAGGTGTATATTTGGGAGGGCTGCGCCCTCCCAAACCCTCCCACCAGGGAGGGGCGTGGGGAAACCCGGTTTCCCCGTATTTTCACCTCAGAAAAAATCCGAACTGAACGGCGCCAGCCCGGCAAACGCGCGTTCGGCCAGGTCGAGGGCCTCACGCCCGGAGGCTTCGAGCACGCCAAAGGCAGCGGCGGTGCGCGGGCGCAGGTACCGGCTGTAGATCTGGGCCAGGGTTGTCACCTCGCAGCGCAGATCGGCGGGCGCATCGGGGGGTAGGCGCGTCACCTCGCAGCGACCAGCGACGAACTCGAGGGCAAAGACGGTGTGATTTTCGGCGATCCAGGTGTCGGTAACGGCCAGGGTCAATCGCCCGCTGACCCCGGGCGGGAAAGGGTAGGCCTCCAGAGCAGCCGGCACGTCGAGCAGGCGCAGCATAAAGTCCGGCTCGACCGAGCACTCCAGCGGGTCGGGGAAGAGCAGGTTCACCGGCGCGTCGGCGGGGGCGCGGAAACGCACACGCTGCACCTGGTTCTGGTGACCGGCGATGAAGTGGAAGAGCTGGGCGCGCGCCGTGGGATCGAGGGCGACGAGTTCGCGAAACTCCATACGGCGCTGGTCGCCGTCGCCGGGCAGATGGTAGATCAGGTAGGCGCGGCCCTGGCCCTGGGCATCGCGCCAGATATAGGCGTTGTGGGGCCGTTTGTGCGACGTGTGGAGCACCCGGTCGCGCCACCAGGCGGTATCGCGCACGATGGGGCCGAAGCGCCCCCGCAGCGCGCCACGGTAGATCCGGTCGAACTCCGCAATGTGCTCATCGCCGCCCGGCTGCCAGGCGCCGGGCGCAGCGGGGAAGCTGGCGAAGCGCTCCGGGGGACCGCTGTACATGCGGCGCTCAAAGAAGATCGCCCAGCCGTAGCGGCGATAGAACGAGGGTTTGAAGGGGTACAGAATGGCCAGCGGCACACCCTGAGCGCGCAGTTCATCGGCCAGGTGGCGGAGCAGCAAGGCCACGTGGCCGCGCCGTCGCAGCGCGGGGGCGCTGGCCACCGCCCCGATGCCGGCGGCAGGGATCTCGCCCGCACCGGCCTGTATCCGCAGCGGAATGACCTCCAGTTGCGCAGCCAGCGTATCGCCACTGAACAGGCCGCGCAGGCGCGCCAGGCGATTCGTATGCACCTCACTGGAGACGTAGCCGGCGTAGTTGGCAGGGAAGGCATACTGCTCCAGAGCCGCGAACTGCTCGAGATCCTGCTCGGTGAGCGGTCGGTACGTCAGCACGGCTTGCCTCCAGGTTTCTCCACCAGAATAAAATAGCTACCACAGCGCATCCAGCCAAACAACCAGAGGTCCAGTTCCATCACCAGCGTTACAGCCAGCAGCGCCAGATGGAGCGGACCACCGGGGCGGAGGCGGCGGCGGATGCGTTGCCGGGCGCGGATCTCGCGGACAACGCCGGAGGCAGGCGCTCCGCTGGTCGCCGCAGGAGCCTGCCCCGCCTCGTTGGCGGCCAGCGCAGCCGGAGCAGGTGGCTCGCTCCGAGGCGCCTGCGCGCGGCCCAGGATGGCCTCGCCGAGCTTCATCAGCACGTGCTCGACGAAGGTCGTGAACAAACTGTTCCAGAACACAACTTTCACCGGGCGCAGGCCAGCGCGCTCAAAGGCCGCCAGCACATCTTCCCAGGTTTCGAGGGCTTTTACGTGGTCGGATTTGCGGCGGGCTTCGCGGGAGAAATCGTACCACCCGGCGCGCACGAACACTCGCCCCAGGCGCCGGCTGAGGTCAATCACCGGCTGGATGGGCGACCGCTCACGGGTGTTGGAAAAGGCCAGCATACGCCCGCCGGGGCGCAACACCCGGGCGCTCTCGGCCAGATACTGGTCAATTACATCGAGGGGAAAGTGCTCGAGAATGTCAATCGCGAACAGCTTATCGAAGGTGTTGTCGGCGAAGGGCAGGCTCCGCGAGTCGGCGCGGGCAAGGGCCACCTGGTCGCGGGCCTGATCGGCGAAGAGGGTGGCCGGATCGCTGCCGATCATCAAGCGCACCCGACCCGCGTTCCAGACGGCGTGTTTGGCCGTACCGCAGCCATTGTCGAGGGCCACATCGGTAGGCCGGAAGCGCAGGAGCCGCCGCAGCGCCCGGTCGCGCACACCGGCGGCGAGCAGCGGCGGGGCCAGTTCGCGGTAGTCCAGTTCTTCGGCCAGCTCCGCTTCATCGGTAACATATTTGGAGATGTAGCCGTAGGCCACGTTCCGGGGCATCAGGTCAATATAGCCCTCGCGGAACGCGTAGACGGCTCCGCAGCGCCCGCAATGGACGCCGTCCGCCTGAACGTAGAGGTCACGGGAGCGGCAGGTGGGGCACTGCAGCAGGGGAAACAGCGCGCGGGGGATCATACGAGGAACTTTCGTTCCACATCACGGGCCAGGAGGAGATCGAAGAGCAACAGAAACACGCCCTGGACGGCGATGCCCACGCCCATCCCCCGGCGGTCGGGCCGGTTGGCGAAGCGCAGCGCCGTAAACAACCCGGCGCCGATGTACAGCACATCCAGCCCTGCGTTGAACAACAGGATGCCCCGGAAGCGTTCGGCCTCGTGGGTCGCGGCGGACTCGTCGAGGTGGTGCTCGGCCAGGGCTTCGGCCTTCAGCAGCGCCCTGCGGCGCCCGGCCATGGCCAGGAGCACGTCAATCACTCCCCAGGTCGCCGCCTGCAACCCGAAGTGGCGGGTGAAGCCGCCAAACGGCAACATCAGCGCGCCCAGAAGGCTGCTGACGATCCCCCAGAAGAGCAGCGGCTGCAATGCGCGCCGCTGGTACACGAAGAAGTTGTGGTGCATGATCCTCTCGTTGCGGGCCTGATAGCGCAGATGAACATTGGCGCGCAGATCGGGTGCGGCGCGTCTGGACAGCGCCGATGGCGCGCCGGACAACGAGTCGGTCGCCTGGAGCAGCGCCCTACTGCCAGCGCGTTTCTATCTTACCCGATCTCGCGGTGGCGTCAACGTACCCTTTGCGGGTGCCTGTTCGGGGCAAGGCGTCACCCCGAGTGCGCGGGCGTCCCGCCTGCAATGGCCTGGATGCGGGCAAGCTGCCCGCGCACCCAGGAGCGGTGTGAGCACGTACCTTTGCGGGTGCCTGTTTGCCACAGCCGTCTATGCGGCTGCGCCGCACAACGCTAGCATGAACATACCTATTCCTGGGAGGGCTGCGCTCTCCCAAACCCTCCCCTCGGGGAGGGGCGTGGACGGAAGCCCGCGCACCCGGCGTGGACAAAACGGCATTTGCTAGCAGTATCATGTTATACCAATTACCGTTGATGATGCCGCATTGCTTGAAGTGGTTTCAGGGGTTGTGCTGCCCAGCGTGGCAATCTACAATCCAAAATCCAAAATCTAAAATGGTATTACCTCGGGCAGTGGAGTGCAGGGCGGCCAGGCCGCTCCACGCAGGTTTGTCGGTTGGCTCTGGCGGCGAAGTCACCAGAACCAATCAGCACCATCAAGGTTTGGGGCTCGCCCCAACGACGTTGCATCAGCCCCGGATAATCACCGATCCCCCTTGCGCAACGGTGGCGTATCTTTTATACTCTATTGCAACCAAAACAAAACGAGGGTACCGTAACGGTCCCTGCGCATATATCCAGCGTCGCGCCTGACGCGCGGCGCCGCTAGGGGAGCCGGGAAGAGCCTGGCTGAGAGTGCGGCCCGACCGATGCCGCTGACCCTTTGAACCTGACCTGGGTTATACCAGCGTAGGAAAGCGTCCAGAGGATGGCTGCCGCTGCGTACCCCGGACCAGCGGCAGTTCTGCTTCTGGCGCCTCCTCGAGGCATTCACACGTGCATAGGAGGTGCCATATGGCTTTGCACCGGTTGTTTCCTCCCCTCGCCCCCCCTTCCCGTACACCTTTAAGCTGGTTGGTCCTCACCCCCGGCCCCCTTCGACAGGCTCAGGCTTCGCCCTGAGGCTCAGCCCGAAGGGGCGGGCCGCTCCAGCTTCGCTGGGAGACCAGAGCCGTGCGCGAGGGCGTTCCAATGCGGTATAATACCATTTTTGATTTTAGATTTTGGATTGTGGATTGCTACGCTGGGCAGCACAACGCCTGAAATCGCTTCAGGCAATGCGGCATCATCAACGGTAATTGGTATAAGCCATCTAGAATGGTAGGTGCACAATGACTACTGTGACCTCGAATCTGCGCATGCAGACGCGCCAACTGGCCTACAGCGCGATCCTCACCGCCCTGGCCGTGGCCCTATCGCCAATCAGCATTCCAGTGGGGATCGCTAAAATCTTCCCCATTCAGCACATGGTCAATGTTCTGGCCGCAGGGCTGGTCGGGCCGTGGTGGGGACTGGCGATCGCGATAACCACTTCGATTATCCGCAACGTGCTGGGGCTGGGCACACCGCTGGCCTTTCCAGGCAGCATCTTCGGCGTGTTGCTGGCTGGCCTGGTCTACCGCTACACGCGCAATATCGCCCTGACGGCCCTTGGCGAGGTGATCGGCACCGGCGTTATCGGCGCGCTGGTGGGTGGGCTGGTGGTGGCGCCCTACATCATGAACCGCCCTATCGGTGTGACGGCGCTGATCCTCCCCTTCGCGCTCTCGGCGCTGACCGGCGCGGCCCTGGGCGCCATCGGGTTGCTGCTGCTGCGACGCGCCGGGTACCTTGATCGCTCCGGGAAGGGCCAATGACCCCGCTGGTCCTCTGTCACGATGTGCGCTATCGCTATCGCGACGGAACGGTCGGTTTACAGGGGCTCGATCTGAGCATTGCGCCGGGGGAGTTTGTGGTGCTGGCCGGCGCCAGCGGGTCGGGCAAGTCTACCCTCTGTCGCCTGTTGAATGGGCTGATCCCGCACCTGCACGGTGGCGAGTTGTCCGGTCGAGTGCTGGTAGCGGAGCGTGACGTGCGACTGACCCCGCCGGTCGATCTTGCTCCGCACGTGGCGCTCCTGCTCCAGAACGCCGAGGCGCAGGTGGTGGCTTCGACCGTGGCGCGCGATCTGGCTCTGGGGCTGGCCTGCCAGGGGTTGGATCGCGCGACGATCGGCGCTCGGGTGCAGGAGGTAGCCGCGGCGCTGGCAATTGAGCACCTGCTGGAGCGCTCACCGGCTACCCTCTCGGGCGGCGAGTTGCAACGGGTTGCCCTGGCGGGTGTGCTGGCGCTGCGCCCGGCATTGCTGGCTCTCGATGAACCCTTTGCCTTTCTCGACGCCCGAGGCGCGGAACGGCTACGTGCCGTGCTGCGGCAGTTGCACCGCCAGGGGGTTACGATTATCGTCGCTGAACACCGCCTCGCCGAGGTAGCTGCGCTGGCAACGCGCCTCGTGGTGCTGTGCGATGGGCGCGTCGTGGCCGATAGGCCGCCGCATATGGTTGGCTCCGACGAACTGGAGGCGTGGCGATTGGAACCGCCGACATGGCCGGCGCATACCGCCGGTCCCCCCGACACCGCCTCGATCCTCGACGCGGCAGCGCCCGCCTTCGACAGGAACGGTTCCCGAACGTTGCTGGAGACTGCGGTGGCAGGGCCACCGCCCGAGCGAGCCGTGATTGCCTGGAACCAGGTCACATTCGGTCATGGCGGGCAACCGCTGATACGCGGCTTGAATCTGACGGTCGGCGCGGGCGAGGCGCTCAGCCTGCTGGGGGCCAATGGCGCTGGCAAGACAACGGTGCTGCGGCTGGGCAACGGCCTGCTGCGCGCACAGGGTGGTAGCGTGTATCTCCTCGGTCGGCCGATAGGCAGGCGACCGCTCTGGGAACTGGCCCGTGATGTGGGCCTCGTTCCGCAGCAGCCGGGGCATATGCTCTTCGCGCCCACGGTGCGGGCCGAACTCGAAGTCGGGCCACAAGCCCTCGGGCGCGACGACCCCTCGTGGCGCGCGCGCTTGATCGAGCGTTTCAGGCTGGGCGCGTTGCTCGACCGGGCGCCCTATCGCCTCAGCGCCGGCGAACAGCGGCGCGTTGCCCTGGCAGCCGTGGCTGCCGCCCGTCCACGGGCGTTGTTGCTCGATGAACCGACTGTCGGCCAGGACGGGCCGGGGCGCGCCGAGACGCGGCGCCTGGTGAGCGAGCTGGCGCAGTCGGGTGTTGCGGTGGTGCTGGCCACGCACGATACCGCGTGGGCCGCTGGCGCCAGTACCCGCTGGGCCATTCTCGACGAGGGCAGAGTTGTGGCCACCGACGCCCCCGCTGCCCTCTTCAACCGCCCCGATCTCCTGGCGCGCGCAGGGTTGCGGGCGCCAGCTCCGGCTGCACCGAAAGATGCTTGCGTGAGAGGGATCGAAAGGGCGTAGCCCTTCCAGAAGTAAACCGGTTTTCAGCTACTGTAAACATATGGGGAAACCGGGTTTCCAGCCCTACCAGGACAAAACCTGTCTTCATCTTGTCAGAGTATGGGGAAACCGGATTTCCCCACCTGCGGTGAGCTTGTCGAACCGCGCCCCCTGCCCGCCGGGGTGGCAAGCCCTCCTCGCCGGGAGCGGTACAGTTCGATAAGCCCACCGCGCGTGGGAACAGGTGGCTCTCCATGCAATCGAGAATATTTGCTTCTTCATCGCAGCGTTTCGATCCACGGGCATGCCTGCTGGCTTACCTGATCGGCTTGGCGGCGATAGTAATCAGCACCGATCTGCGAGAGCTGGTCAGCATCAGTCTGGTGCTGGCGGTGCTGCTCAGCGGACTGCGGCTATGGGGTCGGTGGTGGCGCGTGACACGGATGGTGTTGCCCACGCTGGTGCTGTTTGCCCTGGTCGCAGGCTGGAGCGGCGGGAGCGCCGCGGCTGTGGGGGCCGCCCTGCGGCTGCTGGCCCTGATCAGCGCGGGGCTGATTTTCTTCGCTACCACGGCGCCGGAGGATCTCGGTGATGCGCTGCTGGCCAGTGGCGTTCCCTCCCAGGTGGCCTTTCTGCTCGAGGGCGCCCTGCGCTTCGTACCGACGATGGGCGCGCTGGCCGCCAGTGTGCGTGACGCGCAGGCCAGTCGTGGCATTCGCTTCGACGGTATGCACCTGCTGCGCAACGGTCTGGCCCTGCTGGGGCCGATCCTCATCAGCGCGATGCGCCTGGCCGATGATCTCGCCGAGGGCCTCGAAACGCGCGGCTTCGGCGGCCCGCGACGCACGCCGCTGCGGGCCTATCGCTACACCTGGCGCGATTGGGGCTTGCTGGTGACGGTGCTGCTCCTGGCGGCCCTGGTGCATGCCGGGTATCAATAGCCGAACATCAACCTAGCCCTCCGTAGCGGGAGGGTTTGGGAGGGCGCAGCCCTCCCAGGGAACAACCTTTGCTCATACCGATATTACCGAAGGAGCACACGATGAGCCTTGCTCAGGAACTCTGGCACGCCAATACGGATCTGGCGCAGGCGTGTCTCGAACATCCGTTTGTGCAGGGTCTGGCCGACGGTTCGCTACCCCGCCCGGCGTTCGCCTATTTTATCGGCCAGGATGCGTTTTTTCTCGACGCGTTTGCCCGCGCCTACTGCATCGCGGCTGCGAGGGCGCCCGACCTGAGCGGGTTGCGCGCCTTTCACGAACTGGCGGGCGGGGTAATCAACGAGCTTGGTTTGCACGAGCACTACGCTGCACAGTGGGAGCTTGACATTCGCCAGGTCACACCTGGCGTCACCACGCGCCGCTACACCGATTTTCTCCTCGCCACGGCCTGGCGCTACGACGCCGGTATGACCGCGGCGGCGATGGCGCCGTGTATGCGCCTCTACGCGTTTATCGGGGCCGAACTGGCGAAGCGCGGCAAGACGGAGCATCACTATACGCGCTGGATCACGACCTACAGTGACCCGGCCTTCCAGGACCTGGCCGGGCGCATCGAGGGGCTGGTGGACCGTTATGCTTCAGATGCGCCCGAAACGCGCGCAGCCTACCGCTACGCGATGCTCTGCGAGCGCGACTTCTTCCAGGCTGCGTGGGAGGAGCGTGCAGACTGAGCGCCTCCAGGCAGATTCCCCACGCCCCTCCCTGTGGGTTTAAGGGCGGACCGAACATCCGAGCCAACGTGGCTTGTACCGCATTGGAACGCCCTCGCGCACGGCTCTGGTCTCCCCGCTTCGACAGGCTCAGGCTTCGCCCCTTCGGGCTGAGCCTCAGGGCGAAGCCTGAGCCTGTCGAAGGGGGCCGGGGGTGAGGACCAATCAGCATCCCAACGCCAGAACGCCCGTCGGCGCTCATACGTTCTGTCCGCCCCTGAATCCCTGTGGTGAGGGGCGTGGGCATAGAGACGCAGCGCCGCTGTGTCTCTACACGTTTCTGATGGGCAGGGCCTGGGAAAACCGGCTTTCTCCATCCCCCAACCGCTGGTGGGGGCGCCTGGCGCCCCGCCGGGCAGGGGCACGGGGAAACCCGATTTCCCCGAGGTTCGGCTCAGCGCCAGTCAAGCCGGGCGGCGTAGCGCGCAGCGGCCCCGGCGCGGCGCAGGCGCAGCCCCAGGCGGGCCAGCGGCCCGAGCAGGCGCGCGTCGGCGATATGGTCGAGGTGGAGTTGAAAAGCCGCGCGCAGCAGCCGGTGGCCGCCCCGGGCCGCCGCGGGCACGTGCCGGTCGGCCCAGGCCAGCAGCGCGTCGAGGGCCGCCCGGGCCTCAGCCAGCGCCTCGACAAGCAGCGCCGCGTCGGCATCGCGGGCCGCGAGGACGTACAGTTGCTGGCGCAGCCGCAGGAAGCGCAACAGGGCGGCGCTCAGCTCCCATTCCGCCCGCTCCGCGGCCAGGTCGTCGGCGGCTAGCTCGGTGGCCCACAGCGCCGCGGCGCGCCGCAGTTCGTGTTCCGCGGCGCACAGGGCCTCCAGGCGCAACTCCACCGCGCGGCGCGGCCCGGCGATGATCTGGTCGAGCACGTCGGCGGGCGGATGGGCCACCGGGTCGCGCCCGCGGGGCGGCAGGCCCTCGTCGCGCTCGGGATCACGCTCGAGCACCGGACGCCAGGCGCGACTGAGGGCCAGGTGGGCCTGGACGAGGGCCGTTCCCGCTCCGGGCGCGCGGGCGGCAGCGTACTCCGCCAGCGCCGCCTCTGCGTCGGCAGTGGGCGCCCAGGCCAGCCGTGCGAACAGGTAGGCGTTGGGCGGCGTCGCCACGAAGGGCCGGTCGCCCGTCAACAGCGCATGCACCGCCGTCACCCCGGTAGCGCGGTAGTGCCGCATATCGGCAGCGATCACCTCGGGCAGCGGCGGCAGCGAGGATTTGAACAGAATCCCGTCCAGGTAGTACTCGAAGATCGCCAGCTCTTGCCCTGTGCCTGTGTCGGCGAAGCGAGCCAGCCTGGCGGCGACCCCGGCGTTGACCCGCGCGTCCATTCCGGCGGCGTAGCTGCGCAACCGGGGCGCGACGAGGGTCGTGACGCGCGGGTGCGGGCGGGTTGCCACGGGCGGCGTTTCGGTGTCGTGATAGGCCAGGAAGGCTACCCGGGTAGCCGGGCGGTCGCCGGGCAGGGCCTCGGCCAGCGCATTCGCGGCAATCAACGCCTGATCGGCGGGACCGAGAGCGGCGCAACGCGGACAGTGGCACCACCCGCCTGCCCGCAGATCATCCGGCCAGAGGTGGTAGACCTCGGCTTCGGGGTAGGCGGCGAAGAACGCTGCGGCCAGCTTCTGGGCGTGGGCGAGCGCGGCGGGATTGCTGACGCAGAAGTTGTGGTCCGTGGTGCGACGGCGCCCGTTGTGGCGGAACATATCGGGCCGGGCGCCAAACAGGCGTCGCGGCAGCAAATCACGCAGATGATGCCCGCCCAGCTCGATCCGCAACCCCCGGCGGTGGATCAGCGGCAGCAGCGTGGCGCGACGCTCGCGCCAGGCGGCGAGGCGGCAGGCGCCCAGGGCGGGGGCGCGAATGGTGGTGTGTATGAAGATCGTGTTGAGACGATTGCGCGCCGCCCAGACGATCCACCGCTCCGCCTCGGCCAGGAAGAGATCGTGGCCAATGATCAGCCCTCGTCGGGCAAGGCCAGGCCGGTCGGCGACGGCAACGCCCGGCAGGGTCACACGGGGCAGGCGGGGAACGCATTCGGCGTCGGGCACAGGCCAGCGGCAGCCCAGGGTCTCCAGCAGGTCATAGACAGCGTAGAGCAGGCCCCGCGGCCCCTCGCCGTGCAGGCTCAGGCCGTGCTCATCGGGCGCGCGAATGAATCCGTCGCCCGCGGGGCCGTGAGACAGAGCGATCCGTGGCGCCTGCGCCGCCGCGGTGATCGGCAACACCGGCGCGCCCATCTGCGCCAGCGTATCGCGCAACTCCTCGGCGGCCAGGCGCGCCGTGGGGTGGTCACCGGCAAGCTCGATTGACCAGACACGACTCAGGTCCATCTCCCTCACCGCCAGCGGGTCAGTAGAACTCCAGCCACAATCAGCACCGCGCCAGCAGCCTGGTTCCAGGTAGGCTGTTCACCCAGCAGCGGCCAGGCCAGCAGCGCCGCGCAGAAGGGGATCGCGCAACCATAGATCGCGGTGCGCACCGACCCCGCGACGCGCACGCTATTGTTCCAGAGCAGATAGGCCACCACCAGCGCAATCGCCGTCGCGTAGGCCAGACTGGTCCACGCCGCCGCGCTGACCGTGGCCCAGTCCAGCCACAGCAGGTCCGGGATACCGATCAGCAGCAGGGCAGGGGCGCCGGTAATGGTCGTCCAGGTCGTAATCGCCAGGGGCGAGAGGCCCTGGGCGAGGGTGCGCACACCGAGGGTATAGATCGTCCAGCACAGGGCGCAGCCAAAGAGCAGCAAATCGCCGAGGAGACTTTCGGTGGTGAAGTGCAACTGGCCCGAAGCGACGATCAGGGCCACGCCAAGGAAGGCCAGAACGATCCCGGCGACGGCATGGCGGCGCAGGCGCTCGATGCCAAGAAGGGCGCCGAAGAAGGCCACCAGGGCCGGAGTCGTCGCAATCAACAGCGAGGCATTGGCAGCCGTGGTGATCCGCAGCCCGTAGGTAAACCCGAGCTGATAGAGGGTATTGCCAACCAGCCCCACCCAGGTGAGCTTCCACAGCGCCCCTCGTGGCAGGCGGGGCAAGCCCTCGCGCCAGGCCAGCACCAGCCAGAGCAGCAGCGAAGCCCCGGCGAAGCGCAGCCCGGCGAAGGCCAGCGGCGGGATCTCGCGCAGCCCCAGTTTCATCGCGCTAAAATTCAGGCCCCAGATCATCACCACAGCGATCATGGACAGGTCGGTACCGGGCAGGCCGAGCCTGGCTCGAGCCTCGCCCGCCTGGGTTGGTATAGCCATTACAGTTGCCTCAACACCACGGGTACAACACAGCATGTTCCTGAGAGGGCAGCGCCCTGCCGGACCCTCCCATCGGGCAGGGGATTGGAGAGGGGAGCTTCCCCGACTTGAGCACCGCGCTATAGTAACACTCCCGGCGCTCCAGCACCAGTGGCGGGCAACCCCCATCCGCTCCTGCCGCGCCGAGATGCGCGATCACCCCGCCGCGGGGGGATGGCCGCGATAGGCCCGCGGCCGCCGCCCCCGTCCCCACGGGTACGCTGTGGGAATGGCATGCCGCGCCACGGTGCGCGGGCGCGCCGTGGGGAGCAACGTAGAGACGGCCCGGCGGGCCGTCTCCCCACACCGCCGTGGGAATGGCATGCATCGTCATGGCGCGCAGGCGCAGGAGCAGGCAGCGCGGGCCATACCGGGCGATGAGAGTCGAGACAGATCGCACCGGAACCGTCGTCTGGCGATGAGGGGACACGGGCAGGGTCGAAGCATACACCTCCAGGCATCGACCCGATCAGATCAGCGGATGGATAGGTGAATACTGTGGTGTAACACCCCGGTGCAGTTCCAGGCAATCTGTTCGTCGTTGCGCGGCGCAGGCGAATAGGGGCTAGAAGGCAAAGATACGGAGAAACCGGGATGACTTATACCAATTACCGTTGATAATGCCGCATTGCTTGAAGCGGTTTCAGGCGTTGTGCTGCCCAGCGTGGCAATCCAAAATCCAAAATCTAAAATCTAAAATAGATGAGCATCAGCGCCGCTTGCAGCGTTGCTGTAGTACGGAAGACACTCAAGTCACTATCCTGACCAACGAGTATCTGCGCGACTTGAGGACTAATACCGGCCAGAATCGTCTCTGCACCCATTAACCGCGCTGCCCTGCCTATTTCTACGAGCGCAACCGCAGCAGGATGATCAAGCTTCATAACGCCGGTCATGTCAATAATAAGCGTGCGAGCGCGGGTCTGCTGAATGAATTGGAGCGCGGGAGCGAGCAACTGTTGCACCTGTTCGCCATTCAGAACGCCAATCAACGGCACAACCAGCGTATCTTCGCTGACAGGAATAATCGGTGCAGCCATACGGGCTATCGTCTGGTTCAACAGTTGCTGCGCTTCGAGACTTTCCCGTAGCTGCTCTGCGATAGCGCGCTGTTCTTCTGCGAGTTGTCGCAGCGCTGCGGTGCGCTCCTCGACCCGCATCTCCAGCGCTGCATTGGTTGCGCTCAGTTCCCGGGTCGCTGCTTCGGCCTGCTGGCGAGCAGTGTTTGCCGCCTTCAGCGCCACAGAGAGACTGCGTCCTCCAATAAAGGAAATGAACGCGCTAACGGTCAGCAGTACAATCAGGTGGGCGACAGCCGGGCCAAAACTGTTCGCCGCGCGCTGTTCAGGCGGGAGCGCCACCATCACTCCCGCAACACTGAGCAGACAGAGACCAAGCACGATCCAGATTTGATAGGGGGGCAGCAGGATGCTGGCTAGCAATACACTGATCAAGAGGTAGAAGACGTTAAATGGCGAGTTTGGATTCAAGAACAACCCGCTTAGCGACCCGATCATACTAACAACGACCAGCACATACGCTCCTGCCGCAACATACCCCTTGCGCCCCAGAGTTGCGGCAACCGTAAACACAAACACCGCAAGCCCGAGATTAATCCAGCGACCGGGGGATGGTTGAAGCAGGGTCAGCGCCACGCCAACGCTCAGCAGCAGCCCGATAATGCCTGTGCAGATGATGATCAGAATTCGTCCACGCCGTTGATCATCGGGACTACTGGCTGCATTGTAAGTGATTCTGGCGAATAAGTTTTGTATGTCCACAATTGAAAACTGGTCGGTATTGTACGTTATTGGTCTGATTGCCAAGGTGTCGCATTGGACAGCTCTACACCTCCACAGCTCTACAGCTCCACAAAGCCCTGTGTGGAGCTAAGGGACGACCTGAACTACGGGGCGCCTCCATTTCCACCCGGTATCAGGCGTGCTGTTTGAGGGCGTAGGCAATCCCTTCTTGCAGGGTTGGCCGGGTGACCATCTCGCGCAGCTCGGCCCCGATATGCACAAGGGTCTGCGCAATTGCCGGACTAATACCGGTCAGCACCACCTGCGCGCCGAGCAGACTCGATGCCCGGGCGGCGCGGATCAGCGCTCCGGCAACCTGTGTATCCACTACCCTCACCCCCGTAATATCGAGGATGGCAATTCGGGCCTGGTGCTCTGCAATGCCCTGGAGCAGCGTTTCCATGATCTGTTGGGCCCGCAGCGTATCAATCGTGCCAATGATCGGCATTGCCACCACGCCATCAGCAATCGGCACCAGCGGCGTGCTTAATTCACGTATCGCTACCTGCTGAGCCTGAATAATCTGCTCCTGCATTGCCTGCCGCTCGCGTTCAGCGCGTTTCTGCCTGGTGACATCACGTGAAAGAACGAGAGCATCGTTGCCGCTCAGCACCATGCGCGCCTCGAAATCGCGCAGCTCATCGTTGAGCATAAGCTGGTACACGTATGTCTGCATTTCATGCGTGCGCTTGAGCGCTTCGAGACTTCTCATCGTCAACTCAGCCAGCTCCGGCGGCATCACCTCGGTGACCTTCCTGTTGAGGAAGGATTCTGGAGGAATATACAGATCCTCGCTAGAATCAGCCTTGTAATCTAAGAAAACGCCATCGAGACTCAGCACAAACATCAGGTCAGGAATACCATTGAGCAGCGCGCGGTTCCGCTGTTCGCTAGCGCGCAGACTTTCCTCGGTCCGCAACTGTTCGGTGATGTCGCGATTGATGGAAGCATATCCGATCAGATCGCCATTTGTGTCGCGTAACGCCAGCGCCGATGCCTGTACCGGCACAAACGACCCATCGCTACGCACGTAGCGAATCGTTTCGTGCGGCACTTCCCCTTCCAGCACCTGTCTGGCAATCCTTTCCAGACGCTCAAGATCATCTGGATGGGTGACTTCGGGCACCAGCATCCCCTTCAGGCTCGGATAGCCCAGCATTCTGGCAAATGAAGGATTAGCATAGGTCAGAACCAACCGGGGATCGGCGATACCGATGCCATCGGGCGTGTTCTCAATGACGAGTTTGAAGATCCGCAGCTCCTCCGCCTGACGCTTCTCTTCGGTAATGTCCTGGAACATACCCAGAACACCGATGACTTCGCCGTCGCGCTGGAGGGGGATTTTACTGGTCCGCAGCCAGACGGTAGCCCCGTCCTCGCGGACCAACCGTTCTTCGGTGTTGAGTCTCGGACCGAGGATCATCACTGCGCGATCATCGGCCTGATACGCTGCCGCCAGTTCCTTCCATGGCATATCAAAATCGGTCTTACCAACGATTTCATTCACCGAAGATAGCCCGGTCTGCGCGAGAAGATGCTGATTACAGCCTAAAAAGCGTGATTCGCGATCCTTCCAGAAAATCCCCTGTGGCAGATTGTCAATAACGAGTTGCAGCATCGCACGGTTTTCCTGCAATTCGTCGCGTAACTGATGAAAGGCGCTGATATCCTGAGCGAGAGCGGTAGCGCTGATCAGAGCGTCAGCTTCGTAGTGCAGCGTCACAATCCACAGATAATAGAACACTACCCCATCAAAACGCACCAGGCGGCCCTCAAATGTTATCGAACGCTCCCGCTGTTCAATGCCCTTCCGATAGATTTCCTCCGCATGGATGCGATCATCAGCATGCAAGAAGTCGAATAACGACCTGCCGATGCATGCTGCCGGCGCATACCCGAGCGCATGATCAGTAGCGAGATTCGCATAGGTTATTGTGCCATGCCTGTCTATCTGCACGCTCAGGATGCTGGATTCTTCCACAAATCTCCGATAGAGCGCCAGATCGCGCTCGCATTGCGCTACTCGCTCGTACAGGCGTTCACGTTCCGCCAGCAGGTGTTCTATCTCGACATTCGGGTGCGTGTTCATGGGGTCTTCTCCCGAGGTGAACATAGCCTGTGCGCGGGGAAACAACGCGCCAGCAGGGAGGATTTGAGAGGTGTAGCCCTCCAGGGAAACAACCTGTCTTCATCTTGTCAGCGTATGGGGAAACCGGGTTTTCCTATGCCCCTCCCTGTAGGGAGGGTTTGGGTGTAGAGGCGCCGCGCCGCTGCGCCTCTACGTTGCCCATCCCGGCAGTGCGCGGCGCAGTCGCGCGGACGGCTGATGCGAACTCAGGAGAGACCGGGTTTTCCCACACTTCTGCTCGCGGTGTCGGCAAGCGCCTCCAGCGCCGGTTGGAGGGGGAAACCGGGTTGGTCCACACCTGTCCCGGCGGAGGTGTCGGGATAACCTTACTACGCCTGGCTTACGAGTTGCTTACCATGGCAAGAGACGGCCCGGCGGGCCGTCTCCACACGCCGCTGTAGGAGTGGCATGCCGCGCCGCGGTGCGCGAGCGCACCGTGGGGAGTAACGCAGAGACGGCCCGGCGGGCCGTCTCCACACGCCGCTGTAGGAGTGGCATGCCGCGCCGCGGCGCGGTCGCCTCCCTATCCCGGCGGGGTCATACCATGTTGGATTTTAGATTTTGGATTGTGGATTGCCACGCTGGGCAGCACAGCGCCTGAAACCGCTTTAAGCAATGCGGCATCATCAACCGTAATTGGTATCATATGCCTTCGCGGGCAGATCATTCAAAAGGGAAACAGCAGCGGCACCACAGCAACGCAAACGAGCATCGCCAGCACCTGCAACGGCACGCCTACACGGGCATAGTCGGTGAAGCGGTACCCCCCGGGCGCCAGCACCAGAGTGTTGACCGGCGATGCTACCGGCGTGGCGAAGGCGGTCGAGGCGGCAATTGCGGCTGTCATCAGCAGCGGTTCCGGGGCGATCCCCAGCCCCACACTGGCCTGGAGGGCGATTGGCATCACCAGCACCGCCGTGGCCGTGTTGGAGATGAACTGACTGAGCAGGCTGGTCAGCAAAAATACTCCCGCCAGCAACGCCAGCGGGCCAAACGCCCCCAGCGAGTCTACCAGCATCGTGGCGATCAACGCCGCGCCGCCGGTATTTTGCAGCGCCGTGGCCATCGGCAGCATTGCGGCGATCAGCACCAGACTCTCCCAACTCATGCGTGTGTACACTGTCGCGAGGCGCACACAGCCGCTCAGTACCAGTGCCAGCGCCGCGAGCATCGCGGCGATCATCGTTGGCAGGAGATTCGTCACCATCACCACCAGCATGGCGCCCACAATCGCCACCGCCAGCGGCCAGCGTGGCGAGAGGGGCGTTCCGGCCTGCGCTTCGAGTTCCGGCGGCGCCGTCGCCACAACGAAATCACCGTAGTAGCGCTGGTCGCGCACCACGGGCGCCAGGGTGGACGCGGGGCCGGCCACGAGCAGCGTATCACCGAAGCGCAGCGGTTCGTTGGCAAAGTCGCCATCGAGCACCTGGCCGAGGCGCTGCACACCGAGCACGCTGACGCCGAAGCGGTTCCGCACGTCGGCTTCAACGATCGTCTGGCTGATGAACCGTGAACGGGGCGTCAGCGCCACTTCGAGATACGCTAGATCGTGGTGCGCGGGCAACCCCTCGTCGAGAGGCACGCGCTCGAGCCCGGGGACCGTTGGCGGTTGCGGCCCTTGATCAGGCGGCATCTGCACATCGAGCAGATCGCCGGCCTCAAGCCGCGTGTCGGCGTTCACCGGGCGAGCAGGCCCCGGCAGTGCCGCTCCAGGCGGCCAGGTGTGCGCCGCCAGAACAGTGATGCCGTAGTCCTCGGCGAGGCGGCTCTCGGCAATCGTCCGGCCAATCAGGGGCGAGTCCGGACGCACCCGCAGCCGCTCAAGGGCGCCCTGCACGCGGTAGGCGGCAGCCAGTTCCTCGAAGGAGAGTTGATCGGCGCGCTGCGGCGTTCGGACCGGTTCGACCCGGCTGGGCAGCAAGCGCCGGCCTACGGTCATCACAAAGACGATCGCGGCGCCGAGCACCAGCACGCCGATGGGCGTGAAGCTGAAGAAGCCAAAGGCCCCTCTGCCGGCTCCGGCGCGGGCCTCGCTGGCAATGATGTTCGGCGGAGTGCCAATAAGCGTCAGCATGCCGCCGATGAGCGCGGTGTAGGCAAGCGGCAGCAGCAGCCGCGAAGGGCTGATGCCAGCGCGGTTCGCCACGGCCACCACCACCGGCAGCATAATCGCCACCGCGCCGGTGGAACTCACAAAGGCCGAGACCGGCGCGACCACCAGCATCATTGTTACCAGAATCCGCCCTTCGCTCGTTCCGGCCACGCGCCCGAGCCAGCGCCCCAGGGCCTCGGCGATCCCCGTCTGGAGCAGCGCGTCGCCAACCACGAACAAGGCGGCGATCAGCAGCACCGTAGTGTCGCCAAAGCCGGCTGCCGCCTCAGCCGGGGTAATGATGCCCGTAAGCGCCAGGGCCATTAACGCCAGGAGCGCCGTGATATCCAGCCGAAGACGATCACTGACGAACAGCACGATGGTCGCGGCCAGGATCCCGAAGACGACCCAGATTTCCAGCGTCATACGAACCTTCCGGCGTTCCCCCGCTCAACTCAATTCGGCAATGCGTCGCGCTACGTTCAACAGCGTGCTGGTATCCTCTTCGGTCAACCCGATCTCCGCCAGGGCGCGCGCCGCGCCAGCAACGAGCGGAGGGGGTGGCGCCGGCGGCGCGAGCGTTGCCGGCGGGGCCACCGCGGCGGGGATGGTTGGCTCGTCCTCTTCGCTGTGCAGGGGCCACAGCGGCGTGGCGCGGAGCTTGCGCACCACCGGCCAGCCGTACAGACGGGCAAGGAAGCGCGCATAACCCGCGGCGGCCCGCTCCAGGGTGTGCTCGGCGGCTACATAGGCCCGCGCCTGCGCCCCCATAGCCGCCGCCAGGTCCGGGCGCGCGAGCAGCAGCCGGCAATAGGCCAGGATCTGATCGCCCTCGGCCGGGCCGGGGTCAACCTGGGCGGCCACCCCGGGCGGCAATTCGGCGAAGGCGCCGACGGCGCTCACCAGGGTCGGACGCCCCGCGCCAAGCAGCCGCAGCAGGCTGGCGCTGGTCTCTCCACCAGTAGGGTAGCGCAGGTTGATGCAGATATCGGCGGCGGCGACGTAAAGTTCAAAATCGGCCCGGGGCACATAGCCGGTCACCGTCACGGCGTCGCCCAGCCCCGAGCGGGCGATCAGCCCGGCGAGGTCATAATTTGGCGAGACGCTGCCCACCAGCAGGTAGCGGGCGTCGTGGCCCTCGACGCGCAGCGCCGCTAGCGCCCGCAGCGTCGGCTCGACGCGCTTCCAGGCGTTGATATGGCCGAAACTCGCCAGCGCCACCGCCCCGGTCGGCAAGCCGAGGCGCGCGCGCGCCCCGCTCCGGGGCAGCGTATCCGGTAGCGGGACGCCCATAGGTACAACAGCCACAGGTAGATCGGGGCGCAGCGCGGCAGCGCGCTCGACCACGTAGCGACTGTGGGCAATCAGTCCGTGGGCGCTCTCGATCACCGGCTCGCAGCAGGGGAAATCAAAGGCCGCATCGGTGAACCGCGAGCGGATCATCAGTTGGGCCATGTGCGCGCCGGGCGCGCCGTAGCGGGCCTCCATAGCGCGCACATAACTCTGCACGTCGCGCAGCCGGCTCGCGGCGTACCAGAGCATAAAGTGGTGCAGAACAAAATCGTGCAGCACCACAACCCCCGGCAGCCGCCGGGCCGCGTCCCAGATCGCTCCATGGGCCGGACTGTTGCCCATGTGGTACACCAGGGCATCGTAGCGTCGCCGCCGTAGCTCGCGGGGCAGGCGTCGCAGCGGCAGCACCTCCAGGTGCTGCGTCAGGCGCCGGTTGGCCGGGCGCAGGCCATCCTCAACGAACAGCACGACCTCGGCGTACTGCCCGAGGTAGGGCAGCAACTCCTCGCTGTAGTCGGAGATGCCCGAGGGCGCCGGGTTCACGGGCGAACAGTAGGCGATACGGGGTATGCGCATAGCGTTGCCAGTGTACCACGCCTCGCGCGAACAATGGCAATAGGGCTGAGATGAGCAGGTCGGAGACAGGTTCTCAAAGCAGCCGTCCAATGCGGCTGCGCCGCACAACGCCAGAACGAAAACATTAAATTATTCCTGGGAGGGCTGCGCCCTCCCAGACCCTCCCGCGCGCGGGCTATGTTCGCATCAGTCATCCATGCGGCTGCGCCGCACAACGCCAGAACGAAAATATTTCCTGGGAGGGCTGCGCCCTCCCAAGCCCTCCCTGCTGGCGAGTTGTTTCTGGGAGGGCTGCGCCCTCCCAGACCCTCCTGCGCGCGGCCTATGTTCAGGCTAGTGCTTTCCCAGGGCCTTATCAATCGAAGCGTCGCCCGCCTGGCGCTCCGGTTCGTTGCGTGGGGGCGCCCCGGCGATTGAGGACGGCGCAGCCGGCGGCGGAACCGGAGCCGGGGCGGGAGGCGCGGCCCGCCGGGTACGCGCGAATGCCACCACGCCGCGGATCAGCACCATCAGGCCGGTAGTTGCGACCAGCGAAAGCATGAACCACGGCAACCACTCCAGCAGCACCCCCGCCAGGGGCGATGTTGCCACCAGATCGGTCACGGCGTTGTTGACCCAGGCCGCATCGGCGTAGCGCAGCAGGTAAGCGGCGATCAGGGCTCCGTTCAGCGCCCCTAGCAGGCCGCCCAGCACTCGATCCAGCGCCTGCCTGGAACGGCTCTGCGGCGGCGCCCCGGGCAGCAGGGCGCTCCCGCCGTAGCCGATCATTGCCACCGTCAGCAAAAAAACCGCCGCGACCAGCAGGAAGGTCGGCAGCGCGGGCACCTCGGGCCGGAAGGTCCTGCGGACCCACAGCCCCAGAGGCTGGCTCCACAGGTCAACCAGCACGGCGGCAAGCAACGTCCCGGCGATCGCCACCAACCCGGCGCGCACGCCGCGTGCCAGCCCGATAAGACCAAGCAGGCCAATCCCCACTGCCACACTGATCGTCAGGACCATCTCAGTCTCCCCCGCTGCGGCCCGGGCGCCACTCTGACGCCCGCCGCGCCCCCGTTGGCGCGAGCCGGGTCTCTCCGCAGATTGTAGCACACTGCTGCCCGCGTCTGATACCATTTTAGATTTTGGATTTTGGATTGTAGATTGCCACGCTGGGCAGCACAACCCCTGAAACCACTTCAAGCAATGCGGCATCATCAACGGTAATTGGTATGAGAGGTTGGGCGGGTGCAACCCGCCGGGGAACATCCTTTCTCATCCCCTGCGGCGCGCGGACGGCCCTGCCTCACAGCGCAAGGAAGCGTCAGTCGCCCGGCAAACATGCTATAATGCGTCCGCGCCTACCGCCAACGTTGCCCGGCCCACCTCCCGCCCGGGTTGTGCCCGGCCCCTTCTGGCGCAGTTATCCCGTGGCAGAGCGTGGGGGCCAACGTGATAGGAAGGAGACCGTCATGGTACGTGTCGCTATCAACGGCTTTGGCCGGATCGGTCGGCAGAGCTTTAAGGCGATGCTCGAGTATCACCCCGACGAGTTCGAGATCGTTGCGATTAACGACCTCACCGACAATGAGACCCTCGCCCATCTCCTGCGCTATGACTCGACCTACGGTCTCTTCGATGGCGAGGTGATGGTGACCGAAGACAAACTCATTGTTGATTACGACGATAACCACTACGAGATTGCGGCCCTCGCCGAACGCGATCCCGCCCAGCTTCCCTGGGCCGACATGGGGGTAGATATCGTCATCGAGTCGACCGGGCGTTTCACCGAAGCCGAGAAGGCCCGCGCGCACCTCCAGGCTGGTGCGAAGAAAGTGCTGATCACCGCGCCGGCTAAAGGCGAAGATCTGACGATCTGCCTGGGTGTCAATGAGTCAAGCTATGACCACGCCCGGCACCACATCATCTCCAACGCCTCCTGCACCACCAACTGCCTCGCGCCGGTTGCAAAGGTGCTCAACGACCGCTTCGGCATCCAGCGCGGCCTGATGACAACCATCCACTCGTACACGATGGACCAGAACTTGCAGGACAACGTCCACAAGGATCTGCGCCGCGCCCGCGCCGCGGCAATGAACATGGCGCCTACCACCACCGGCGCGGCCAAAGCCGTGGCTCTGGTCATCCCCGAATTGAAAGGCAAGTTCCACGGCTACGCTATTCGCGTCCCAACCCCCACCGTCTCTGTGGTGGACTTTGCGGTGCTCCTCAACCGTCCCACCAGCGTCGAGGAGATCAACCAGGCCTTCATCGAAGCCAGCGAAAGCGAAGAACTGGAGGGTATTCTGGGGGTTAGCGAGGCCGAACTGGTGAGCAGCGACTTTATCGGCACAACCTACAGCTCCGTCGTGGATCTGCCGCTGACCCACAGCCTGGGGGATGATTTCTTCAAGATTATCGCCTGGTACGATAATGAGTGGGGCTACTCGGTGCGTGTGGCTGACCTGACTGCCTACCTCGCCGATCACTTCGAGTAGGCCAACTACACCCGCGCGGCGAAGTCGCTCACTCCCTGAATAACGCCGTTTTCCTGGGGAGGGCGAAGCACGCCCATCTCCTCTCCAATACACAAAAGACGGGGGCGCAGTACTGCGCCCCCGTCTGCGTTCAACAGTCAGAGATTGGAGGCCAGCGTGCGCCTGCGGCGGCCAACCGCGTGTGCCAGGATCGGTCCATCCTCAAGCAGCTTCACCTCTGCCGCGCAGTACGGGCAGATCGCCAGGTGGTGCGATACCCCGGCAGTCACGCGCGGATCCAGCAAACCCTGACAGTAGTCCACCAGTGTGTCGGTGGATGGACAGTGGAGTCGGTAGAGCCGACGCAGCAGATACGCCTGGAGCGCGCGCAGATGCATCACGCGTGCCGCACAGGCCGGACAGGCCTGCAGATGTGCCAGGGTCGCCTCATCCGCCTCGCCATCGGCCGCCGCGATCAACGCACTGCCGCTTAGAGGCGGTGAACCGGTGCACCGCTGTTCCCACTCCTCGTCGTTGGTCATACTCCGCGCTCCTGAGCTTACAGCCGGTCCCGAACCCCGTCTGTACTGTATGAAACGCTGTTCCAAACGCTTTTTACACAATTTTATCATTTGTAGTATAGCGCATTCTTTGCCCCGGTATGGCAGTTGGAGAATGGGGAAACCGGGTTTCCCCATCCCCCTCCCCAGGGGCGCGGCGCACACCCCGCGCCGGGAGGCTCCGGGAGGGTGCAGCCCTGCGCCTCCCGCACAGGGGACGTACGGTACGCTGGCATACCCGCTCGTGAACCCCGTCGTAACGCTCTCAACAACGAGGCGCCCTCACGTGGCGTGTCGTGAGGGCGCCCGAGCAGGGGGATGATCACCGGCGAAGGGCGCGCATCCTGGAGCAGCTACCGCTCCAGGCAACCTTAGCCGGCAATCAACTGGCGTAATTGCTGGTTGCGACTCAAGCGCCCCAGCACGTTGCGTTTGACGTTGTAGACATCGTTTACCGTGTCGAAGAGATCGGGGCGTCGCGCATAGATCGCGCGGGGGGTCAGGCCGAGGACAAAGGAGCTATACACGACCACTCGCTCGATCTCGCTCTGGAGTTGCGTGTCAATGAAACGCCAGAACTCCTCCCGATCCAACCGGTTCATCGCCTCCTCATCAGGAGCAGTGGCGGGGTCGCGTTCCAGCGCGGTCGTCTCTTCCAACAGGCTTCCTGACCAGGATTGGGCGCGAACGCTGTCGATCACCACGCTGGTAGCGCACAATTGCAGGTACTGCAACAGCGAGGCCAGGGTAGGGAAAGCTGCAAAACGTTCCGGGGAAAGGGCGCGCCAGAACCTGGCAAAGGCGCCGACAACAAAGTACTCGCTACTCTCTCCAGTGTTGGCAAATGCCGAACAGCGCCGAATCCAGCCTTCAACCAGACCACTGTAGTGCAGATACAGTTGCTCCCAGGCCGCTTCATCCCGTTCGACCAGCGCCCGCCGGAACAGTTCGTAGCTGAAGCGCGTATCGTGCTGCTGGCCCCGATAGAAGCGCTCGCTTTCGATGACGCAGTGCTGCATCAATGCAGACAAATCCATGGCCGCCAGAGCGGCAGCGTCCAGTTCAGTTGCCAGACCGCGACCTGCGCCGGGGTAAGCGCAAGGGCTGGGCGACAGGCCCGGAGTGTTGCGGGGGAGTGTCTCGATCGGCTGGGTGATCATAGCCTCCTCAACTCTCTTGCTGCGCGTGATGCCGGCGGCTTGTCGGGAAAGCTGCGGCTCAGACGGCGTCGACGGGCCCCCACGAGGCGCAGGTTCGCGGGCTGCGCTGGCCGTTGACCAGCAGGCGCGGAAAGGGAAACCTGCACCCCCGTGATCACGAGCCCGCGCACGGGCGAGCGCTGCACCCGCGCCAGGCGCTCCGCGGAGATGAAGGTTCGCTCGGAGCGCAGCGTGAGGTGTCAGGGCCTGTAGACGGCTCGTAAGGGCCACCGTTCTATGAGCTTGATTGTAGGGTGTCGCTCTGAAGGTGAGAAGGGCGCAGGATGATCGGAGGATGACAAACGCGTACGAGTTGTGGTGGTAGGAGCAGTTTCAACGCCGAAGCGTCCGCGATCGGATTGTCGCCCGGGTGGGCAGGCGCGCGTTCGAGTGCCGTCCAGGGGCACATCGGCGGAGCGCCAATGATCGTGGCATGAGTCTAGAACGGCGCACAAGCGGGTTTTGGGGCAACCTGCGAACCGGGACCGTCAGATTGGCCGGTGCCGGGCACCGGGGAGACACGGAGCGGTTCTAAGGTGAAAATAGCCTGCGCGCGGGAGGGTTTGGGCGTACAGGCGCGGCGGTGCCGCGCCTACGCCCTCCCAGGAAACAACCCGCCAGCGGGGAGGGTTTGGGAGGGCGTAGCCCTCCCAAGAAAAACCCATTTTCATTTTATCGTTGTGCGGCGCAGCCGCATGGATGACTGAGGTGAACCTATGGGGAAAGCGGGTTTCCCCATCCTCCTGCCTGTGGGGGCGCCAAGCCCTCCCCACCGGGAGGGTAGGCTGGAAGGGGGGACGCACGCTCCAGGCCCTCCCCACCGGGCAGGAGCACGGCTAAACCCGGTTTCCCTATGGCGCCTGTCAGACAACCTGGCGAGTGCGCCACTAAAGAGCGCCCTCGAGAATGACATTCTGGCTGGGGGTGGCGCTGCCGCCAGATGGCTCGACGGTGACCATCACTTCGCGAAAGGCGTTCACTTCACGCGGCGCCTCGACAATAATGTAGCCTATGCCCGTCGGATCGGCCTCGAAGGTCTTTCCCGCCACCTGTCCGGCCTCATCGGCAAACCAGAACTGGTAGACCTGCCCGGGCGCCAGGGGGGGCAGGCCACTGAAGATGACCACGGCGCTGGAATGACCGGGGTACATGTACATCTCACCCTGGGCCACAACGCCAGAACGGGCTGAGCGTAACTGGCGCGTGGCCACGCCAGGCGCGCTGATGAAGGAAATGACGTAGTCGTCCCGCGCCAGGTCGGCGGTGAGACGGGCCACCCGCTCCTCACTCGCGGCCAGACGGGTCGCAAGGCTCTCGAGTTGTTCCTGACCAGCGGCAAGTTGCGCGGCGAGGCGCTCCTGGCGGGCCTCAGCCTCGGCCAGAGTTTGCTGCAACTGCTCCAGATCGGCGACAAGCTCACGGTTCGTCCGGTCAAGCTGGGCTATGCCGGCATTGAGCGACAGGGTCGCAACGCTGAGGGCGATAACCAGGGCAGTCAGCACAGCCATAAGGCCAGGCAAGAGCCAGCCAGAGCGCCGACGCGGCATGGCGCCCGTTGGTGACGGGGCCGCGCGGCTGGAGGCGGCATCGGTCTGCGCAGCGGCAATGCGGGCAAAGAGACGCTGCCGGACCCGTGCGGGCGGTGTAGCCGGCGGCGCGGCGTAGGGCAGCAGGGCGACAACCTGGCGCAACTGGCGCAGTTCCTCCTGGAGTTCGGGCGAACGTTCAAGAAGGGCCTCAAGCGCGAGACGATCTTCGAGATCCAGGGCGCCAAGCGCATACGCACCAATCTGGCTCGCGGTAGAAGCTGAGTCGTGGTCGTGAGCTATCATTGACGATCCAGAAGTTCTAGCGGTCATCGAGACCGATGCCCTGATGTTGCAGGAGCGTTTTCAGTTTCTGCAACGCGAGACGCACGCGCGTCTTCACCGTCCCGAGCGGGTTGTTCAAGCGATCAGCGATCTCACGCTGCGAGAGGCCGCCGAAGTAAGCCAGTTCGATCACCTGGCGCTGGTCAGCGGGCAGTTCGCTCAGGGCGCTGGTGATCAGACGTCGGCGCTCGGCCTCCCATGTGACCTCGTCCATACTAGCCTGCGGATCCGGGATGGCATCGAGTGCCAGGGCATCGCTGCCAGCGCCGGGCGCGCTGGGGCGGGCCTGCTGCCGGCGCAGCTCATCAATGCAGAGATTGCGCGCAATGCCGAAGAGCCAGGCCGCAAAGGCGCCACTGCCGACCTGAAACGTGGCTGCGCGGTTCCAGACGCGCCAGAACGTCTCCTGCACCACGTCTTCGGCCAGTTCGGCATTAGCCAGAATCTTCAGCGCCAGGCCATAGACGACGCGGGCATAGCGGGTATAGAGGTACTCCATCGCCCGGGTATCGCCGGCAGCAACCCTGGCGATCAGGCTCTCGTCGCTGAGAACCTCTCCCTCAATATCAGGATCCGGGGATACAGCCAAGTGAGCCCCTCTGGGATTAATACGCAGCTACACGGCGTTGTGGATGCATCGCCACGCGCGCCGCTGCGGGTGAAGGCAGCCTGTATTATACACGAGATGCCGCGTCAATCCGATCTTTCTGCGTACCTGTTCCTATTTGGGCCAGGGCGCCACCCCGGCTACGCGGGCCTCTCGCCCGCAATGCCCTGGAAGCGGGTAAACTGCCCGCGCTCCCAGCGGCGCGATTCTCCTGGACGGGCTGCGCCCTCCCAAACCCTCCCGGTACGGGGGCGCGCCACCGTATCGCGAGACCATCGCATTCACGGCATGCGAGGATCATGACGCTCGTGCTCGCGCGGCCGATGGGCTGGCGGACATCTCTGGAAGAATCAGGCTCTGGAAGAATCAGGCACGCCTTTCACATTCGCTTATTCGTTTCCCATTGGTTGGCCCATTTCGCATTCGTTGACGCATTCAGGCATTTTGCCGCATCAGGAAGCTCATCCCAGAACAGGCGAAGCCCTTTGAAGGGCGCGCCACCCCACAGGCGCTAATGTCTCAGAGCGCGGCTACCCCCGGGTTTGCCGCCATCTCACCCCTCACGAATCGTGACCAGACGGCCAGCATGCGGTATTATATTGATACAGCGTGTTGCAGGTTACAGACAGCCCCGGCAAAGTTGTGCAAAGTATTGATAGGAAGGTGTGCGTTACCAGGCATGCTCCCGCAGGGGAAACCGGGTTTCCCCACCATGCCCGGGGACGGGTCTGGACTGACGCAAACCGCCCACGCCTTCCGCGAAGCGGCGCCGGGAAAACCGGATTTCCCCATGCCCCTGCCCGGGAGCAGGTGCAATCGGGCTGCACCCTCCCGGCAAAACCTCTTTGCATCGTGTTGTTGTGCGGCGCAGCCGCACGGGCGTCTGAGATAGCTTGACAGCGGCCTGGAATGTGCTATAGTGCAGTTCGTGGCGAAAATCACAAGCGGGTGTTCTCCTCACTTCGCCTGTGTCTGCCCAGGAACCGCTCCGATCGCCGACAGGCCCTAGAAGAGGAATAGCCTGATGGCCGGGCACCATATTCATTCCCCGGCGACCGAGAGCGCCGTGGCAGTTGGCGCGCGTATGAGCAGCGCCGAAACTATATCCCTCCCTTCGTCTACCGGCCAGATTGCCGGGTTGACCGAACTGTTCACCCGGGCCGAGCTAAGCGCTGATCTCCGCGCCGTCGAGGAGTTGCTTCTGCGTCGCACGGCCTCACGCTCCGAGCTGATCGCTGCGGCCAGCGCCTACACTGTGCGCGCTGGCGGCAAGCGCCTGCGCGCCGCCCTGGCCCTCCTGGCCGCGCGTCTTGGCGTCTATCACCTGTCGCGGGTGATCCATGCCGCGGCTGCCGTCGAACTCATCCAGGCGGCATCACTCGTCCACGACGACCTGGTGGACCAGGCCGCGCGCCGGCGGGGCCAGGTGACCGTGCATACCCGCTGGGATAATGACGTTGCCCTGATGGTAGGCGACTACTTCTTCGCCCTGGCCGCAGGCGAAATGGCCCTCAGCCCCGATCCGCGCATCATCACCTACTACGCCCAGGCAGTGCAAACAATTGTTGAGGGCGAGCTCAGCCCCGTGCTCGTGGCCGAACCGCTCGATACGGCCCTTGACCAGTACTTCTACAAAACCGGGGCCAAGACCGCCTCGCTCTTCGAGGCAGCCTGTAAAGCCGGCATGGCCGCCGGCGGCGGCAGCGATGCGCAGATTGCCGCACTGGGACGCTACGGCTTCGATCTGGGCATGGCCTTCCAGATTGTAGACGACGTGCTCGATTTCGTCGGTGATGAACAGACCCTCGGCAAGCCTGCCGGCAACGATCTCCGCCAGGGAACGATCACCCTGCCGCTGATCTACGCCCTGGCCCGCAGCAATAGCCCGCATCTCCGGGCTATCGTGGCCCACGACAACCCCGGTGAGAGCCAGGTGCGCGCCGCGGTCAACGAAGTGATCGCAGCCGGCGGTGTCGAGGCGGCTATGGCCGAGGCCCGGCGCTTTGTCGCCCGTGCTATTGACCAGTTGGCTGAGTTTCCTCCCTCGCTGGCTTTGCAGACTCTGGAAGACCTCGCCTACTTCGTCATCAGCCGGGAGGCCTGACCTCCAGGGCTGACGCCGGTCGCAAGCTCTTCCCACCGGGAGGGTTCGGGAGGGCTACGCCCTCCCAGAAACAAATATGTTCATTCTGTCGTCGCGCGGCGCAGCCGCATGGATGTCTAACGTGAAAATAGCCCGCCCACGGAAGGGTTTGGGAGGGCGCAGCTCTTCAACGGGTTTCACCTGCTCCGGGATAGGCTTCCCGGGACGCAGAGGGAAAATGGGCCAACGAATGGGAAACGAATAAACGAATGCTCAAGGCGTGCCTGACTCTGAGGTGAAAATAGCCCGCATGCGGGAGGGTTTGGGCGTAGTAGGGGCGCGGCGGCGCCGCGCCCCTACATCCTTCCAAGAACACATATTTTCATTCTGGCGTTGTGCGCCATGCGCATGACCGTCTGAGGTGAAAATAGCCCGCCCGCGGGAGGGTTTGGGAGGGCGCAGCCCTCCCAGGAAACAACCCACCAGCGGGGAGGGTTTGGGAGGGCTGCGCCCTCCCAAGAACACGTATTTTCATCCTGGCGTTGTGCGGCGCAGCCGCATGGATGTCTAACGTGAAAATAGCCCGCCCGCGGGAGGGTTTGGGAGGGCTGCGCCCTCCCAGGAAACAACCCGCCCGCGAGAGAGTTTGGCAGGGCTGCACCCGCCCAACTCCCCCGCGTGAGCAGGCCTGCAGAACACCCCGGTCGCCCACTCCCCCAACGCTCGGCCTCCAAAAAATGAAAGCCCTCTCATTTTTCGCCGCGGGTCTAGCCAACGGGCTGGAGCTATGGTACAACTATTGCAAATGCTTTGCACAGTTATTGCACGGCAAGGGAGGTCCAGGGGTGAAGCTCGCAGGGAAGACAGCACTGATCACCGGGGGTGGACGAGGGCTCGGGCGCGCCATCGCCATAGCTTTTGCCCGGGCGGGGGCCGCAGTGGCGATTGCCGCGCGCAGCGCCGATGAACTGGCCGAGACGGCCTGGCTGATCGCCGAGCAGGGCGGTCGCGCCATAGCCCTGCCCACCGATGTCCGCGATGCCGACCAGGTGGACTCCATGGTTGCTGCCGCCCGTGAGTCTCTGGGCCCGATTCACGTGCTGGTGACAAGCGCCGGCATTGGTCTCCGCGCTCCCATCCACGAAACCAGCGAAGCGCAGTGGGACGCGGTCCTCGATACGCTGCTCAAGGGTACGTTCCTCGCCTGCCGCGCTGTGATCCCCCAGATGATCGAACTCGGCGGCGGCAACATCATCACCATCGGCGCCCCGCTCGAGCGGATCGCCGTCCCTGGTTTCGGCGCCTACTATGCGGCAAAGTGCGGCGTTGATGGCCTTACCCGCGTCATGGCCAGGGACCTGCGCCGCTTCGGTATTAATGTCAATGCTGTGCACCCGGGTGGCTTCGCCGATACGCGCCTCGTGCGCGAGACGGTGCCTGAGGTTCGCTCTGGCCTCCTTGCCCCCGAGACGATCACTGCCGCCGCGGTTGACCTGGCCGCGCTGCCCCCTCGTGGAGCAACCGGCCAGATTGTAGATGCCCATCAATGGAGATCCGACGAATATTGAAGGTTGTTCGCTTCCGGGGCTTGACAAAACCTGTGCAAAAGGTGAAAATAGTGGTGCTTCAATGGTCGAGGCTCCAGATGTCTCAGGTCAAAAGCATCAAGTGATCCTCCGCTCCGCAAAGCGGCAAGTCTCTGGCAACGGCGCCAACGGACCGCGTCTGTTGTAGGCTCCGCCCGCGTCATTCAGGAGAACGAACCGTGAAGGTCTTCCGCCGATCCACAGATACTGATACCGATGAGGCACTGGCGTTCAATTCCTCCACCACTGAGCCGGAGGAGACTGAGGAGTGGGACGCTGAAGAGGCTGAGCTTGAAGCTGAAGAGCTTGAGCTCGAAGTTGAGGAGCCTGAAGCTTCCGATATCGAGCCGGTTGAGGACTCGGTGCAGCTTTACCTGCAAGAGATTGGTCAGGTTCCCTTACTGACGGCAGAAGAAGAGCGCGACCTGGCCATCAAGATTGCCTGCGGCAAGGAAGCGCGCCAGCGCCTCCACAATGAAGAGTATGCCTCGGGCCACGAGCGCTTCCGCCTCGAGCAGGACGTCGCCCGCGGTGAGGAGGCCCGGCGCAAGCTTATCCAGGCCAATCTGCGCCTGGTGGTCAGTGTGGCGAAGAAATATATTGGCAGCCCGATGGCCTTTATGGATCTGGTCCAGGAAGGAAACATCGGTCTGATGCGTGCCGTTGAGAAGTTTGATTACACCAAGGGCAACCGGTTCAGCACCTACGCAACCTGGTGGATTCGCCAGGCGGTCACCCGCTCAATTGCCGAACAAAGCCGCCTGATCCGTTTGCCGGTGCACCTGAGTGAGTCGATCGTGCATCTGCGCCGCGCGATTTACAAATTGGAGCAGCAGCTTGAGCGCGAGCCGACACCTGAAGAGATCGCCCACGCGATGGGGATGAGCCTGCGAAAGGTGAAGCGCCTGTTGCGCGCCTCGACCCAGCCTGTCTCGCTCGAGCAACCGCTCAATTACGATAGTGAGGGCCGGGTCGGCGAACTCCTTGCCGATGAAAATCAGGAGACGCCAATGGAGATCGCTGCGGCGAATATGCTCCACGCCGAGTTGAACGCCGCGCTCAACGATCTTCCCGAGCGTGAGCGCAAGATTTTGCAGTTGCGCTACGGGCTGATTGACGGTCAGCGTCGCACCCTCGAAGAGGTGGGCGTAGCTTTTGGTATTACCCGCGAGCGCACCCGCCAGATCGAGGCTGAGGCGCTGCGACGCCTGCGCCACCCGAGCGTGGGCACGCGCCTGCAAGGCTACCTGGATTAGGCGCCCCCTTCCGACGGCCCTGCACTCCCCCCATCAGGCCGAAGCGTTGGCCCCGCCAGCGCTTCGGCCTGACTCACCTTAGCAGTGGCAAAAATACCTGCTGCCGCCCGTCCAGTTGGATCGTCCGGGTCAGGGTCGTGGTGTTCCCCCAGCGATCGCTGAAGCGTACCGCCAGGATGTGTCGCCCCACGCTGACCGGCAAGGTCCAGCGGTAGGCATCGTAGTAGGGTTGTGGGTCTTCAAAGATGCCGTTCAGCCCGAACTGCACGGCCATGATCCCACCCTGGTCGTCGAGGGCGTTGGTGTCAATTCGCACCGTGCGCTCCCGGAGCCGCACGACCGCTTCCGACGCGCCGGACGGCGCTTCGGCAAGCGCCGCGATCTCTGCCGGATCCAGGGCGCGGTTGAAAATCATTAGCTCGTCCAGGCGTACCCCGCTGTGCCCACCTCCGGCGGCGAAGCGCCCCAGCCGCAACACCTCTCCCACGTCGGTCGGCAACGCGACACCCTGCGCCCGGGCCACCAGCACCCCATCCAGGTAGAGCGCCTTGTGCCCCCCCTCGGCATCCCAGGTAATCGCCAGGTGGTGCCAGCCTGCGCCGAGGGTGTCGGGCGCAGCGAGCAGATCGCGGCTGGCCGCGGCGCTGCCGGTTGTCCAGAAGACCCACGCCGGGCCGCCGTCAGGCTCGCTGGCGTCACGGCGGAGGGCCAGGGTGTGGCTGTACACCGGCGCACCGTCGGGATTGGCGCTGGCGGCGAACAGGTAATGTCGGGGGACGGCGCCGCCGGGATAGCGCTCGGGCAACTCGGCCCAGAGGCTCACCGTGCCCGCGCGCAGGTCCAGGTTGCCGGCGAGGGGATAGGCGACCTCCGCCGGGCCAGGGTCGAGCGCCTGTCCGGCGTGACCAGGCCCGAAGCGCGGCGTGCCCGTGATCTGGGGGAAGCCCCGCCCCACCCGTTGAACCGGATGCCCGTCAAACTCAACCGCGAACAGCAGATCATCGGGAGGGGCAATGCTGATCGCTGCCGATGGCGGTGTCTGATCTGGCCTGGGGAGCTGGCTGCTGAGCAGGGGGGCGGTGATGCCGGGTGGGGTAAAGTCGTAGGCGCCTATGAGTGACGGCGCCCAGAGCCACTCACCGGGCAGACAGCCGGCGTAGGCCGCGCAGGGGTCCGGCCCTGGCCCAAACCAGCCGTAGGGATCGATCTGTTTTCCGAAGCGACGCACCTCAAAGTGGAGATGGGGGGTGCCACCGGCGACCCGGCTCGGCCCGCTGACGCCCAGGAAGGCGCCTGCCGCCACGGGCAGACCCTGGCTCGTGTTGATACGGCCTTCGAAGATTGGGGCGAATCCTCCCAGGTGCCAGTAGATGGTTTCGTAGCCGCCGGGGTGGACAATCACGACGCCGTTGTCGGGGCGGGTGCGGGCGTAGGCCATCCCGGCGGCGGCGGCGAGGATGGGCGTGCCGATGGGCCGGTCAGGGAAGTAGTAGTCGTGACCGTCGTGCCCATCGTACTGCACGTTTCCCTGCCCCAGGTGGTTCACCACCACACCGTTGCCATCGTCGCCGCTATCAACGGTCGGGTAGGCGTGATCGAAGTAAGCAAGATGGACCACCCTGACGCCAGCGGGCCAGGGCTGGAGCAGGGTTAGCCCGCCTGGCGCGTTCGCGGGTGCAGGCGCGACGCCGTCGCCCGTAGACGGCAGGCTCGCGCCGAGGGCCGGTGGGCCAGACTGGACCAACTCATTGTTGAAGTATGCGGCGAAGGCCTGATTGAAGCGCTCGACCACCGCGCGCCACCCGGCCAGGGTACGCCCCGTGGCGAGGAAGCGCTGCACGGCTACCCCTTCGGGGGCCTGTTCGAGGGTGAGGGTGAGGGTCAGCCCATCGCTGAAGCGCAGGGTCGGCGGGCGCTCGTAGGGACCGAGGCCGGCGCGGAGTTCGCGGCTGGCCCAGTCGATCTGCGCGGCGAAGCCATCAGGACCGGCAGGACCGAAGGGTTGCCGGAGGGCCGCATCGGGGGGTGCCGGGTTGCTCAGCAGCCCCGCGGTGGCCTCGAGCAGCGCCAGATGCAGGCGGGGGCTCAGGCCGTAGAAGAGCGCCGCACTCTCGATAATCTCGGTCGCGCTGCGCCCGTCTTCGCGATAACCTTTGAGCGCACCGGGCTGAGCCTCGAGAACCTGCTGGACCCCGAGGTCCCCGCCCTCCTGCGCTGCAACAAACGGCGCAGGCAGAGTAGTCGCGAAGAGCGCGGCAACCAGCAGCGCTGCAAGCACGGCGCGCAGTCTCAACTCAGGCTCCAATTCCATATGTGACAGTGTAGCGCCGTGGAGGCGCGGAGGGGTGCGCCAGTGCAAAGGGGGTCACGAAACCGTCGCGTTCACGGCATGCGAGGATCATAGCGCCCGTGCTCGCGCGGCTGATGGGTTAGCGCGCATCCCTGGAAGAGTCAGGCGCGCCTTATAGCATTCGTTTATTCGTTTCCCATTTCGTTTCCCATCTGTTGGCCCATTTCCCCTCGGCGTCCCAGGAAGCCTATCGCAGAGCAGGTAAAACCCGTTGAAGGGCTGCGCCCTCCCCAACCCTCCCCCCTGGCGGGCTATGTTCAGCTCAGGGTCAGGCACACCTTGGGCATTCGTTTATTCGTTTCCCATCTGTTGGCCCATTTCCCCTCGGCGTCCCAGGAAGCCTATCGCAGAGCAGGTAAAACCCGTTGAAGGGCTGCGCCCTCCCCAACCCTCCCGCGGGCGGGTTGTTTCCCGGGAGGGCTGCGCCCTCCCCAACCCTCCCGCGGGCGGTTGTTTCCCGGGAGGGCTGCGCCCTCCCCAACCCTCCCGCGGGCGGGTTGTTTCCCGGGAGGGCTGCGTCCTCCCCAACCCTCCCGCGGGCGGTTGTTTCCCGGGAGGGCTGCGCCCTCCCCAACCCTCCCCACAGGCAGGGGCGTGGGGAACCTGCGGTTCCCCACGCCCGACCCCTGGTCGCCAGGCTGATCGTGCCACGCTGGCGTGTCAAAACAATGAACGAAGACCGATCAACATCTGGCAAGTCATTCAACAGTCAACCGGCGGCGGTGCGCTCCGAGGGTGCGGCTTCGACGGCCCAGGATTGCACACCGTGAGAAACGAACGAGAAGGGACGCACCACCACGCCAGCGGCGCTGAGAGCCCGCTCCAGCTCCAGCCGACGGTCGAAGGGACAGGCAAAGACCATGAAGCCGCCGCCGCCCGCGCCGGTGATCTTGCCGCCCCAGGCGCCGTGACGCAGCGCCAGGGCGTAGACTTCTTCGACGATTGGCGGGGCAATGTGGGGCGAGAAGGCCTTCTTCACCTCCCAGGCGTCGTGGAGCAGGCGACCAAAGTCGGCGATGCGCAGCTCGCGCAAGTAGCGCGCGGCCTGGTCAACGAAGGCCTTGGTCTCGTCGTGGTAGCGCAGGGTATCACCTTTCATCAGACGCTGGACCTGATCCTCCATCAGGTGGCGACGCAACAGTTGCCGGTCGCCGATGTAGCCGATGATCAGGCAGCTCTCCAGTTCCAGCAGAGCGGTCGGGTCCATGACCACCGGCTCAACGATCACCCGCCCGGCGCCGAAGTGGTAGACGCACATACCGCCGAAGACGGCGGCGTACTGGTCCTGGCGCCCGCCGGGAATGCCCAGATCGGTGCGTTCGATACGGTAGGCCAGTTCGGCCAGGTCGTGGGGATCATAGCTCTCACCGGCGACGGCATAGAGCAGTTTGAGCATACTGACCACCAGGGCCGAGGAGGACCCCAGACCGCTGCCGGGGGGCGCATCGCTGAACATGGTGATCTTGTAGCCGGGGCGCGCGGGGGTGAAAGCCGGGCGCAGATGGGGGATGGCGTCGAGTACTGCCTGGGGCAGGGGCAGCCGCCCGTCCCAGGCCCGGCCACTGACCTGACGACTGACCTCTTGCAGGTCGAGCGAGCGGATGATCAGGCCAGGCTCTGCGCTCGCGCTGAGCATGCAGCGCACGTAGAGATTGATGGTACAGTTGAGGACCTTGCCGCCGTACTCCTCGGCGTAAGGACTGACGTCGGTGCCGCCGCCGAAGAAGCCGATACGCATAGGGGCCCGGGCTTTGTAGATTTTCACGGACATCCCTCTCCGGTCGGGTGCTGTCAAACCTGAGGTGAAAGCAGGGGAAACCAGGGTTCCCCGCCTGCAGTGCGCCTGTCGAACCGCATCCCTGCCCGCGGGGCGGGCGTGGACAAGCGACGCCCTCCCGGGTCTCCCTTGCGGGGGCGGTGGCGAACCCTGACTTCCCCACCACCTCTGCCTCGGGAGGGGTGGAAAGACACAGCCCCGCCAAACCGCCCCCGGTCGGTTACCCTGAGGGGCGCAAAGCGGGGCCAGTATAGCAAGGAGCGGAGGAAAAGGCAAAAGGCAAGCTGGTGTCGCGCGTAAGGTACGCACCGCTCAGGGAGGAGCGTGGGGAAACCCGGTTTCCCCATACGTTTCCCTCAGCCGTAACTGGCACTCTGCCACCTGCAACGGCCTTACCCCGTCACCCCCTCCAGCCGGTCCTCCAGATCGGCGTAGACGTTGCGCAGGCGTTCGAGGGTCTCCTCATCGGCCTCCCAGAAGCCCCGTTCGCAGGCTTCGAGCAGGCGCCGGGCCATCCCCGCCGTGGCGTGGGGGTTGAGACTGGCCAGGCGCTCGCGCATGGCCTCATCAAGCAGGTAGGTTTCAGCGACGCCCTGGTACACCCAGCCCTCCACGGCGTTCGCGGTGGCGCTCCAGCCGTAGGTGTTGCTGACGCGCACCTCGATCTCGTGCACACCCTCGTAGCCATGGGCCAGCATGCCCTCGAACCACTTCGGGTTGAGCAGCTTGGCACGGCTCTCCAGGCGCACCATCTGCTCCAGCGAGCGCACCCGGCCGCCACTCGCCCCGCTGAACGCCTCGACTTCGGCGACCATCACCGTAGGCCGGGAGCCGCGCAGCCGCTCCACGCTCTTGGTGACCCCGCCCAGATACTCGTAGTAGTGATCGACGTCGGAAATGCCGGTCTCGACGCTGTCCACGTTCTGGAAGGTGGCCTCCACGGTGGCGAGCACGCCCTCCAGCAGCGGGCGCGCCTCGCGCCACTCACCGGCAGGTGTCATGGCGAAGCCTTTGCGGTTCATGAAAACATCGCCCAGTTCCTGGTCGTCCTGCCAGGTGCTTTGCTCGACCATGTGGTTGACGTTGGCGCCGTAGGACCCGGGCGCGTTGGAGAAGACGCGCGCCGCTGCTTCTTCGAGACCCACGCCCAACGACCCGGCCAGCGCCAGGGCGTGTTTCCGCACAAAGTTGGCTTCGAGCGGCTCATCGGCAGTGGCGGCAAGCCGGGCAGCCTTATCGATCAGCATGGCCTGGTGAGCCATCAGGTCGCGGAAAATGCCGCTCACGGTGCAAACCACGTCCACGCGCGGACGCCCCAACTCGGCCAGGGGGATGAGGCTCACATCGGAAACCTTGCCAAGCTCGTCGGTGACAGCGCGGGCGCCGAGCAGCGCGAGGGCCTGGGCCACCCCTTCGCCGCCGGTCTTGATGTTGTCGGTACCCCAGAGGACCATAGCCACCGTTTCGGGGAACGCGCCCTGCTCAGCGGTGAGGCGGGCCAGCAACTCGCGCACGCAGGCCGCGCCCTCGCTCTGGGCCGCCGCGCTCGGCATCCGGTAGGGGTCGAGGCCATGCAGGTTGCGACCGGTCGGAACCACCGATGGGTCGCGCACAACATCGTTACCGCCGGAAGGCGGGGTATAGCCGCCGGCGAGGGCGTTGAGCAGCCCGCGCACTTCGTTGTCGGTGCGTAACCTGGCCAGCAGGTCCTGGAGGAAGGTCGCTAGCGGCGCCAGTTCACCAGCATCCACCCCTTCCAGTTCCAGCGGCCCACCCTCCACCATGCGGCGCACGGCGGCACGGCAGCGATCTTCGACCATGCGCCACTGCTCCTGCGCCCGGGGGTCGCTGGCGATGGCGCGGCGCAGGGCAGCGTAGTCCAGCCCCAGAGCGGCGGCAACGCGCTCGGGGAGGGTCGGCGCGCCAGCGACGGGGCGCTGGAAGGCCGCTACCAGGCTGAGAATGTCGGTCAATTCATCGGCCTCGGGTGGGCGCCCCAGCACGTGCAACCCGACCGGGATGAGGCGCTGCTCGACCTGGAGCAACTCGTGGCTCAGACGGGCCAGATAGGCCTCGGTAGCCCCGTCCGCTCGCCCGACTTCCTCGTTGTCGGCCCCGGTGGGTATCTCCGGCGCTTCGGCGCCCCGCGCCGCGCCCAACCCCACCTGCTGCGCCAGGGCGTCAATGGTTTCGAGCAGACCCGGATCGGGGCGCTGGCGGTACTGCTCGATGCTGTCCTTCAACTGCCGCAGGCCCTTGTACAGCCCGGCATGCTGCACAGGAGGCACCAGGTAGCTTACCAGGGTCGCTGCGCCGCGACGCTTGGCGATGGTGCCCTCGCTGGGGTTGTTGACACAGTAGTAGTAAATGTTGGGCAAGCCGCCGAGGAGCCGCGCCGGCCAGCACGTCGGCCCCAGGCCGGCCTGTTTGCCGGGCATAAACTCCAGCGCGCCGTGGGTTCCGATATGCACCACGGCATCAGCGGCGAAAACGCGGTCGATCCAGGTGTAGAACGCAGCAAAGCCGTGGTGCGGGGCGGCGTCGCGGGCCATGAGCAGGCGCATCGGGTCGCGCTCGTAGCCAAAGGTGGGCTGCACGCCGATGAACACATTGCCCAACTGGCGCCCCAGGATCTGGAAGCGCCGGCCATCGGTCAGCAACTCACCCGGCGCCGGCCCCCAGAACGGTTCAATCTCGGTATAGGCCGGGAAGAGCCGGCGGTACTCCTCGACGCTCAAATGGTCGGCCACGTTGGCGTCGGTTCCATTGATCACCGCGTTGCCTTCGACCACCAGCCGGCGCAGGGCCTCGGCGCTGGCGGGCAGGTCCACCTGGTAGCCGGCGGACTTCAACTCGCTGAGCAGCCGGTAGACGCTGGCGAACACATCGAGGTAGGCTGCGGTGCCAATGCTGCCCATATTGGGAGGAAAGTTGAAGAGCACGAGGGCGACGCGCTTCTCGGCGTTGGCTTTACGGCGCAGGGCCACCCGGCGGGCCACCCGGTCAGCCAGGCGCTCGATCTGCTCCGGCACCGGCACGGCCACGCCACTGTCCCCCGAAGGGCCGCCATAGACCAGCGGTTCGGTGGCGCCTTCCAGTTCGGCCAGGGCCACGTTCATCGCGATGTGCATCGGGTTCAGGCCGCGCTCATCGCGCTGCCACTCCTCGACCCGCTGGAAGACCAGGGGAATGGCCTGGAGGAAGGGCACATTGAGCGCCTCCAGGGCCGCCCGGGCCTCCTCGGGGCGGCTCTGGGCCATGCCGCCGGCCAGGGCGAAGCCCGAGGTTGTAAGCAGCAGATCGATTGACGGCTGGCCGCGAGCGTCTTTAAAGAAGGCATCCAGAGCAGGGCGATTATCCAGAGTGGCGGTGTAGGCCAGGCGCGCCTCCAGGCCGCGCGCCTCCAGCGCGTGAACGAGGGCGCCCAGGTGGGCCACATTGTTGCCGAGGGTGATCACCCGCAGCGAGAGCAGCCCCACCACCCCGCGGTCGAGCCGCAAGCGACGCTTGCGCTGCCACTTCTCGTAGCTCTTCAGGTCGGCGAACGGCCCCGGCGCATCAGGATGCCAGAGAGCCACGTCGGGATAGAGATCGGCGTCGCGCACCGGCAACCGGCCCCGCAGTTCCGGCACGTAGCGTTCGCCGATCAGGCAGAGCATGCGTTGCAGGTTCTCGGGGCTGTTGTTGACCCAGTACTGGTGCAGGCTGATAAAGCTGTGCAGGTCGCGGAAACGCCCGGGCAGAAACTTCAGGACCTTCGTCAGCCCTTTGACCAGGGCAAGCTGGCGCGACACCTCGCCGTGGCCGTGCTTCGGCTTCAGGGCCTGCATAATGCCGTCGTGGCCCCCTTCGCCACCCTGGTCGCCGAGGGTAAACTTCCCCATGCGCGTGAGCCGCGCCAGGGTAGGATTACTCATAATCACCGCGACAGGGCAGGAAGCCCTGGCCAGGATCGGCTCCAGCGGGCGCACATAGGCCTCGCCGAAGAGCATCGCGCCAAGCACAAAATCGGCGCTGGCAACCTCCCGCTCTACCTCGGCGAGCCGGGCCGGGTCGGCCAGATCTGCCCCGGTATGAACGGTAATGGCGACCGGAACGCCATAGTCGCGCTGGATCGCCGCGGCGGCGGCTCGCAAACCAACTGTGTAGTTATCCTGGGTCGTGAGAACGACGATTCGCATTGCTGCCTCCATGCATGCGCAGCGAGCCGGCATTCGGGGCCGGATAGAGGAGATCGTACACCTGTGTCGCGCCGCCTCGCGGGAGGGAATCTTCACGCCGGGTAAGGATGGCGCAACCGCTCCGCAGATCGGGAAGGGCTTCTGCAAGGGCTTCGCCCCCCGGACCTTCCCGTTCCAGAACGTATCGCATGCGCCGCTTCGCTGGCACTTTCACATACCCCATAGGGGTATGTGATGTTGACTGGCGCTATTGTGCGGTATGGTATACTATATTCAAGCCGTCCACAGGGGGTATGTCCCTTTGTGCGTTCGCGAGGAGGGTTTGCATGCACAACCGAGTTGTGATTATCGGCTCGGGCCCGGCGGGCCTGACCGCCGCCCTGTATGCTGCGCGCGCCAATCTGGAGCCACTGGTGGTGCGCGGGTTGCAGCCCGGCGGCCTGATCGCCACCACGTCTGAAGTGGAGAACTATCCGGGTTTCGTCGAAGGCATCGGTGGCTTCGAACTCGCCGACAATATGGAGAAACAGGCCGCCCGCTTCGGCGCCCGCTTTCTGGATACGCTGGTCACCCGGGTTGATGCCGGGCAGCGCCCGTTTGTGCTTACCACCGACGATGGGCAGCAACTCACCGCCGACACGATCATCGTCTCCACCGGCGCATCGCCGCGCAAGCTCGGCGTGCCCGGCGAGGAGCGCCTCGCCAACCGCGGTGTGAGCTACTGCGCCACCTGTGATGGGTTCTTCTTCCGGGGTAAGAAGGTGGTGGTGATTGGCGGCGGCAACAGCGCCCTTGACGAGGGGTTGTTTCTGACCCGCTACGTCGAGGAACTGATCATCGTCCATCGGCGCGATACGCTTCGCGCTGATCCGATCTTGCAGGAGCGCGCCTTCGCAAACGAGAAGATCCGCTTTATCTGGGACAGCACCGTCGAGGAGATCCTCGGCGAGGAGCGGGTCAGCGCGGTGCGCATCCGCAATCTAAAGACCGGAGCCGTCAGCGAACTGGCGGTTGACGGGGTCTTTCCCTACATCGGGCACGTGCCAAACACCAGGCTCTTCGAGGGCGTTCTGACCCTCGACGCCGGGGGCTACATCGTCACCGACGGGCGCCAGCGCACCAATGTGCCCGGCATTTTCGCCGCCGGCGATGTGGTGGACCATATCTACCGCCAGGCGATCACTGCCGCCGGCGAGGGCTGCAAGGCGGCGATGGAGGCCACCTGGTACCTGGCCGAACAAGAGCACGCCGCGAAGAAAGCCTCCCGGCCCGAGTCCGTCTCGTCCTCCGCGTCATCGTGAGACGAGGTTTTTGAGAGCGCCAGGCCCGTGCCCACGCTCCCGGCGAGCAGGGGCGCCTGGGAAGGCGAAGCCCTCCCGGGCGCCTACAGCCCCGCCACGGTTTGCACCCGGCTGATCACGCCCAGAATGAGGTTCGGAAACAGACCAACGATGATCAGCGGCGCCACGGCCACCGCCACCGCCGCCAGGATCGCCGGCGGCGCGGGTAGCGGCGCCTCACTCGGCGGGGCAGCGATGAACATGGCTTTGAGCAGCCGCAGGTAGTAGTAAAGGCTGATCAGGGTGGTGATCACCGCCACCACCACCAGCCAGCGCGCGCCGCCCTGCCAGGCGGCCATGAAGACGTAAAACTTGGCGAAGAATCCCGCCAGCGGCGGAATCCCCGCCAGCGAGAGGATGCACAGGGTAAACAGCGTGGCCAGCCCCAGGTTCCGGCGCGCCAGGCCATTCAGATCGGCGATCTCATCGCCGCCGACAATCAGGGTGATCGCTGCCAGCGCCCCGAAGGCGCCCAGGTTGGTTAGAGTGTAGACCACCAGGTAGTAGAGGAGCGCCGCCGTGCCCTGATCGCGGTCGAACGGCTGCGGCGCGGCCCAGGCCACCAGCGCCAGCAGAATGAAGCCGGCATGGGCCACGCTCGACCAGGCCAGCAGGCGCTTGGCGTTCGTCTGCGGCAGCGCCGCCAGATTGCCCACAATCACCGTGAGCAGCGCCAGGAAAGCTGCCAGGCTCGTCCAGCCGCCCAGGTCGGCCAGACTCGCGCCCCCGCTGAGCGAGGGAAAGGCCGTGGTGAGCAGGCGCAGGAGCAAGATGAAGCCCGCCGCTTTTGAGGCCGTGGAGATGAACGCCGTGATCGGCGTCGGCGCGCCCTGGTAGACATCGGGCGCCCAGCCGTGGAACGGCACTGCCGCCACTTTGTAGCCCACCCCCGCGATGACGAAGACCATCCCCAGGGTCAGCAGCGCCGCACCGCTCCCGGCGTCGCTGGCGAGTTCGGCGATGCGCGCGAATTGGGTCAGATCATTCGCCGTCACGTTCCCCGCCAGGGCACTGGCCGCGTAGCCGTAGGTCAGGCTCATCCCGTAGAGCAGGATGCCCGACGACATGGCCCCGAAGAGGAAGTACTTCATGCCCGCTTCAGAAGAGCGCGCGTCGTTGCGAAAGTAGCCCGCCAGAATGTAGAGCGGGATGCTGGTCAGTTCCACCGCCAGGTAGGCCATGATAAACTCGGTGGCCCCGGCCATCAGACACATGCCCAGGGTCGAGAAGAGGATCAGGGCGTAGAACTCGGCGGGATGGGCGCTCGGCCGGTAGTCCAGGCACAGCAGGCTGGTGATGAACGCCGCGCCAATGAACGTGAGCCGGGCGATCATGGTCAGGTGATCGGTGGCAAAGGCGCCAGTAACCGGCGCGCCGCCGGGTCCTCCGCTCTGCAGGTTGCGCAGGATCGTGAGGAGCCAGTCGAGCGCCGGGTTGCCGATCGGCCCCTCCGGGGCGCGTGTGCCGGGCAGGTAGGCGCTCTGCAGCAGAGCAATGACAAAGACTAACCCCAGCCCGATCGCCGTTAGCGAGGCCGAGGAGCGCACCCGCTCAAGTTGCGCCTCGGGTGTGCGTCCCCATTTCTCGAAAATGTCCGAGCCGAGCACCAGCAGCGCCAGCACCAGCAGCAGGATCTCCGGTAGTAACCGCGGGATGTCAGTGATCTGAAACACCGCTTGCTCCGCTTTTGTCACGCGCCGGTGCGACTTCACCGCACCACGACAGGCTGCAACGAGGTTTTTCCGCGAGGGCCTGGCCCGCTCGAACCCTCCCCCGGGCAGGGCGCCGGGGCAACCCGGGCGCCCCCTGTTAGCGTCAATCCGCGTTCTCACTCCACCGGCGCGTCCTGGCTCCCACGCCGTGGTCAACCCGCATGCCCCGGTTAGCGACCCGCCACCACCACCCCGGTGAGCTGGGCCACCACCGGCTGTACCCCGGTGTTGATCAGTTCGGTGAGAATAGCCGGGTAGAGGCCGACCACGACCAGGATCACCGCCAGGATGATCGCGCCGGAGTACTCCTGCCAGGTCAGCCGGGGTAGCTTGAAGAACTCGGGATTCTTCACCTCACCGTCGAAGGTTGCCCACACCGCGCGGAGGATGTAGGCCCCGGTGACCGGAATGGACACGGCGGCGATAACTGCAATCAGCGGGTAGCGCTCCCAGACGCCCAGGAAAATCGTGAACTCGGCCCAGAAACCGGCCAGGCCGGGCATACCCATTGACGAAAGACCACCGAGGATAAACATCCACGCCGCAAAGGGCATCACTTTCCGCAAGCCGCCGAGTTCGGGCAACTGGCGCGTGTGGGTGCGTTCGTAGATCATGCGCCCGACCACGGCGAAGAACAACGCGGTCATAATGCCGTGGGCGAACATCTGCAACACGGCGCCCGTCATCGCCAACTGGGTGGCGGCGGCCAATCCCATCAGTACCAGGCCCATATGGCTCACCGACGAGTAGCCGATGATGAACTTGGCGTCGCGCTGGGCCATGGCGATGGTTGCCCCGTACACGACATTGAACAGGGTCAGCACGGCGATGACCGGCAGCCAGAGGTTCGCCCCTACCGGCATCAGCCACATCGCGGCGCGAATACACCCGTACGCTCCCAGCTTCATCAGCACTCCGGCATGGAGCATACTCACCGCCGTGGGCGCCGCCACGTGTCCCGTGGGACTCCAGGTGTGGAAGGGGAACATCCCGGCCAGCACGGCGAAGCCCGCGAACATCGGCAGGAAGAAGATGCGTTGCAGATCGCCGGCCAGGGTCACGCTGCGCGAGAGCACGATCATGTCAAAGGTGCGCAGTCCTGAGCCGAAGTACAGCCCGAGCATCCCGATAATGGCCAGCGCGCTCCCGGCCATCAGGAACAGCGTCAGCTTCATCGCCCCGTACTCTTTGCGCGTGCTGCCCCAGACACCGATCAGCAGGTACATCGGCAGCACCGCCAGTTCGTAGAAGACGAAGAAGAGAAACAGGTCAAGAGCGACGAACACCCCGTACACGCCGGTGGTGAGCAGCAGCAGCAGCACCCAGTACTCTTTGACCCGCTCCTCGATGTTCCAGCTCATCAGCGCGCCGGTGAAGATCACCACGCCGTTGAGCACCAGCATCGGCAGGCTGATCCCGTCTACCCCCAGCAGGTAGGAGATGCCGAGCTGGGGGATCCAGTCCAGGCGCTCGATGAACTGGAAGCCGCCCCGGCCCGGGTCATAGGCCAGCCAGACGAGCAGGGAGAGCACGAGCGAGATCAGGGCAAAGCCGGCGCCCGTCCAGCGCATAGCTTCGGCGTGGCGCCTGGGGATGAGGGCGATCAGGGCGGCAGGCACAACCGTGCTGAGCCAGATCAGGCTCAACCAGGGGATGGTGGTCGGAAGCGTGAACAGGCCCATAACTGCTTTCAAGGGAGCGCACGCGCTCTCCGCTATGGGCGCAGCGCGCCCGTGCATACGGTTAACTCAGCGCGCGCTGAAACACGGCGACGAGCTGGGTGGCAGTGGTGTTCGCCAGGTTCATCAGCGGCCCGGGGTAGACGCCGATCAGCAACAGGAGCGCCAGCAGCGGCAGCATTGTCCAGAACTCCGCCGGCCGCAGATCGGCCAGGGTGTTCCAGCGTTCATTGAGCGGCCCGAGGAAGAGGCGCTGGAACATTAACAGCAAGGCCAGCGCGGTGACGATCAGGCCAATTGTCGCCAGAGCGGTGAAGAGCGGCAGTGTGGCCCAGGCCCCGCGGAAGATGAAGAACTCCCCCACGAACCCGGCCATTCCCGGCAGGCCCAGGTTGGCAAACATGGCCGTTCCCATTACCCCGGCAAAGGTAGGCGCCACGACGCGCAGCCCACCAAAATCGGTCAGGCTCCAGGTTGCGGCGCGCGCATGCAGCGCGCCGGCCAGGTAGAACAGCGCCGCTGTGGAGAGACCGTGGGCCACCAGTTGTACCATCACACCGTTGAGAGCGATGGCCCGGCTGTCCTGGGTGGTCGCGCCGGGCAGGGCGGCGGCGGCGGCGATGCCGAGCATCACGTAGCCCATGTGGTTGATCGAGGTGTAGGCGATCAGCCGCTTGATGTCGCCACCCACGTTGGCGAGCGCGCCAAAGGCGCCGGCCACGATCCCCACCAGGGCCAGGCCGCCCATCACCGGCGCGAAGTACTGGCTAGCGTCCGGCACGAAGGGGAGCATGATCCGCAGCATGCCGTAGGCGCCCATCTTGCTCATCACCGCGCTGAGAAGAATACTGCCGGCGACCGGCGCTTCGGCGTAGGCGTCGGGCAGCCAGGTATGGAACGGCCAGACCGCCAGTTTGATCGCAAAGGCGATAAAGATCGCCCAGAAGGCGATGCTGGTGTAGAGCAGCGGATAGCGCCCCAGCACGTTTGCCACGCCCAGGCGCTCCATGTAGGCGAACAGGATCTCGCGGAAGCTGCCCGTGACCCCCTCCACCGGCAGGCCCTGCCCCAATCGCCCCAGGGCGATCAGGTCAAAGGTGGGGAAACCCGCCTGCCGCACCGACAGGTAGATGACCTGGAAGAGCAGCAGCATGCCAATCGAGCCGGCCATGGTGTAGACGAAGAACTTGAAGGCGGCATAGCGCCGGTTCTCGCGCCCCCAGAGCTGGATGAGAAAGTACGCCGGAACCAGGCTGAACTCCCAGAAGATGAAGAAGAAGAAGAAGTCCAGGGCCACAAAGTAGCCGAGCATCGCCGCTTCGAGCAGGAGCAGCAGGGCGTAGTGCGGCTTCACCCGGTCGGTGAGCCGCCACGAGGCCAGCATGGCCACCGGGGCGATCACCGCCGTCAGCAGCACCAACGGCAGACTCAACCCATCCACACCGAGAAAGTAGTCCACCCGGACGGCCTGGATCCAGGGGATCTTCTCGACCAGTTGCACCGTCCCCTGGCCCCCGGCGCTGGCCGTGGGGTCAAAGCGCGACCAGACCACCAGCGCGATGGCCAGGGGCACCCCTGTCCACGCCGTCACGCCCAGACGCACCACGCGGTCGTCCAGGCGCAGCCAGGCGGCCAGCCCCACCAGCAGGATGCCCACCAGCGGTGAGAGTACCAGCAGTGTCAGCCACGGCACGCCGTCGGGTGAAGCCATCAAATACGAGGGTAGATCCATTGGTCTGTTCCTGAGGTGAAAATACGGGGAAACCGGGTTTCCCCATACCCCTGCCTGTGGGGCACCAGCCGCTCCCAACAGCGGTTGGGAAATGGGGAAACCGGGTTTCCCCACGCCCCGCCCTGCGGGGGCGCCACGCGCCCCCATCACCGGTTGGGAAATGGGGAAACCGGGTTTCCCCACGCCCCGCCCTGCGAGGGCGCCACGCGC
>CAKZKA010000143.1 GCA_937120965.1 uncultured Chloroflexota bacterium
GCCGACCATTTTCAGCCCTGGGTGCCCGCCCAGGGCCACAATGCCTTTGCCTATAGCTGGATGGGCGCCCTTGGCGCCGTTACCGGTCACACCTTCGGCCCCGGTGTGACCTGCCCCTCCTTCCGCACCCATCCCGCCGTCATCGCTCAAGCCGCTGCGACCCTCGGCGCCATGTATCCCGGGCGTTTCTGGCTCGGCCTCGGCAGTGGCGAGTTGCTCAACGAGAACGTCGTCGCCGGCGAGTGGCCCGACCCTCTCGTTCGCTTCGAGATGCTCCAGGAAGCTACCGAGATCATTCAGCGCCTGCTCAGCGGTAAGGAGACCCGCTACCGCGGACGCTACTTTACGATGAACAAGGTTCGTCTGTGGACCCTCCCGGAGCAGCCGGTGCCGATCTACATCGCCGCTACCGGTCCGCAGACCCTCAAATGGGCCGGGAGGACCTGCGATGGGCTGATTACCCCCGGCGCCTCCCACGAGAAGCTGCGGGGTATCCTCGATACCTTTGCCGCTGGCGCTCGTGAGGCCGGCAAGGACCCGGCAACGATGCCCAAATTGCTGCAACTCCACATCTCCTGGGCCGAAACCTACGAGGAGGCGTTGCAGAATGCGCTGGTCGAGTGGCCCAACGGCGGTATGAACTTCCCCAAGCAGGACATCCGCTCCCCCGAAGATTTCGCCGCTATGGCGAAGCTGGTGCGCCCCGAGAACTTCAGCGGCCGCGTGCTGATCTCACCCGACCTGGAGGAGCACCGCGCCCACCTGCAGGGCTTCCTCGACCTGGGCTTCGACGCGATTTACGTCCATAACGTGGGCCGTAATCAGGAAGCCTGGATTCGCGCCTTCGGGGAGTACGTGCTGCCCAGGCTGAAAGGGGAGCGCGCGGCAGCGGGAACGTCCGCCTGAATGTTTTGTGTCAATCCGGGGAAACCCGGCTTCCCCGATGTTGATATGAGCGATTCGCCCGGGAGGGCGCAGCCCTCCCAGACCCTCCCCAGAGGCAGGGGAATGGGGAAACCCGGGTTTCCCTTCCCCCAACCGCTGTTGGGGGCGGCTGGCGCCCCCACAGGCAGGGGAATGGGGAAACCCGGTTTCCCCGTATGTTCACATCAGGAGCCTGCGCCATGTTCCGACGCATCTTGATCGCCAACCGCGGCGAAATTGCCGTCCGCATCATCCGCGCCTGCCGTGAACTGGGGATCAGCCCGGTCGCCGTGTACTCAGCCGCCGATGCCGGCGCGCTGCACGTGCGCCTGGCCGATGCAGCCTGCCTCATCGGTCCTGCTCCTGCAACGCAGAGCTATCTGCGCATTGAGGCGATTCTTGCCGCCGCCCGGGAGCTGGAGGCCGAGGCTATCCACCCCGGCTACGGCTTTCTGTCGGAGAATGCCGCCTTTGCCCGCGCCTGCGCCGATGCCGGCCTGGTTTTCATTGGCCCGCCCCCGCAGGCGATCGAGGCTATGGGCGGCAAGATCGGCGCCCGCCGGATTGCCCAGGAGGCCGGCGTGCCTGTGGTGCCCGGCTACGACGGCGCTGAGCAGAGTGAGGAGCGTCTGCTGGCGGAAGCCGGGCGCATCGGCTTCCCGTTGCTGATCAAGGCCAGCGCCGGGGGCGGCGGCAAGGGGATGCGGGTGGTTAACGACCCTGCCGGCTTCGCCGCGGCTCTCGAAGGCGCCCGCCGCGAAGCCCGCGCCGCCTTTGGCGATGATACGGTCTTCCTCGAACGTCTGCTCCAGCGCCCGCGCCATGTCGAGATCCAGGTGCTCGCCGACGCCCACGGAAACGTTGTCCACCTCGGCGAGCGCGAGTGTTCCATCCAACGCCGCCACCAGAAAATCCTCGAGGAGTCGCCCTCCCCGGCCCTGAACCCCGACCTGCGCGCCCGTATGGGCGACGCCGCGGTGCGGGTTGCCCGCGCCGCAGGCTATGTCAATGCGGGGACGGTCGAGTTTATGCTCGATGCGACCGGCCAGTTTTACTTCCTGGAGATGAATACCCGCCTGCAAGTCGAGCATCCGGTCACCGAGCAGGTTACCGGCCTCGATCTGGTGCGCTGGCAGATCGCCATTGCCGCAGGGGCGCGGTTGCCCTTCAGCCAGCGCGATATCAGCTTCCGCGGCCACGCCATCGAGGCGCGGCTCTACGCCGAGGATCCGGTGACCTACCTGCCCGCGGTGGGTCGCCTGGCCCTGCTCGATCCCCCGCAGGGGCCGGGCGTGCGCGTGGATGCCGGCCTGACCACCGGCGACGAGGTGACGGTCCACTACGACCCGATGATCGCCAAACTGGTTGTGTATGCTGAGAGCCGCCCCGCGGCGGTCGAGCGTCTCCGCCGGGCCCTCGATGATTTCGCGGTGCTGGGTCTGACGACGAACCTGCCCTTGCTGCGGGCGCTGGCGGCCCATCCCGCCTATGCCAGCGGCGACACGCATACCGGTTTCCTCGGCGAGTACCGCCTGGAGGTGGCGCCACCTGCCGCGCCGCCCGCTGCAGTGCTCGTTGCCGCTGCCCTCTATGAACTCTCGACTGCGCCCCGGCACGCTCATGTCAGTGACCCTTTCGCTGAGCGCTGGCGCACCGGGGGTAGCGGCGTGCCGCTCAGCTTCGAGCACGGCGGCGTTGTCTACCGGCTCAACGCCCAGCGCCAGCGCGAGGGATGGCAATTCACCCTGGCCGATGAGCGCTGCCACGGGCGGGTGCTGGCTACCGGCCCTGGTGAGCTGGTGGTGGAGCTGGATGGTCGGTTGGAGCGCCTGCGTGTGGCCCGCGATCACGAGGGGGCCGTGCTGCTGGCCTGGCGCGGAGAAAGCTACCGCCTGGCGCGGCCCGCGCCCCTCAGCGCCGATAGCGCCGCCCGCGCTGGCGGAGGCCACGATGCCAGCCTCACGGCGCCCATGCCCGGCACCTTGATCAAAGTGCTGGTCAGCGAAGGCGAAACTGTGCGTGAGGGCCAGCCGCTGGTGGTGCTCGAAGCCATGAAAATGGAACATACCGTCGTTGCCCCCTACGACGGCGTGGTGCGCCGCTTACCCTACACTCAGGGCGCCAGCGTCGCCGGTGGCGCCGATCTGGTGGACCTGGCGCCCGCCGGGTGAGGGTGTTGTCCCTACAGGCAGGGGTATGGGGAAACCCGGTTTCCCCATTTCCTAACCGCTGGTGGGAGCGGCTGGCCCCCCTCACAGGCAGGGGTGCGGTTCGACAGGCTCACCGCAGGTGGGGAAACCCGGTTTCCCCATATGTTCACCTCAGCGTCATGCTTAAAAATCGTCAGTCGGCGAGCCTGGCATACCGCCAGCAAGCCCGATGAATGCGTCAACGTTCATGACCGACCGGTTGCTTTGTTCCCCTTCGTTGACATCCTCCTACCCGCGCGCGCCATGACCCTGAACCTCACCACCTACCCGCCCGTGATAAGCCTGGCCCCACGCCCGGAGGCTCAGGTGGCCTACGCGCTGGTCACCATCGGCGCCCGGGGGGGCGCGGACAGCACGCCGCTGAACTGGGCCGTGGTGGCGGATGCCAGCCGCTCGATGCGCATCCCCATTGTCAGCGAAGAACAGTTCCGTGATCTGGTGCGCGGCAGCGGTGCGCACGAAGTGCTGGTGGACGGAATGCCGGTCTGGCAACTGGCCGGCCCCGTGCCCGAGGCCATTCGCGCCCTGGCCCCCAGCGCCCTCGAGCATACCGCTCGCGCCCTGCACAACGTGGTTGAACGGCTGGAGGGCAACGACCGCCTCTGTCTGATTGCCTGTGCTGAGCAGGCCCGGCGCCTGGCGACCGGCGGCGGCGCGCGGCGCAATGAACTGGTGGCCGGGATCGCTGCGCTGCGCACGGTACAGCTCGGCGAGGAAACCGACCTGGCCGCGGGGATGCGCCTGGCGCTCGAGGAGCTGGGCGCGGCGCAGGGCGGGCGCATCATCCTGCTCACCGACGGCTTCACCCGCGACCCCGAGGCATGCGTTGCCCTGGCGCGCGTCGCCGCCGACCGCGGGATCAGCGTCAGCACCCTGGGACTCGGCGGCGAGTTCCAGTACGACCTGCTGATGCGCCTCGCCGACCTGAGTGGTGGACGGGCGACCTTCGTGCGCCGGGCCGAGCAGATCCCCGCTGCCGTCAGCGCCGAACTGGACGCTGCCCGTGGCGCGGTTGCCCGGACCCTGACCCTGGAGATGCGCCTGGCGCGCGGCGTGGCCCTGCGCTACGCAACTCGTCTGGCGCCCGACCTCACGCCACTGGAATGGGAGAGCGATCCTGAGGGGCGGCAGATCCGCATGCGCCTGGGCGACCTGGAGCGCGGCGCCTCAGTGCGGCTGCTCCTGGAGTTCCTGGCGCCCCCCGAACCGCCCCGCCCGCCACCGGGGGGCGCGCGACTGCGCCTGGCCACGCTGGCCGCCCGCGCCGGAGCCGCCCGGGCCGACGCCGATATTCTTGGACACTACGCTGGCGCCGCGGCGCTGCCCGCGGCCATCCGCGCCGCCGCAGGGCGTGCCAGCATTGCCCGACTTCAGCGTCGCGCCGCTGCCGCAGTAGCCACCGGAGATACCGCCGGGGCCGCCGGACTCCTGCAGATCGCCGCGGCGCGCCTGCGCGATCTAGGAGAGCACGAGCTGGCCCTGGCAGCGCTGCGTGAAGCCGAAGCCCTGGCCGCTACCGGACGTGACACCGGCCTCGGCGCCCGTGAGTTAACCTACGCCACCCGACGTCTGGGGCTTGAAGAAGCTGAAGGGCAGACAGGGGATCCGGAATAACGATCGGGTAATACCAGTTTCGCCTGAGGTGAAAATAGGCCGTGTACGGGAGGGTTTGGGAGGGCGCAGCCCTCCCAGGAAATAACCCGCCCGCGGGGAGGGTTTGGGAGGGCGCAGCCCTCCCAGGAAATAACCCGCCCGCGGGGAGGGTTTGGGAGGGCGCAGCCCTCCCA
>CAKZKA010000144.1 GCA_937120965.1 uncultured Chloroflexota bacterium
CGGCACGGCAGTGGTGAATTGGCGCGCCAGGGGCCAGGTCAGCAACAGGGCCAGGCCCAGGTAGAGCGCCAGCGCCGACCCGTGGGGCGCCAGCAGGCTCCACTGGCCAGCGCGAGCGAGCTGTTGGTGATGATGGTTCCGCATGGATCTGCCTGAGGTGAACATCGCCCGCCCGCGGGAGGGTTTGGGAGGGTGAAACTCTCCCGGGAAACAACCTGCTAGCGGGGAGGGTTTGGGAGGGCGAAGCCCTCCCAGGAACAATACTATGTTCATTCTGGCGTTGTGCGCCATGCGCATGACCGTCTGAGGTGAACATCGCCCGCCCGCGGGAGGGTTTGGGAGGGCGCAGCCCTCCCAAGAACAATACTATTTTCATTCTGGCGTTGTGCGCTCCGCGCATGGGCCTAACGTGAACATAGGGAACCCGGGGTTCCCTCCGCTCCTGTTCACCAGGATGCCAGGCGCCCCCAACGGCGGTCGGGAAATGGGGAAACCCGGTTTCCCCACCCCCCTCCCTGAGGAGGGATACCGACCCCTCTCAAGTGTAGAGTTTTCGGGGGTGCAACCCCCGGGCCCCGCATACCCCACCTCCCTACCTTCTCCCCTGCCAGGGGAGGGGGCAGAATCTGGCGTTACGGTACGTCAGCGGAGCCGGCGCATCGTAACGCCGGCCACATACCCCCCTCTCCCGCTCAGGGAGAGGCCTGCCCTGAGTGGAGCCGAAGGGGGGGCAGGGGGGTGAGGACCAGCAGCGCATCAGGACGCCATCCGCCAGAAACGCTACACCTGAAAGGATACCGACCCCCCCTGTTTCACACGCCCGGCAAGCCTGTCGAGCCATACTCCACCCCTGCGAGGTCTCTACTCCCCGGCTTCGCGGTGTTGCGCCAGCCAGGCCAGGGCCAGCGAGAGACCGATCAACGTTTTCCCGTCGCTGAATGCCCCTCCGAGCAGCGCCTGCTGCAAACCCTCCAGGGGGCGTTCTTCGGGATGCAGGTGCTCGTCCCAATCAGCAGTCCCGTCGGTAGGGGTCAGATCGAGGCCCAGGAAAATGTGTGTGCGTTCGTTCGTATAACCCGGCGATGTGTAGTAGCTCGCCAGCGGCACCAGCCGGTTGGCGCGGTAGCCCAGTTCCTCGGCCAGTTCGCGCGCCGCCGCCTGCTCTGGCGCCTCGCCCGGATGCAACAGGCCCGCGGGCAATTCTAGCATCTCCTGGCCCGTGGCGATGCGGTACTGGCGCACCAGCAGCACCTTGTCAGCAAGGATCGGCACCACGGCGACCCCACCGACGTGCTCCACCACGTCGCGCCGGGCTGTCTCTCCGCTGGCAATCTGCACCGTGCCGGTGATCACGGTAAAGAATCGCCCGCGAAAGACTTCGTGTTGTTCGAGCCACTGTTCCATCTCCTCTCTCCTTTCTGCGCCTCCCCCGTGGTATGCGGCTGCGCCCGAATGAACATGTTCCCGGGAGGGCGTAGCCCTCCCAAACCCTCCCCGCAGGGGGCTAGTTCCTGGGAGGGCGCAGCCCTCCCAAACCCTCCCCGCAGGGGGCTAGTTCCTGGGAGGGCGCAGCCCTCCCAAACCCTCCCCGCTGGCGGCTTGTTTCCCGGGAGGGCGCAGCCCCCCCAAACCCTCCTCCCAGGGAGGGGCATGGTTCGGCAAGCTCACCACAGGTGGGGAAACCCGGGTTCCCCATGCTCCTACACGATCTTCAGCCCCACGCCGCGCACCACCAGCTCGCCCGCAACCAGCGGGCGCAGGAGCAGCCGGGTCATACCGGCCTCGATGTCCAGGGTGAGCTGTTTGCGCGAGCTGCCGCCGGGCAACGCCAGCGTCGGCTGCCCTTCGCCGTTTACGCTCCACTGGAGCTGGCCCGCGCCGGGGCTGGTCAGGTCCAGCTCCACGGTCACCCTGCGCGCACGGGCGCTGTAGATCAGAACTTCGGCCTCGGTGCTGATCGCGCGCTCCACGCCCGACGGTGTTTCCCGGAGGGACGACCAGCCCGCGCCGATACCGAGGAATGGCAGCGGATCGTCCGGCGGGGCGACCCTGTAGGCCAGCACCGATCCGACCGCTGCTGGCTCGAACGGCCCCATAGCCCGCAGCAAACCCGACGCGCTACGGGTATCAGAATAGGCCAGCATCGAGCGCTGGCGTTCAGGCTTGGCGCCGCCGGCTGCCGCCGCCGCGACAGTTTCAAGATAGCCGTAGCGCAGGGCGCCACCGGCGCTGTGGAGCATCAGATAGCGGATGTTGAAGTAACTGAAGACGCTGGCCGCGATGGTGGTCGGCTCCTGAGTAATGATGTCTGGCGCGGGCCGGGCATAGGCAAATAACCGCACCGTGGGGATCTGCTCGACCAGGGGGTAGGGCAGGGTGCGCGAGGTATAGCCGCCCACCAGGTACTTGCCGTGCGCGATCTGGAAGAGCATGTATACCGGGCTGGTGTTGTAGTAGAACGGCGACTCCAGGATCGCGTAGCGTTCCGGGTCCTGGCCCAGGGCCGCGTACAGCGACGGGATGTAGACCCGTACAATGGGGAAAGGTGTGGTGAGGTTCTCGAACGCAATCAGGGCCACCAGGCCGGCCAGGGCCACATGCGTCGCGCGGGTCGGCCGGGCTGCGCGTTGCTCCAGGGCCTCGAAGAGGCGTTGCGCCCCCAGCGCCGCCAGGATCGCCAGCGCCAGCGCCACGAACACCGCAAAGCGGATGGGGTAGCGCGAGATGCGGATCAGCGGCAACTCGTACAGCAGCGCGCCGGGCAGCGGCAGCCCCGTGCGCCACCCCAGGATCTGTAATTGCGGCCCCAGGGCCAGCAGCGCGAAGAGCAGCGCGCTGAGCAGCCAGAAACGCCCCTCCCGTCCACGCGCGCCAAACGCCGCCAGTGCCAGCGCCACCAGCCCCAGGTACACCGTCTTGTTCTGGATGTGGGTTTCGGCCTTGTATGCCTGGAGGCGCTCGGCGAGTTGCCCGAAGAGCGGGTGGATCTGGCTGGGAATGAAGAAGTCGGCCAGGTCGGCCGAATGTTCCAGCCGGAAGTCGGGGCCGCCTTCAGTTTCGGCGGTGGGAACGCGGGCCGCGAAGCGCGCGGTGGGGATGGCGAGCGGCAGCACCAGCAGCAGCGCCAGCCCGATGGCCGCCACGACAGC
>CAKZKA010000145.1 GCA_937120965.1 uncultured Chloroflexota bacterium
GGGGAGACCAGAGCCGTGCGCGGGGGCGTTCCAATGCGGTACAAGCCATGTTGGCTCGGATGTTCTGTCCGCCCTTAAACCCGGGAGCGGGGGGCGCACCCGCGTCCGTGCTGGCGCGGGCGCTCCGCATGCGCTCAAGGACGTAGCGCCAGCCCGGCGCTCCGCAGTGACGCGATTCTCCAACCGGGGCTTCGTGGTACTATAGGCCCGGTTCGCCCAGGAAGGGCCGGGCTTCAAAGAGTTTCACCTGCTCCGGGGTGGGTTTTCTGATACGGGGGGAATGGGAAACGAATGGGGAACGAATGGGTCAACGAATGGGGAACGAATGGGTCAATGAATGGGAAACGAATGGGTCAACGAATGGGGAACGAATAAACGAATAAACGAATAAGAAAGGTGTGCCTGACTTTTCCGGGGAGGCGCGCCAACCCGGCGGCCGCGCGAGCACGGGCGCTATGATCCGCGCATACTGTGAGCGCTACGGTCTCGTGAACCCTCTGAAAGGGGCTGGGCCCTCTCAAGAAAACACCCATTCTCATCATGTCATTGGGCGGCTAACGCGCGCAGGTGGGTTATTCAATTCCAAGAGGTTCCCATATGCAGATTACCACCCGGACGTGGTTCGCGCTGTTTGGTCTCGGGGTGGCGCTCATTCTGGTGGGGCCGCTGCTGCCGCTGATCCGCTCGGTGGCGCTGCTGCTGTTCCTGGCGGCACTGTTGAGCATACTTCTGTACCCCCTGGTTGTGCGCCTGGAGCGACGCAGGGTGCCGGCAGGCCTCACCGTTGCCGGCGTACTGACCCTGATCGTGGCGCTCTTTCTGTTTCTGGGGGTGCAGGTGTTGCCGCTCTTTGCCACGGCGCTCAACGGCCTCTCACGGCTGCTGGTTGCAATCGCCCCACGGATTGAAGCCGGCGTAGTGCAATTGCCCCTGACCACGGTGATCAACACTGTGAGCAGTTTGATCGGCGACGTTTCCAGTGCCCTGATCGGAGCGGCAGCCCGGGTGGGGGCTTTGTTCTGGACCCTGTTTGTGCTTGTGGTGCTGGTGTTTACCCTTGTCACTAGCAGCGCGACGCGCCTCTGGTTGTTGCGCTTCTTCGTGCCGCCGGCCTATCAGGCGCGGGTGGTGAGTCTGGGTGGGGCGGTAAGCGAAGGTCTGTCGCGCTGGTTCCTGGCGCAACTGGCAATTTCCGGGTATTACGTCGTCGGGTACAGCATCGCCGGCTTAGTGGTCGGCATCCCCTTTGCCGTTCCGATTGCGGTCATTTCGGGCCTGCTGGAGTTCATTCCCTACCTGGGGGGCCTGGTCGGCCTGGGTCTGGCGGTGCTGTCCGCCGCAACGGTCAGCGAGTCGGCGGTTATCTGGATCATCATCGCCGAGACCATTATCGGGATGGTGGCGGTGTACGTGGTGGTGCCATATTTTTTCGCCCGGGCGATCAAGGTCCCGCCGGGAGCGGTTCTCCTCGGCCTGTACATCGGCGGGCTGGTCGGCGGGTTCTTTGCGGCGCTGCTCACGGTGCCGGTGGTAACGATTATAACCATCCTTATTCGCGAGTTGCGCCCGGTGAGCACCACGCCCCGGGAGGCCGACGAGCCGACACAACGGTTGTCCTGAGGTGAAAATAGCCTGCCAGCAGGGAGGGTTTGGGAGGGCTTCGCCCTCCCAAGAAAAATCCATTTTCATCTTGTCGTTGTGCGGCGCAGCCGCATGGACGGCTGAGGTGAACATACGGGGAAACCGGGTTTCCCCATCCCCCTGCCTGTGGGGGCGGTAAGCCCTCCCCACCGGAAGGGTCTGGGGCGTCTCGCCTTGAACCTCTGGCATCTCTCAGGCGAAGAGGGCCACGAGGGCGCGGGGCACGGCCAGCACGCTCTGCACCTGCACAAAGCGTCCCTGCCGCTGCGCGGCCAACTGCCGGCCCGCGGCGATGGCCTCGGGGTCGGCGCTGGCGCCGAGCACGTGCAGACGCTCGATGCCCGTGAGGGCGGTAGCGGGGTCGTCACCAGTGGTAGGCAGGCAATCGCTGAGGAGCACCACCACCTTTTCGGCCCGGGGTGCGCGGGCCAACTGGGCGGCAGCGGCGCGCAGCGCCCCGGCGAGATTGGTCACACCCCTGCCGCGGAGGGTCAGAAGATCGTCAATAACCGCCTCGGGCGCGCGGCGGCGCCCCTGTTCTTGCAGTACCAGCGCCTCGCGCGCGAACACGATGACGCTGCAATCCGTTTCTGCATCAACCGCCAGCAGGGTGGCCGCCGCCGCCATGGCTGCGGTGGCCAGCCCCTGCCCGCGCATCGAGCCACTGTAGTCAACCAGCAGCGCGATCGCCCGCCCGGCCGCGCGCCAGCGCCGCACGACCATGTCGTCGAGTGTGACCGGCCGCCCCGGGGCGCGCTCGAGCGTGCGCTCGAGTTCAAGCTCGCCCTCAGCGTGACCGGTTTCGACCACCAGCCGCCGGTAGCCACGCCGCCAGCGCGACCCGGTCTGTCCCAATCGCAGGAAGATGCGGGCGGCCAGGCGACGCGCCCTGGCCCGCAGCGCCCGGTCGGTAGCCGAGGCCAGGTCGCAGAGCAGGCTCAGAGCCGCATCAGGGTCCGTCTGGCACAACCCGGCGAGGCGCCGTTCATCAAGCTCGCCAACCGCCGGTGAGACTACCTCGAAGTGGGGGTGGGTCGCGGCCAGGTCGTAACGGCTCAACGTGCGGCGCGCGCTCGCCTGCACCGCAGCGCGTACCTCGGCGCCGGTCACCGCGCCGCCCCGGGCGCCTGCTGTCGGGGGCGTTGGCGCCTGACCGGTTCCGCCCGGCTCAGGCGGCGGCGGTTGGGGTGAGGTCTCGCGCTGCCGGGCAGCCAGAAGCTGGTCGAGCAACTCGGTCAGGATGGCCTCAGGAGTCCGTTCGCAGCCGTCGTCGAGCTTCACGCGACCGGAGAGGGCGGCCAGGGCGGCATCGAGCAGGGTAGCCTCCCCGGGCGTGGCCTCGCCGCGCAGACGGCTCAGCCCCTTCGCCACCAGCACCATATCAATAGCCCCACGGACCGAAGAGCCAATGCGAATGTCCGGATGCGCGCGGGTCATCCGCGTAAGCTCGACCGCCGTTGCCACCAGCGCCTCGTCGCCGCCGGTGGAGCGGCGCACAATCTGGCGCTCGGCCTGCGCGTCCTGATACCCGATGGCCACCCGACACATACGGTCGGCAATTGCCTGGCTCACGCGCGCCGTACCGATCGCATCGAAGGGGTTCATAGCGGCAATCAGCCGAAAACCTGCGCCGGCGCGAATATGCCCGAGGCGCGGCACGTGGATCTCGCCCTCAGCCAGCACCGTGATCAGAACATTGAGGGTCTCTTCGGGCACCCGATTAAACTCCTCAATGTAGAGCAACGCGCCGTCTCGCAGCGCTATCAGGAGCGGCCCCGGCGTGAACGAATCGGGCTGATACCCCTGATGCAGGACCATGGCAGGATCATACGAACCCAACAGGCGCGCCGGGGTCAACTCGGCATTGCCCTCAACAAAGACCACCTGCAAACCCGCCGCGCTAGCCAGGGTCCGCAGCAGGGTTGACTTGCCCGTGCCGGGCGGCCCTTCGAGGACGATGTGGCGTCCGGTGGCGAGGGCCACAGCCAGCACCTCGGCCTCGCGCCGCAGCCCGACGATGGTCTGCTCAAGGCGTTCAAAGAGGTGGTGAGTTGGAAACTGCATGGCGATTACTTGCGGCGCGGGCGGGCCTCCCTCGTCTCCAGTGGGTGGAGGAGCGGGGCAACCTGATTGCCCCGCGGCCCGCTGCGAGGGGAAAGGCGCCGCCCTTCCCATTGGCGTCATCGGTGTGCCGTCGCGCCGTATCAGTGCTCGTGAATGATCACGCCGCGGACATTCTTCCCGGCGAGCAGGTCCTCGTAGCCCTGATTGATCTCCTCGAGCCGGTAGCGCCGCGTGACCAGTTCGTCGAGCTTGAGCTGGCCATCGCGGTAGAGATCGAGGAGCTTGCGGATATCGTACATCGGATTGGAATGGCCGAAGAGCGTGCCCTTAACCTCTTTCTGAAAGAGGGTCATCACCGCGCCGGAGAGCTGGACGGTCTTTCTGGCCGGATCGGCGAGGCCGGTGATGACCATCGTGCCACCCTTGCGAATGACATCAAAGGCTGCCTGAACCACCTCATCGTTGACGATATCTACCGTAACAATCGCCTTGTCGGCCCCGACGCCGCGGGTGAGCTGGGTGGCGAGTTGCTGCGCCTCGTGCGCCGTCGCGACACTGTGGGTTGCGCCGAACTCTTCGGCTTTCTCGCGCTTATTGGCGAGCGGATCGACAGCAATGACATGGCGGGCGCCGGCATGGGCAGCGCCCTGAACCGCATTGATCCCAATACCGCCGATACCGTAGATCACCACCGTATCTCCCGGGGCGACCTGCGCGGCATAGACGGCCGACCCCCAGCCGGTGGGAACGCCGCAGCCAACCAGGACGGCGACATCGAGCGGAATATCCGGGTCAATGACCACGCAGGAGTTCTGCGAAATGACCGAGTATCGGGCAAAGGTGCCGAGCATGCACATCGCGCCGAGATCCTGCCCCCGGGCGTGAAAGCGGAACGTGCCATCGGGCATCGAGCCTTCGAGGATCGTGGCGCCCATATCGCAGAGATTCTGCTGGCCGGTCGAACACCAGCGGCAGTGACCACAGGAGGGAATGAACGAGCACACCACATGATCGCCCGGCTTCACGCGGGTAACCCCCGGTCCCACCGCTTCGATGATCCCCGCGCCCTCGTGGCCGCCAACGATGGGAAAGCGCGGCACCAGGTCGCCGTGCCGCAGATGCTCATCAGAATGGCACAATCCCGCGGCGACGAAGCGGATCAGCACCTCGCCCGCCCGCGGCTCATCGAGTTCAACTTCTTCGATCTCCCAGGCCTTGCCAACATCCCAGAGCACCGCTGCTGTCGTCTTCATCGACTGGTTCCTTTCCATTCAGTGGACACGATACCTGAGGTGAACGTATGGGGAAACCAGGTTTCCCCATGCCCCTGCCTGTGGGGGCGGCAAGCCCTCCCCGCCGGGAGGGTTTGGGAGGGCGTAGCCCTCCCAAGAACACATATTTTCATTCCGGCGTTGTGCGGCGCAGCCGCATGGATGCCTGAGGTGCACATACGGGGAAACCGGGTTTCCCCAGGCCCCTGCCTGTAGGGGTGCCAGCCGCCCCCGACGGCGGTTGGGGGGTGGGGAAACCGGGTTTCCCATGCCCCTCCCTACGGGGATGCGTCCGGTTTCCTCCCCCAGCGGGGGAGGGCCAGGGAGGGGGCGGCCCTCCCAACGATACCCCTGTTCATCGCGGCGGTGTGCGCCCCGCGCATGACCGTCTCACGTGAACATAGGGAACCCGGGGTTCCCTCCGCTCCTGTTCACCGGGATGCCAGCCGCCCCCGACGGCGGTTGGGGGTCGGGGAAACCGGGTTTCCCCATGCCCCTCCCTGAGGGGAGGGTTTGGGTGTAGCAGCGCGGCGGCGCCGCGCCGCTATACCTCCCGCTGGCGGGAAGGGTGCAGGAGGAGGCAGCTCTCCCGGTATACCCTTACGTATCCCGAGGCAACACATCCACACGGGGTTTTATAAAATAGCGGTATCAGTATTATACCCAACTATGCGAGAAACAACAAGAAGGAGCGCCGGGTCCAGGCTGAGGTAACGTCCTTAAGGGGGACCTGAGGTGAACGCAGGCCGTGCGGGGGAGAGTTTGGAAGGGCCTTCCCTTTCTCAGGGGCTGCGGCGGAGAGGCGCGGAGACATCTGCGGCTCGTCTGCTGTCGTGGTGCAGCACCCGTCTCTGACATCTTCTCCGGGCGAAGGCTCCCGGCGCGCGCGGCGAGGCGTCTGGCCGGGTTGGTGCAGGCGGTGTTCCCTCGGGGAGGGGGATGGGGCAACCCGGTTTCCCCTTTTCCCAACCGCTGGTGGGAGCGGCTGGCGCCCCATAGGCAGGGGGGCGGTTCGACAGGCTCACCGCAGGTGGGGAAACCCGGTTTCCCCATATGTTCACCTCAGATCCTGCTCCTGGCCCGTTCAACGGCGGCTGCAAGGGCACGTCTGGCGTGGACGTTGACCATCGCGCGACGGTATTCCTCGCCGGCGTGCAGGTCGTCGAGGATGTCCATTCCCTCGCTGGCAATGGCAGCGGCGGCGGCAATGGCAGCGCTGGAGCCGTCAGTGCCGAGAAGGGCATGCTCGACGCCGCTCCGGCGCACGGCCATCGGGCCGGCGCCGGTCACCGCCAGGCGGCAGGCGCTGACCTGGCCGTCTGTAAGCTTGACATAAGCGGCAACGCCGACAATGGCGTAGCCACTGGCCGGATGACGGTACTTGACGTAAGCTGCGCCCTCACCCGCGCCCAGAGGTGACATGACGACAGCGGTGAGCACTTCGGCAGGTTGCAGCGCCGTGGTGAGCATATCGGTGAAGAAGCCGTCCACGGGGATACTGCGCTCGCCGGTGGGGCCGCGGGCCTCGATCCGCGCGTCGAGGGCCAGGACGACGGCGGGGGCGTCGGCGGCGGGGTCGGCATGGGCCAGTGCCCCGCCCAGCGTGCCCCGGTTGCGCACCTGCAGGTCGCCGATCAAGCTGACAGCCTCGGGCAGCGCCGGAACGGCGCGCCGCAGTCCCGCGTGGCCTTCGATCTCCGACCAGGTGGTCGTGGCGCCGATCCTCACCATCCCCTCGGTGCTGATGCCACGCAACTCAGCGATCCGGGTGATGTCAATCAACACGGCAGGCGCGGCGAGGCGCAGCTTCATTGCCGGGAGCAGGGAATGGCCTCCGGCAAGGATCCTGGCCTCGTCGCCAAAACGTTCGAGCAGCTCGATCGCCTCGGCGACTGTGGTGGGCGCGTAGTACTCAAAGGGGCAGGGGATCATAGTATTTCATACCATAGAAAAGCGGTCCATGTGGCTGCGCCGCACAAAGCCAGAATGAAAATATTATTGTTCTTGGGAGGGCGTAGCCCTCCCAAACCCTCCCGGTGGGGAGGGCTTGCTGCCCCGTGGGCGGGGGTATGGGGAAACCCGGTTTCCCCGTATTTTCACCTCAGATTGCAGATCGCTGCAACTGGCCGGAGCGCACGGGCGGCCGGTTCAATTCCAAGGCGTGTCATACCTCAAGGCGTGTCATACCTCACTCGCTGCGCCGGTTGGGGCGCGCAGCTTCTCGGCTGCGTAGCGCACCGCCCGCACGATGTTCTCATAGCCGGTGCAGCGGCACAGGTTGCCCTCAAGGCCGCGGCGGATCGCCTCGTCGGTCGGATGCGGGTTGCGCTGGAGCAGATCCGCGGCGGCCATGATCATGCCCGGGGTACAGAAGCCGCATTGCAGCCCGTGTTGCTGCCAGAAGCCCTCCTGGAGCGGATGCAATTGGCCGTTCTGAGCCAGGCCCTCGATGGTGGTGATTGTCGCTCCATCAGCCTGTACGGCCAGCACGGTGCATGCCTTGACGCTTGCACCATTCAGGTGCACCACACACGCCCCGCACTGGCTCGTATCACATCCGATGTGTGTGCCGGTCAGGTTGAGTTGCTCGCGCAGATAGTGAACCAGCAACGTGCGCGGCTCGACTTCGCCGATGCAGGTCTTGCCGTTGACGGTAAGTGAGATCACTGGCACCTTTGACCTTCCTTATGTGAATATAGCCCGTGTGCGGGAGGGTGTGGGAGGGCAAAGCCCTGCGATGTCGCGTTCGTGGGGGCGAGGGGAAACCAGGTTTCCCCACACCCCTCTCAGGGGGAGGGGGTGTGAGGGCTTTGCCCTCCCACATCGCGCCCGAGAGGTATGGGGAAACCGGGTTTCCCCGTACCCCCTCCCAGGGGGAGGGGGTGTGAGGGCTTTGCCCTCCCACGTCGCGCCCGAGAGGTATGGGGAAACCGAGTTTCCCCGTACCTCCTCCCAGGGGGAGGGAGCGGGAGGGCGCAGCCCTGCGGCGTCGCATTCGCGGGGGCGAGGGGAAACCCGGTTTCCCCTCGCCCCCTCCCAGGGGGAGGGTGTGGGAGGGTGCAGCCCTGCGGTGTCGCGTTCGCGGGGGCGAGGGGAAACCGGGTTTCCCCATCCCCCTCCCAGGGTAAGGGTGTGGGAAGGTGTAGCCCTCCCAAGAGTAATTAATATGTTCATTCTGGTGTTGTGCGCCCCGCGAATGGCGCCTCACGTGAAATCGACACCCTACGCCTTACGGCGGCCCAGAATGTAACCAAGCAGAAAGGCAACCAGAATCCAGGGCAGCCAGGGGCGCCGGGTGAAGAAATCTTCGGCCATGCCGCGGGCAACGGCAGCCTCGGAGAGGCCCTGACCTTCAGGGACGGTAATCGTGCGATGCGCGACGCCGGGCGGCAGTGGCGCGGGAGTCTGCCCGATCGCCAGCGGCGCCTCTGGCGGGGCGGGCAGCGCCGCCTCTTCTGCCAGCGCAGCCTCCACCTCGGCCTGGTGCTCGGACTCGTGGAGCCGGCGCTCCTCGATCTGTTGCGCGAGAGCCTTCAGGCTCTGGCTGATCAGCGACCGCGCCGCGCCGTCGAGCAGCCGCTGGCCAACGCTGGCGATGGTGCCGCCGACCACCGCCTCGCCACCGTAGTCGAGAATGGTCTGCGCGCCGTCCGTCCGTAGCTTTACCGTGCCCGCGCCCTTCAGAAAGCCGTTGTTTCCCTTGCCGTCCACATGAATATCATACGACTCGGGCGACACGATGTTGTCAATCCTGACGCGACCGGTGTAGGTGCCCCGCACGGCCTGCATACCGATCTTCAGGGTGCTCTCGTACTCGTTCTCACCCACCACCTCGAGGCGCTGGCACCCCGGGATGGTGCGCGCCAGCACCTCAGGATCGTTCAGGGCGCTCCAGACCTCTTCGCGGGTCGCTTCAAACGTGTAGTTTCCAGCAATCCGCACGGAGGACTCCTTTCATTCAACACGGGAAAACCCGCTTTCCCCACCTGCGATGCAGTTGTCGAACTGCGCCTCTGCCCGTGGGGAGCAGTTCCTCTGCCTGGCATCATACCAGTCATCCATGCGGCTGCGCCGCACAACGCCGGAATGAAAATAT
>CAKZKA010000146.1 GCA_937120965.1 uncultured Chloroflexota bacterium
CATCCCGAACCGGGTCGTGAAACGCCGCAGCGCCGATGATACTGGGGTTTGAGCCCTGGGAACGTAGGTCCACGCACGCTACCATTATTTAGTACGAAACAGGGCGGGGGCAGCAAAGCTGCCCCCGCCCTGTTTTTGTTCCGGGTGACCACCTGGCTGACTAGGACCCGCCGGTCTCGTCGAGGCCAGCACGGCTGCGAAAGGCCGCATCGCGGATGTCGACCTCCTGGCCGGCCAGGTCAGCCGCCGCGGGATGACAGAGATAGGCCACTGCCTGCGCTGGAATGCGTGGATCGGCCAGGTCCTCGCGGCGCAACCGGCTGATGGCGTTGATACCCGAGGCGCGAATGCTGGCCTGCATGTCGGTGTCAACCACGCCCGGTCGCAGACCGTAGGCCCGGATGCCACGTTCACCGAACTCCAGCTTGATCGATTGGGTGAGCATCGCCATACCCGCCTTGGCCGCACAGTAGGCGCTCCAGCCCTCCCGCGGCGTGCTCGCCGCACCCGAGCTGATGTTGATAATGACCCCGCTGCCGCGACGTACCATTATCGGCAGCGCTGCCCGACAGCCATGAAAGGCGCCAATCAGGTTTACTGCCACGGAAGTGGCCCACGCTTCTGGATCTACCTGGTCGAGAAAGCCAATCGGCTCGATGACACCGGCGTTGTTCACCAGAATGTCAAGCCGCCCGAACCGCTCCAGGCTGCCCTCGACCACGGCCTGGACCTGGCTGTAGCTGCGCATATCACAGAGCGGCACCCAGCCCAGGTCGTTCACCCGGGCCAGTTCCTCGGCCAGTTCCTCGGCGGCCTCCGTGGTGCGCACGGTGGCTACCACCGTCGCCCCGCGACGCGCCAGTTCCAGCGCCGTGGCCCTGCCGATGCCCCGACTCGCTCCCGTGATGATAACCACTCTGCCATCGAGCGCCAGTTCGCTCATTGCTCTTGTCCCTCCACCTGTCAACCCGGCGTTCCAGGGATTGGATCATGCTACCATATTCCCACGTGTAGCTGTTCATCCCTGGTGTAAAGCGCCACCCCGGGCGCGCGGGCGTCTCGCTCGCAGTGGCCTGGATGGGGACAAGCTGCCCGCGCTTCCGGGAGAAGGGCGAACACGTATTCCCGCATCGTGAACGCCCCCCCAGCCGGGGTGGTTCAGGGACGAACAGAACATTCGAGCCAGCGCAGCTTGTACCGCCTCGGAACGCCCCCGCGCGCGGCTCTGGTCGCCCCTCTCCCCCGCGCGGGTTTAAGGGCGGACAGAACATCCGAGCCAACGTGGCTTGTACCGCATTAGAATGCCCCCGCGCACGGCTCTGGTCCCCCCGCTTCGACAGGCTCAGCGCAGGCTCTCCAGCTTCGCTGGAGAGGGGGAGGGGGTGAGGACTAACCAGCGCATCCCAACGCCATAACGCCCGTCGGCGCTCATACGTTCTGTCCGCCCTTCTCCCCCGCGCGGGTGAGGGGCTTTTATTACCCCCCTGATTCTTGTGCGGCCTTTTACGCATATACCCATGTACGAAGGGTGCTAGGGAAGTGAGGGCGCAGATCTTGTCGAGGGCCACTTTACATATGTTAGCGCGAGCTATATAATATTTTGGTAATTTAGTACCTTTACATTTTGTGCTATGCTGATGTATATTAGACCCATCGCGGTGGCTGCGACCGTCCGAACCGGAACGCCGCGCTGCACCTGCTCAGTGCCCGGGCGGGGGAGACCAGGGCGATGACAGATCGCAGATGTGCGATTGTTGATCGGGCGTAGCGTATCTGGACGCGGTCGGTAGCGTGTTCACATTTGGTGTAAGGCATCACGCCGGGAGCGCGGGCGTCCCGCCCGCAAGGACCTGGATGCGGGCAAGATGCCCGCGCTCCCGGGAGATGTGTGAGCACGTACGCGGTCGGCGTTGCGCTGATGCCCGAACAGATAGCCTGGAGGTGTGCTGATCTGATCTCGGGGCAGATCGCCGTGGACGACAACGGGCTTATGGCCATCCCGGAATGGCTCGACCTGCCAGATCTGCGCGGCTGTAGCGTGACCGACATAATGAGTGGCTATGTGCGGCTCAAAACCTGGACAGCGTATGTCATCCACTGCCGTCTCTGTTACGTTCTTCAGCTCAAGACGGTATTGCGCGGTCGACTCGTCATTCAGTTTGTAGCCAGGGAGGATGTGAATGATGCTGCACAGACGTTTCATGCCGCTTGCGTTGGTGCTGCTGCTCGCGATGCTGACAGGATTGACGCTCCCGACAGCGCAGGCCCAGGGCAAGGGAGAAGGGGGCCCTGCTCCCGCCCAGGCCCCCGGTCAGACGATTAACGGCGCGCCCCTGACCATCAGGGTGCTCGATAGCCTGGCTATGGCGGTGAATTTTGACGGGCGACAGCAATTTTTTGCTGACGTTGCCGGAGGCACCTTCGTTCAGGTAGATAATGTTGTTTATGGTAGTGCGCCACCAGCAGGCGGCAGTTTCACCCCCCGTCCCTTTGTACCGGTATCCAACAGTCCGGCGACTGGATCTGGCACGGCAGCCGATCCTTTCAGGATTGTAACCGAGGTGGATGCTGGCACATCCGGCGTGCGTGTTTCGCAGGTAACGAGCTATGTAAATGGGGACCTGCGCTATCGGGTTGACATCACGGCCAGAAATACGTCATCGGCCAACCGCAGTGTGCGCATATTCCACGGCGCTGATCTCTATCTCAACTTCCCGGGAAACACACTGGATTTTGGTTTTGGATTCTTCGATCCTGCCACGGGCGCGGTAGGAGCACTATCTCAGGACCAGCGCTCCGTTCAAGTCTTTATTCCCATAACGGCCCCAACCGCTTACCAGGAAGCCTTCTATGCCACCTTCTGGAGCCGCATCGGTGGCCCCAATGGTGCGCCCGGGCCGGGTTTCAACAACACCATCAACCCTGATTTCCACGACACAGCCGCTGGCCTGCAGTACGATCTGACGCTCGCTCCTGGCGCCAGCGGGACGGTTAGCCTGTTTGGGGCCTTCGGGCTGGCTGAAGATGTCGGCGTGGCGCCACCCGGGCGCGAATTGCCCCCGGAACCTGCTGATGTCTGGGTTGTCACCCGTCCTTCGATCAATCTGATCGTGGCGCCGCGAGCGATCATTGCCTTCGAGATCGTAATCACGAATATCGGACGGGGCACGGCCAGCAGCACTGAGATCATCTTTCCCTTTGATCCAGATCTGCTCGAGGTGGTTGATGCCAGGTTCGATGTCCCAACCACCTGGGTGGCGGCTGTCAATCGCGACTCGCTGGTGATCCGCAGCGGTTTGCTCAGCTCGCGCTCCGGGCGTACCCAGGGAACCATTCGCTTCGTAGTGCGCGAGAATGCGCGTCAGGGTGCTGTCATTACCGGACGGGCGCAACTCCGCTGGACAGATGGTGGCCGGGGTGGTCGCAACCAGGGCAACCTCTTCAGGATCGCGGTAGGTCCGGCTGTGCAGAACAGTCCTACCTACACCCTGGTAGTCGAGCCTGCAAATGGATCATCTGGCACGGTGTTCAGGTTCACTAGCCCGATCTTCGTTCCACGCGAGCCGGTAGGCATCTGGTACAATCTGCCTGATGGTCGCGCGGTTGCGGTCAATACACTCCGCGCCGATACTGATAATGGGGAACTGACCGTTAACTTCAACAGTCGCGGTCTGCCGCCCGGCGCCTAC
>CAKZKA010000147.1 GCA_937120965.1 uncultured Chloroflexota bacterium
GCCCCCGCCAGGCAGGGGTATGGGGAAACCGGGTTTCCCCTTCCTCCAACCACCGCTGGGGGCGCCTGGCCCCCGCCAGGCAGGGGTATGGGGAAACCGGGTTTCCCCTTCCTCCAACCACCGCTGGGGGCGCCTGGCCCCCGCCAGGCAGGGGTATGGGGAAACCGGGTTTCCCCTTCCTCCAACCACCGCTGGGGGCGCCTGGCCCCCGCCAGGCAGGGGTATGGGGAAACCGGGTTTCCCCTTCCTCCAACCGCCGCTGGGGGCGCCTGGCCCCCGCCAGGCAGGGGTATGGGGAAACCGGGTTTCCCCATCTTTTCACATCAGCACTGGAGGTTGCAGCGCCGGCATGGAGTACAATAGTAGCAAGATGGCACAATCAGGAGCAGCGCCCATGACCTTGAAACGCCAGCGTCCCCGGCGGCAAGCGGCCCTTCCGCCGCAGGGCTACGGTGAACCGCAGTCAACGAACCCCGCTCTGCGGGCGGCTGTGCTTCAGCTTGTGGAGAAGCAACTCACTTCCGGCAACCCTCCCGAAACCCGGCAAACCCTGGAACGGCTGGTGGGCATGGGCTATAGCCGCGAGGGGGCGATCAACCTGATCGCCACCGCCGTGGCGAGCGAGATCTTCGACGTGATGGCGCGAGGAGAAGCCTACGACGCCGCACGCTACCTGGCGGCTCTGGCGCGCCTGCCGCAGCTTCCCGGCGCCGTTGATGGGGAGACTCTGCCCTGATGGAACAGCGGGGAAACCGGGTTTGCTCAATGCCTCTGCCCACGGGGGCAAGCCCCCGGCACCGGAAGGGGCGCCGCTCGACGGGCTTACTGCGGGTGGGGAAACCGGGTTTCCCCATGGCTATATGAGCGCGGCTGCGCCGGGCAATGACACGATGAACATCGGGGTTTTTTCTGGGAGGGCTGCGCCCTCCCAAACCCTCCCGGTGGGGAGGGCTTGCCGCCCCCACAGGCAGGGGGATGGGGAAACCCGGTTTCCCCATATTTTCACATCAGGAGGAGGGGCGTCAAGCGACCCTGAAACCGCAATGGCCAATCCCTTGCTCCCTGTGCTACGCAACCTGTTCCTGGAACGTCCGGCCCGGAAGCGCGACTATGCCCAGCTCGCTGCCAGGCTCGAGGCCAGCGGCAAAGAACTTGAGGCGCGCTTCGCCGCAGCCGCCGACAGCCCCGAACATCGCCGTCAACTGCGCCACATCGTTGGTCTGGAGCGCTGGGGCCAGCGCCGCCTGCGCACAGCCCTTGGCGAGCCGCCGGTGCAGGACGAAATGGACGCCTATGTGCCGCCCCGTGGCCAGAGCCTTCTCGACCTGCGGGCGGCGTTCGGCGCCACCCGCCGCGAGACGGTGGTGCTGGCTCGCCAGCTCGAGGCCCGTGGCGTTCCCCTCGACTGGGTCATCCCCCACAACGAGTTCGGGCCGCTTACCCTGCGGGCCTGGCTGCACTACCTGGAGCTGCACGCGCGTCTCGAGGGCCGGCGGATTAAGCCTGCTCGCTGATCGAAAACGGGGGAAACCCGGTTTCCCCAGCCCCTTGCGCGGGAGGCGTGGGAGGGCGCAGCCCGCCCCAACCCTCCCCGCAGGCTGGAGCGTGGGGAAACCCGGTTTCTCCATATTGTCACCTCAGGGCGCGGCGAAGCCGCACAGGTGCGCGATGCGTATACGTATTATCCGGCGGCGCGCCACGATGCTGATCGTCGTCACGCTGTTTGGCCTGGCGCTGCTGCTGCGTTGCTGGGCGCTGGGGTGGGGCCTGCCCTATGTGGAACACCCCGACGAACCGGCGGTGCTCGAGCCGGCAGTGCGCATGGTGCAAGAGGGCGATGCCAATCCGGGCAAGTTTCTCTACCCGTCGCTGTACTACTACTTGCTGGCAGCGGTCGTGCGCGCCCACGCCGCCTGGGGCGTCGCGCAGGGTCTTTACGCCTCGCTCGCCGATCTGCCGGCGAAGACCTACCTGTACACCACCGCGCCCGCGTTGTACATCTGGGGTCGCGCGCTGACGGCTGTGCTCGGCGCGCTGACGGTTCCTCTGCTCTACCTGCTCGGCCGGCGTATGTTCGACTGGCGCGTGGGTTTGCTGGCGGCGCTCGCTCTCGGGTTGAACACGTACCATGTGCAGCATAGCCATTTCATCACCACCGACGTGCCCACGGGCGTCTGGGTAACGCTGGTGTTGCTCGGGGCGTGGGGCGTGGCGACAACGGGCCACTGGCGCGGCTACTTGCTGGCGGGCGTGGCTACGGGCCTGGCGGCGGGCACGAAGTACAACGCCGGGGTGATCGGCCTGGCGCTGGCGATGGCTGCGGCGCTCTACGTGGGTGCTGCCTGGCGTGACGGGGCGCAGGGCCGGTTCTGGCGCCTGGCTGCCACCCATGGCGCGCGCCTGCTGGCCGCCGGGGCGCTGGCGGTGCTGGTCTTCTTGCTGACCACGCCCTTCGCGCTGCTCGACTTTGCGGCCTTCCGGCGTGACATGCTGATCAACGCCCACCACTACGCCAGTGGCAGCCACGGCGACTTCATCGGGGGCTGGCGTCTTGATGGGTATCTGGCTTTCTTCTGGCGTGAGGGGTTGACCTGGTCCACAGCCGCGTTGCTCCTGGCTGGTTTGCCACTGCTGGGGCGCCGCGCGCCGCGACAACTCGCTCTTCTGAGTGTTGCGGTGCTGGCCGGCGGCGGCTTGCTGTTGACACAGGCAGTGAACTTCAACCGCAACACTCTGCCCCTGTTTCCGCCGCTGTTCGTGCTGGCGGCAGCGGCCACAGTCGCCCTGGCCGACGCGCTGGGCAGATTGCTCGCCCGGGGTGCGGGCGTGAGGGGGCCGCAGGTCATTGATATCCGCCCTGGCGGCGCGCCTTCGACGGCCGAGCTTCACCGGGAGCGCGTGGGCCGGCGGGTCGGTGCGGTTATCGGCGTAGCCCTGGCGGCGCTGCTCCTCGGTCCGTCTATGCTCGAAACCCGCTGGCTGCTGAACTACTGGAGCAAGCCCCACACCCTGGTCGCCGCTGCCGATGCCCTGCGCGCCCAGCCGCGGGGCATGCTGGCCGCCGTCGAGGCCAACCCCGTCCAGTGGGCTGGCGATCCGGCGGTGACGCCGGTGCGCTGGCTGGGCGCGTATCCTCTCGACTGGTATCGCGCCCGGGGCTATCGCTACCTGCTGGTGAATAGCGAACGCTACGACGTTGCCGACCGCCCCGCCTACGAGCGCCTGGTGACGGGCGCCCCGGCCATTCTGGCGCTGCCAGACCGCTCCCTGGGCCTGCAACCAGGGCCGGGCGGGGCGCTCCTCGATCTGGGTGAGCACCCCGAGATGATCCCCTTTACGCGGCGGCCCGCCCGTTTCGGCGGCCTGATCGAATTGCTGGGCTACGAACTCGCCCCGGGCGAACCGCGCAGCCGCATCACGCCGCTGGAAGGCGCCAGCGCGCGCGCCTTGCCCGCTGGCGCCCCCGTGCAGATCAACCTCTACTGGCGCGCGCTGGCCCGGCTCGACCGCGACTACACCCTCTTTGTCCACGTCTACAACGCAGACGGGCAGCGGGTCGCCCAGCGCGATCTGCCCCTGCGCTACGAGGATTATCCAACCAGCCGCTGGCAACCCGGTGAGCTGGTGATTGACCGGGCCGATATGCCCCTGCCGACGCTGCCATCCGGCCCCTACCGGCTGCTCGTGGGCCTCTACGATGCCGCAACGGGCGCGCCGCTCCCCACAGAGAACGGCGCGCCCGTTGAGTTGCTTATTCTGACGATACGCTCCTGATGCGAACATGTGGGGAAACCGGGTTTCCCCATACCCCTGCCTGTGGGAGCGGCAAGCCCCCCACCGGGAATTCTCGCTGTAGAGAGCGAAACACTACTTCAACTCGCGCTTGAGGATCTTGCCGGTCGCGGTCTTGGGCAGGCTCTCGCGGATCTCGACGCTGCGAGGGTACTTGTAAGCGGCCAGGCGCTCCTTGCAGTAGTCAATCAACTCCTGTTCGGTAGCGCTGTGCCCAGGCTTGAAGGCCACCACCGCCTTGATCTCCTCGCCCAGAGCCGGATCAGGCACCCCGATGACCGCCGCTTCGGCCACCGCCGGGTGGGCGTAGAGCACCTCTTCGATCTCGCGCGGGTAGACGTTGAAGCCACCGCGGATGATCATATCCTTCACCCGGTCAACAATATAGAAGTAGCCGTCCTCGTCCTGGCGGGCCAGATCGCCGGTGTGGAACCAGCCGTTGCGGATGGACTCAGCGGTGGCCTCGGGGCGCTTGTAGTAGCCCTTCATCACGTTATGGCCGCGGATGACAATCTCGCCCAGTTCGCCGGTCGGCACGGGCTGGCCCTCAGGGTTCACCACCGCCATCTGCACGCCCCAGATCGGCGTACCGATGCTACCGGGCTTGGTAGGCCGGTCGAGGTGGTTGAACGAGGCCACCGGCGAGGTCTCGGAGAGGCCGTAGCCCTCCAGGACAGTCACGTTGTACTTCTGATTGAAGGCGTGCAGCACCTCTACCGGCATGGCCGAACCGCCCGACACACAGCGCCGCAGTGACGACATATCGAACCGGGCCGCCTCAGGATGGTGGAGCAGGTAGAAGTACATCGTGGGCACGCCGGCAAAGACCGTCACCCTGTCGCGCTGGATAATCTCGGCGGCCTTGACCGGCTCGAAGCGCGGCAGCATCGTGATCGTCGCTCCGAGGAACAGGGCCACGTTCATCACACAGGTCTGCCCGAAGGAGTGGAAGAGCGGCAGCGTCGCCAGAAACACATCTTCTTTGACCACGCCAAGCAGCTTCTCGGCGCAGATCATGGCGTTGAAGAACATGTTGAAGTGCGATAGTTCGGCACCCTTGGGCCGACCGGTAGTGCCCGAGGTGTAGAGGATCACCGCCGTGTCGTCGGAGCGCGTTTGCACCGTGTCGAAGACCGGCGGATTCTCGGCCATGATCTGGTTGAAGCTGAGCGCCCCTTCGGGCAGGGCCTCCGTGCTGCCGGGGGCCTGCACCACAATCAGGTGGTGGCACGTCTCGGTTCGGCGGAAGCCCGGACCAGCTTCGGGCAGAAAGCCCTCCCAGGTGATCAGAGCCACCGAGTCGCTGTCCTCGAGGTGATACTGCACCTCATTCTGTTTAAAGAGCACGTTCAGCGGCACAACCGCGGCGCCGGTTTTGAGGATGCCGTAGTAACAGATGGGAAAATGCGGCGTGTTGGGCATCATCAGGGCGACCTTGTCACCCGGCCGGACGCCTAGCTTCACCAGGGCACTGGCCACCTTGTTGGCGGCCCCGTTCACCTCCGCGTAGCGCAGCTTGTAATCGTCCAGGATGACCGCGAGCTTGCCGGGGTCCTGGCGCGCGCTTTGCTCCAGCAGCAGAGCGAGGTTCAGCATCGAACACTCCTTTCATACGCAGCGGTCTCAGGCTATCGGGGATACTGGCAAACCCTGGAGGTTATCCCCTGATGTTCCAGGAGGGCGTAGCACTCCCGGACCCTCCTGAAGGGGTTTTCCGGGCAGGCGCCTGGCAGGTTTTCTGTGACGGGGAGCGCCCTGCCCTCCTGCAGGAGGGACCATCGGCTCCGGGGCGCATCCGGCCCGTGCGCAAGAGGGTCTGGGAGGCCTGGCGCTCCCGGGAAAACCTGTGTTCATGGTTACGCTGTGCGGCGAAGCCACACAGGCGTCTTGCAAGCCTTGCGCCTCATGCGCTTTATCATACCAGATCTGGATAAGATGTGGCGTGGGAATGTATGATTGGTCTGTCAACGAGATTTGCTGAAAAGGGAAACCAGGTTTCCCCATATCCCCGCCTGCGGGGTAGCACGTCCTCCACGCCGATAGGGAAACCCGGATTGCTCCACGCCCCTCCTGGCGGGGAGGCTCCGCTACGCCAGTGCGCGCAGGGCCTCCAGCAGGGCGGCGCTCTGCTCTGGCGTACCGATGCTGACGCGGATGTAGTCGCGCAGCAGGGGCGTGTGGTAGTAGCGCACCAGGATGCCCTGGTGCTCCAGGGCCAGTTTCACCTCGCGGGCAGAGCGGCCCTGCACCCGGCAGAGAATAAAGTTGGCCGCGCTGGGCAGGGGCCGCAGGTAGGGGATCGCGGCCAGGAGCGGCAGTAGCCGCTCGCGTTCAGCCACAATGCGGGCCACGTTGTTCATCAAGTGAGCGCGATCCTCCAGCGAGGCGATCGCGGCCACCTGGCCCGCCACGCTGACATTATAGGGTTGCTTGATCTTCCAGAGCTGATCGGCCAGCCATTCGGGCAGCAGGCCGTAGCCTACCCGCAGGCCCGCCAACCCGGCCCACTTGCTGAAGGTGCGCAGCACCACCAGGTTCTCATAGCGTCCTACCCAGTCGCCGAAGCCCTGACCAATCCCCGCGAACTCGACGTAGGCTTCATCAACCACCACCAGCAGCGGCAGGCCCAGCAGGCGCTCCAGGTGCTCGGGCGGCAGCACGTTGCCGGTGGGGTTGTTGGGCGAGGTCAGGAACAGAACACGGGCCGCGCTGGCCCGGGCCGCCTGCTCGATACCCTCCAGGTCGAGGCTGAAATCGGGGCGCCGGGGCACCTCCACCACCCGACCGCCGCAGACCCCTGTATCGAAACTGTACATCCCGAAGGTAGGCTGGCAGTCAATTACGGCGGCGCCGGGGGTGAGGCAGAGCCGCAGGATCAGGTCAATCAACTCATCGGCGCCGGCGCCGCAGAGGATGCGTTCGACCGGCTGGCCCGTGTACGCGCTCAGGGCCGCGCGCAGGCGGCTGTGACCGGGGTCGGGGTAAATGTGCAAAAAGGGCTCGCGCGCCAGCGCCTCCAGCGCCCGCGGCGAGGGGCCGTAGGGGTTCTCGTTGGCATCGAGCTTCACCAGACGCTCGATGGGCAGGTTCAGACGCGCTGCCAGCACCTCCAGCGGCAGGATGGGCGTGTAGGGTTCCAGATCGGCAATCTCGGGGCGGATTAGATTGGTGGGGAAGGGCATGGATTCAGACCAGTGTGACGATGCGCCACGGAGGCGCGCAGATCACCAGGGATTGCCGGCCCGGGGCAGGCTGGGCCCCGCTCCGGCAGGCAGAGGCCAGTCTACACCCGCCCGCGCAACTCGGCATCCCGGCAGTCGGCGCTGATGCTGACCAGGCCCAGCACGAGCAGGCCACTCAGAACGCACGCCAGGGGCAGCCAGGGGGCGGCCAGCAACGGCAGCGCGCCCTGGAAAGCCGGGTTCTGGGCGTAATGGAAGAGCAGCGCGCCCAGGGCTTGCAAGGCCAGCCCGCTCACCTGCAACGGTCGCAAGCGCGGGCCGAGAGCGCAAGAAAGCCCCTGCCCGCGGATGCGCCGCAGCAACGCAACCCCAGCGCCACCCAGGGCCACGGTCAGCGTCAGCCAGATCCAGCCCGCGCCTGGCGCCAGGCGCCGCTCGAGCCAGGCGACGATCACCCCCGCCCCGATCACTCCCAATCCGCCCGCGACGAACCACGGGGCGTTCGAGCCAGTTGCGCTATGCCGGACGTGCATAAACCCTCCTTTGCGGAGTATAGCACACAGCGGGCCGCTTGTGTGCCCGGCGTGTGACGTGCCGTTTTGCAATCACCGGCCAATTGGCATAACGGCGGCCACGCCTGCGCCCCGTTGCCACCTGGCCCAACCCATCGCCCCCACGCCCGCCGTAGAGACGGCCCGCCGGCCGTCTCTACGCCTGATCGTGGCCGCCCGCCACCGCCCGCCGGGCCGCCACGTGACCCTGGCCGGCAGGAAGATCGTCACGCGGGCGCCGTGCAAACCATAACGCCACACCCGGTCGGGGGCCTTTAAGGGCGGACAGACCATCCGCGTCAACGTGGCTTGTACCGCATTGGAACGCCCCCACGCGCGGCGCTGGTCTCCCCGCTTCGACACAGGCTCAGGCTTCGCTGGAGAGGCCCGCCCCTTCGGGCTGAGCCTCAGGGCGAAGCCTGAGCCTGTCGAAGGGGGTCGGGGGTGAGGACCACCCAGCGCATCCCAACGCCATCACGCCCGTCGGCGCCCAAGGTTCTGTCCGCCCCTGAGCAGTCGGGGGGTCCCGGGGCTGATGCGACGCCGTCGGGGCGGCCAGGCTGCCCTGCATCCCGCCGCCGGAGGCAGACGTTGCATCAGCTCCGGGAGGGTCACCATCACAGGTAGCCCCTGTGGCAGTCTGGTACAATACTCAGCACACGTTCCCGACCTGCAACCGGAGGGGGAAGAAGGAGCACGGAAATGTCCGAACCAGTAGACCTGTTACTGACCGGCGGCACCGTTGTGACGATGGACCTGGCCTGGAACGTCGTTCCCGAGGGGGCCGTAGCAGTGCGCGGGCGCGAGATTGTCGCCGTGGGGCCGGCACATGAACTGGCGCGGCGCTACAGCGCCCGCGAGACGATCGATTGCGCCGGCTGCGCGGTGATCCCTGGCTTGATCAACGGTCACGCCCACGTGCCTATGAGCCTGCTGCGCGGCATGACTGCCGACCAGCAACTCGATGTCTGGCTCTTTGGCTACATGTTTCCGGTGGAAAGCAAGTTCGTGGACGAGGAGTTCTCCTACGTCGGCACGCTGCTCTCCTGTGCCGAGATGCTGCGCGGCGGCACAACCACGTTCGTTGACATGTACTACTTCGAGGAGCAAGTGGCGCGGGCCGCCGATGAGGCCGGCATGCGCGCCATCTGCGGCCAGACCGTGATGCGCCTGCCCACACCTGACGCCGCTTCGTTCGACGAGGGGCTGGAGCGCGCCCGCCGCTTCATCGAGGAGTGGTCCGGGCACGAGCGGATCGTGCCGACGGTGGCGCCCCACGCGCCCTACACCTGCACTGACCGGATCTACCAGGAGGCGGCGGTGCTCTGCCGCAAGTACGGCGTACCGTTGATCACCCATCTCTCCGAGACCGCCCGCGAGGTCGAGGAGAGCATTCGCGAGCGCGAGGTAACCCCCATCCGCTACGCCCGGCGCGTCGGCGCCTTCGATGTGCCCTGCATCGCCGCCCATTGCACCCACGCCACCGAAGATGACATCCGCCTGCTGCGCGAGGCCCGCGCCGGGGCCGTGCCCTGCCCCACCAGCAACCTCAAGCTCGCCAGCGGCATCGCCCCCTACAAGCGGCTGATTGACGCGGGCGTGCGCACCGGTCTGGGCACCGATGGGCCGGCCTCCAACGACGATCAGGATATGTTTACGGAAATCCAGTTGGCGGCCCTGCTCCCCAAAGGCGTCAGCGGCGACCCGACTGCGGTGCCTGCCCGCGAGGCGCTGGCGCTGGCGACCTGCTGGGGGGCGCGCGCCGTGCATCTGGAGCACCTGGTCGGCTCGCTGGAGCCGCACAAGCGGGCCGATATCGCCGTGGTTGAACTGGGCAAGCTTCACAGCGCGCCACGCTACTTCTACAACCCCGAGGCGATCTACTCGCACCTGGTCTACGGCGCCCGCGCCGCCGATGTGCGCCATGTGATCGTTGATGGACGGGTGCTGGTGCGTGACCGCGCCCTGCTGACCCTCGATGAGCAGGCGATTCTGCGCCGCGCCCAGGCTATCTCGGCGCGCATTGACGAGTTTCTGGCCTCTCGCGAGCGCAACCTGATGGCAAAGATCCTGGCCCTCGGCGGAGTGCAGCAGGCCGAGATCTTCGAAATCCAGGTCAAGGCGCGCCTTGGCCCCGATAGCGAGGACAAAGTGCGCCGCATCCTCGAAGATCCGCGCGTCACGATCACGAAAGCCAGTATTCGCACCCAGTACGACACCTATTTTCTTTTCAAGAATCGTGAGCGCATTCGCATTCGTGAGGATCACCGCACCGATCCGGGAGCGCGCCCCGAGCCGAAGTACACCATCACCCTGATGGCCGAGGCCATCCGCGGCGAGTATCCCCACGCCATTGTGCTCTCCCGCGCCCGCTACACCGCGCCCGCCGACCATACCGTGCGTTTCTACCGGGAGTACTTTCAGCCCGACCAGGTGCTGGAACTGGAGAAGCGCCGCCGACGCTGGCGGATTATGTACAAAGAGCACGATTTCGCCATTAACCTCGACACCCTCCTGGGCGGCAGCGACTCTGGCCCCTACCTGGAGATCAAGAGCCGTACCTGGAGTAGTCGCGATGCGGCCGACCGCGCGGCGCTGATTGGTGAACTGCTCGCCATCGCCGGTGTAGACGAGCGCGATCTGGTGAAGCAGGAGTATGTGGAGATGGTGCGATAGGTGTGTGTAGAGGTGAATGAACAGCTCGGCGCCTCTACGGAGTGATGTAGATTGGTCATGAAGCATCCCAATGTTTACCTGATCGGCCTGACCGGCGGCATCGCCTGCGGCAAAAGCACCGTACTGGCGATGCTCGCGGCGTTGGGCGCGCACACGATTGATGCCGACCGCGTGACCCACGAATTGCAGGCTCCGGGCATGCCCGTCTACGAACAGATCGTCGCGGCCTTCCCCGAAGCGGCGCCAGAGCCGGGTGCTCCGCTCGACCGGCGCCGGCTGGCGGCGCTGGTCTTCACCGATCCGCAGCGCTTGCGCCAGTTGGAGCAGATCGTGCATCCGGCGGTGCGGATTGAACTTGGCAACTTCATCGCAGCGATAGGCCGGGCCGCCCGGCCCACCGAACGCCCGGTGGTGGTGATTGACGTGGTCAAGCTGATCGAGTCGGGTTGGGTCGAGGTATGTGACGAGGTATGGGTGGTAACCGCGCCCGAGGAGCAGCAGGTGCAGCGGCTCATGGCCACGCGGGGCATGAGCGAGGCCGAGGCGCGGCAGCGCATCGCCGCGCAGTTACCCCAGGCGGCGCGCCTGGCCCACGCCACCGTGGTGATTGACAACGGTGGCCCGCAAGAAGCCACCCGCGCCCAGGTCGAGGCGGCCTGGCAGGAGATGCTGCGGCGCAAGGACGCGCGGGGATGATGGGCGCCGCTGTGGGCCCTGACGTTCTGCGGAGGTGTGATACCAACTACCGTTGATGATGCCGCATTGCTTGAAGCGGTTTCAGGCTTTGTGCTGCCCAGCGTGGCAATCCACAATCCAAAATCTAAAATGGTATGAGTTCGCACTGCCTCTGGGAGCGAGGGCAGCTTGCCCTCGAACGCTGACGAGGGCGGAACACCCGCGCAGCCAGGCTGCCGTAATTACGCTGAACACGTACCTGCAGAGATGGGCAGATGGAGAGCTGTGAACGGGCCGAGCGATCCGGTCCCGCCTCGTTCTACTTCGCCCATGCTGGCGCGCGCTTCTCTAGAAAAGCACGTAACCCCTCCTGGCCCTCGGCGCTGGTACGGGCGGCGGCGATGGCGCCAATCACATACTCGCGGGCCTCGGCGGGCGGGAGGCTGGCGACGGCGGCCACCAGGGCCTTGGAGGCGGCCACCGCCTCTGGCCCGCAGGCGAGCACAGCCTCGATCACCCGCTCGACCGCTTCATCGAGGCCCTCGGCAGGGGTCACCTCGTGGACCAGGCCGATCCCCAGGGCGTGTCGAGCACTGAAGCGGCGCGCAGTGACGAAGAGCGCCCGCGCCTGGCCGGGGCCAATCTTCGGCGCCACATAGCGGGCAATCACCGCCGGCAGCAACCCGAGACGCGCCTCGGTGAAGCCGAAACTGGCGTTCTCGGCAGCCACCACCACGTCGCAGCAGGCCGCCAGGCCCACACCACCACCCAGCGCCGCGCCGTGTACCCGCCCGATCACCGCCACCGGCAGCGTATTCAAAGCCTCCAGCATCGCGTCAAGGCGCGCCGCATCGGCCAGATTCTCGGCGTGGGTATAGTTCAGGCTCTCGCGCATCCAGTGCAGGTCGGCCCCGGCGCAGAACGACGGCCCTGCGCCCCGCAGCACCACCGCGCGCAGCCCGGACTCGCCGCGCAGCGCGTCGCACGCGGCGTGGAGTTCGGCGATCAGATGCGCGTTGAAGGCGTTGTGTACCTCTGGGCGGTTCAGCGTCACTGTTGCCAGCGGTCCGTTTCGCTCGATCAGAACCAGATCGGTCATGGTCAGGCCCCTTCTCAGTTCCCCCGTCGTCCCCCCGCCCCGCGCCGCCCCTCGCGGGGGTGTTCCCGCCCCGCCCCGCGCCCCCGGCGTTGCTCCGGCGCGATGGGGTGGCCCATCGTCCCCGGCGTAATGGGGGGCGGCCCGTCGTCCCCGGCATAATGGGGGGCGGCCCGTCGTCCCCCCGACGCCGTAGAGACGGCCCGGCGGGCCGTCTCTACGCCACCCCTCCGGGTGTTCCCGCCCCGCGCCCCCGGCGTCGCCCCGGCGCGATGGGGTGAACCGTGGCGTCGTCCTGGCGCCGGATTGTCTTATACCAATTACCGTTGATGATGCCGCATTGCTTAAAGCGGTTTCAGGCGTTGTGCTGCCCAGTGTGGCAATCCACAATCCAAAATCTAAAACCAAAAATGGTATTAAAACTGCCCGGCGAAGTGACAGGCTACCCAGTGGCCCTTCTTTTTCTCTTCGAAGGCCGGTTCCTGTTCCTTGCAGATATCGCGGGCGATCCAGCAGCGTGGGTGGAAGCGGCATCCCGCGGGGGGATTGATGGGACTGGGCACGTCGCCTTGCAGCACGATCCGCTCGCGGCGCCGCGTCGGGTCGGGGTGTGGAATGGCCGAGATGAGCGCCCTGGTGTAAGGGTGCAGCGGCTCGCGGAACAGATCATCGCGCCCCGCCAGTTCTACCACTTTGCCCAGGTACATTACCCCGACCCGGTCGCTGATGTGCTCCACCACCGCCAGATTGTGGGCAATGAACAGGTAGGTCAATCCGAACTCGCGTTGCAGGTTCTTGAGCAGGTTGAGTACCTGCGACTGGATCGAAACGTCCAGGGCGCTGACCGGTTCATCGCAGACGATCAGCTTGGGTTCCATGATCAGGGCGCGGGCAATACCGATGCGCTGTCGCTGCCCGCCGGAGAACTCGTGGGGGAAGCGGCTCATCTGGCTCGCGTGCAGGCCCACGCGGGCCAGCACCTCGCGCACGCGCTCGCGCCGCTCGGCGGCCGTGCCGATGCGGTGGATCACCAGGCCCTCGGCGACGCTCTCGCCGATCGTCAGGCGCGGATCAAGCGAGGCGTAGGGGTCCTGGAACACGATCTGCATGTCCCGCCGCAGGGCCTTCAACTGCTTCCGGCCAGCCTTGAGCACGTCCTTGCCCTCGAAGAGCACCTCGCCGGCAGTGGCTCGCTCCAGCCGCAGCACCGTGCGCCCGGTGGTGGTCTTGCCGCAGCCGCTCTCGCCAACCAGCCCCAGAGTCTCGCCGCGCCGGATGAAGAAGCTCACCCCGTCTACGGCTTTGACGTGCGCGACGGTGCGGCGCAATACGCCGCCTTTGATCGGAAAATGCTTGACCAGGTTGTTCACTTCGAGCAGGACATTCGGATCGCCTGCGGATGCGGAGCCGCTCATGCTTGCCCTCGCTCGTACAGCCAGCAGCGCACCTTGCGCCCACCCTCCAGGTCGAACATCGGCACCGGTTCGTCGCAGCGCTCGAAGCGTTTCGCGCAGCGCTCGGCAAAGCGGCAGCCAGTAGGCGGGTTGATCAGGTTGGGCACTGTGCCGGGGATGGTCGCCAGTTGATCCACCACTTCGCCCAGCACCGGGATCGACTCCAGCAGGCCCTGGGTGTAGGGGTGTTTCGGTTCGCCAAAGAGACTGCGTACATCGGCGTACTCCACAATCTGGCCGGCGTACATCACCGCCACCGTATCGGCCATCTCGGCCACCACGCCCATATCGTGGGTAATCAGAATGATCGACGTATCGATCTTCTCGCGCAGGGCGCGCATCAGATCGAGGATCTGGGCCTGAATGGTGACATCGAGGGCCGTGGTCGGCTCGTCGGCGATCAGCAGCTCGGGGTTGCAGGCCAGGGCCATCGCGATCATCACACGCTGGGCCTGCCCGCCCGACAGTTCGTGGGGATACTGCCTGATGCGGCGCTGCGGGTCGGGCAGGCCGACCATGTTCAGCAGTTCGATGCAGCGGCGCTCAGCCTCCCCACCTTTCAGCCCCTGGTGGATCTGCAACGCCTCGATGATCTGATCGCCCACGCGGAAAACCGGGTTAAGGCAGGTTGTCGGTTGCTGAAAGATCATCGAGATGCGGTTGCCGCGGATGTGGCGCATATCTTCCTCGCTCAAGGCGAGCACATCCACACCGTCGAAGATAATCTCGCCCTCGACGATCTTGCCCGGCGGGAACTGGATCAGGCGCAGAATGGACAGCGAAGTGACGCTCTTGCCCGAGCCGCTCTCGCCGACGATGCTCAGCGTCTCCCCGCGCCGCAGGACCAGGTCGATCCCATCCACAGCGCGCACCACACCGGCCTCGGTAAAGAAGTAGGTTTTCAAGCCGTGCACCTGTAGCAGCACATCGCCGCGGTGCGGCGTGGTTTGCGGGGCGCCAGCGGCGACGGAAATCGGTGACGTGCTCAAGGCTGGTATTCGCTTTCTAACATGTTGATGGCCATGCGGCGAACGCGCAGGGGCATGGGGCAACCCGGTTGCCCCATGGCCCCCTCAGATTTTCAGCCGCGGGTCGAGGGCATCGCGCAAACCATCACCCACAAAATTGAAGGCCAGGGAGCAGAGGAAGATCGGCAGGCCAGGGATGAGCGGCATCCAGGGATGGTTGAACATGTAACTGGTAGCGAAGCCCATCATGTTACCCCAGGTCGGCGTGGGATCCTGAACGCCAAAGCCGAGAAAGCTGATCGCCACCTCGCTGACCAGGGCAGCGTTGAGGCCGAGGGTGAAGGCCACGATCAGCGGCGGGAAGGCATTGGGGAAAACGTGCTTGCCCAGGATCCAGGCATTTGCGCCGCCAAGCGCGCGCGCCGACTCGATATACTGCATCTCACGCACCTGGAGCACCATCCCGCGCATCAGGCGCGCCACGCCGACCCAGCCCAGCGAGGCCAGGACCAGGATCAGCAACGTCACCTGGGTGGCCTCGCGGAGCGGCACGGCCATGATCCAGGCCACCGGCCCGATGATCCACGATGGCAGCACTATCAGATCGGCATTCTGGATCATGATCGCGCTGAGAATCAGCAGGATAGGCAGATCGGGAATAGTGGCCACAAACTCCATCACCCGGCTGATCAGAGTATCCGTCCAGCCCCCAAAGAAGCCGGCCAGCAAGCCCAGTATCGAGCCGATGATCGCCACCAGTGTGGTGACCGAGATCGCGACCATGAGCGAGACGCGCGCGGCGTAGATCACCCGGGTGAAGAAATCGCGGCCCAGGTGGTCGGTGCCGAGGATGTGCAACCTGCCATTGGTCGGATCAACGCTCATCGGCGGCAGGGCCACGCGGTTCAGCCCGATGTCGTCGCGGGGGAAGGGGGCGATCCAGGGCGCCAGGAGTGAGGCAATAAAGATGATCACCAGCACCGCCAGGCTGATCATCGCCAGGCGGTGGCGCCGGAAGCGCCGGAACACGACCGCCCACTGACCTTCGGAGCGCGGCTGGGAGCGCTCGGCGGTTTCGGGCGCCACCGAGGTTGTTGTGGCCATCGAACGTAGCTCCTCACGAGAGCCGGATACGGGGATCAACAATTGTATATAGAATATCCGAGATTAAATAGCCGATCAACACCAGCACAGTGCTGATAAAGAGAATGGCCATGGCCACGGTGTAGTCGCTACGTCCGAGCGAATCCACCAGCAGCCGGCCCATGCCGGGCCAGTTGAAGACCGACTCGGTGATCGCCGCTCCGGCTACCAGCGTCGGCAGCACACCGGCCAGCAGGGTGACGAAGGGGATCAGCGCGTTGCGCAGGGCATGCTTGGTGATGACCAGTTGCTCGCGCACGCCCTTGGCCCGCGCTGTGCGCACGTAGTCCTGCCGCAACACCTCGAGCATACTGGCGCGCACGAAGCGGCTCCAGCCAGCGATGTTGAAGAACGTCAGCACACTCACGGGCATAATGAAGCGCAGAAAACGGTCCAGCAACGAGCCGGCCTCAACCCGGCCGATCCAGGGAATGGTATAGTCGCGCACTGCCTGCGCGCCGCCCGAGGGCAGGTAGGGCAGCCCGGCATCCTTGGCGAGCACAGAGAAGATCAGGATGGCCATCACCCCCATGAACAGGGTCGGCAGTGACGAGCCGATAAAGGTGATGGTGGTCATCGCATAGTCAAAGCGCGAATACTGGCGCACCGCGGAATAGATCCCCACCGGCACGCCGATGAGGATTGCCAGCAGGGTGGATACGCCCATTAACCACAGGGTGTAGGGTAGGCGGCTCATCAAGAGGTCGCTCACCGGACGGTCGCGGGCAATCTGCTGGGAGAGACCAAAGTCGCCAAAGAGGATGCCCCGACTGGTGCGGCGCTCCTCCAGGTCGGCCAGGGTGACGGGGCGCGCGCAGCCTTCTTCAACGATCTCTACCGTGCCATCGGGGTAGCGCAGTCGCACCTGCCCCGGGATGGCGCAGCCGACCACGGTATCGGGCGGGAGCAGGTACACGCCGAAGATCTGCACCGGGCCGCGGGGAAAGCCGATCAACCAGCGGGTGAAACGCACCGGCAGATAGAGGTCAAGCTCATAGCGCGCCTTGATACGCGCAATATCTTCTTCCGTCACACGGTTCTGACCGGTATTCTGCATCTGCTGCAAAAACAACAACGGCCCCCCCGGCGCGAGGTACAACAGCGAATAACCCAGCATCGCCGAGAGGACGGTCACGATCAACATCTGGAACAGACGGCGGACGAGGTAGGTGGTCATGGCGTTTGATGGGGGGTGACACCGCCCCGTGAGGCCAAAGCGCCGGCCAGGCCGGCGCTTTGGCCCTGCTCCGAGGATGCCACCGCCCCGTGGGGCCGAAGCGCTGGCGCAGCGGCGCTTCGGCCCTACTACAGACGATCAGCGCACGAACAGGTTCATATCCATGTGCTCCCAGGTCGGGCTGGCATCGGTCTTCGCTTCGATCTTGCCCTCCGCCGCGGCCTTGAGCACCGTCTCCACCTCAGGGCCGGCGCCGAGCGTCGCCTTCTCGAGGATGTCAACCTCGCCGGTCAGCAGCGCCGCCACGGCGGCGTTGGTGTCGGCAAAGAACTGGATGATCACGTTCTTCACCTTCGGCTCGCCGAGCACAAAGTTGGGGTTGGCCTCGAAGACCATGCTCTGGCCCTTGTTCCACTCCTTGAGGATGTAGGGACCATAGCCCAGCGGCGTCTCGGCGACCTCGGGCAGCGTCGCCCACTCCTTGGCCGGCACATCGGCCAGCTTGCGCCCATCCGAGACGGTCTGATGCGAGGGGTAGCCGCCGTAGGGCGCCAGGAAGTAGGTCGGCCACTGCACGCCAGGCAGGAAGGTGATCGTGTAGCTGGTATCGCTGGTCACATTCACCCCCTCGGCCCCCTGGTGCGACTCGCAGAAGGTGTAGCTCACGGCGCCCGAATCGGGATCACAGGCGATCTTCACCCCCAGTTCAAGATCGGCCTGCTTCAGCGGCTCGCCGTCCGACCAGGTAATACCCTCGATCAGGTCGTAAGTCACGGTAAGCTGGTTCATCTTCACCGTGCCGCTCTCGTAGGTGATCGTCTCGCCATCGGAGTTGACCAGTTCCACCCCGGGCTTGAGCTCGACCGCCGCGCCGGTGGCGTCCCAGACAATGTCACCTTCTTTGACCTCGACCACCTCGTTCTTAGCCTTGCCGCTCTCGATCGTCGCCAGGCCGTCCTGCAGCACGGGCTGGAAATCGTAGCTGTACTGCGTTGTTAGCACGCCGCCCACCAGTTGGGCCGCCTGGCGCTGCACGGCTGCGCTCTCCACCAGCGTGAACATCGAGGCCGGCTCCTGGGTGAAGCCAAGGATGATCGTATCCTCGTTGTCGCTGCGCGCCCACTCATAGGCGTTGGCGGTAATGTACTCGGTAGGGTCGGGCTTCATGTTCTGGAGCGCCTTGTTCCAGCCGTAGGCCTCGAGGCGCTGGAACAGCGGCAGGCTGACCATATCTTTGGTGAACTCCACCTGGAAAGCCTTGTAGTTCTTGATGCGCTCCTCGCGGTTCAGCGTGTTGTTAGCCGCGGTAATCGCCCGGCTGGCCGCCTCGTTGCACCAGCCCATGTAGTTCTGGCCGTTCCAGTTATTATCGGGCAGGGGGATCTGGTCGCAGGCGTAGAGGGTGCGCCCGGCTGGATCGGCCTCGCCCACCCAGGCGAAGGCGCCGAGCTCGAAGTCGCGCCGGCGCAGGCCCGAGGCGCCGCCGAACCACCAGGAGGCCGGGGCGTGCTTGCGGATGATCTGGATGCCGCAGTTGTCGAGCAGTTGCTTCTCCAGCACCGTCGCCCAGGTAATGCGGAACTGGGCGTTGGTGGTGGTAAACTCCAGGGTCAGCGGCGCGCCGTCCTTGGTACGAACGGTCTGGCCTTCCGCCAGTGTCCAGCCGGCCTCTTCGAGCAGGGCCTTGCCCTTCTCCGGGTCAAAGGGATAGGTCACGATCCCATCGGCCTCGGTAGCCACCGCCCAGTGGGTTTTGGGCAGGTTGGTATCCATCAACAGCCCCTGCTGCTGCTCAGGCGTCAGGTAGCTGTAGACCGACTGGATCAACTCGGGGCGGTTGGTGCAGTAGGCGATCGCCTGGCGCACCTTCGGATCACCCAGGATCGGGTGGGGCGTGGTGAAGGCCCCGCCTGCAGCGCCGGCTTCAGGAGTCGCCACAACCACCACTGTCTCGCGAACCGGCTCAGCCGTCTGAACCACCACGACCGTCTCGCGGACCACTTCGGGCGCGGCGGGAGCGCCGCCGCATGCTGCCAGGATTGGAACGATGAGCGCCATGAGCGCCACCATGGCAGCAGGACGTTTGAGGAACCTTGCCATCGTTGTGCAAACCTCCTTTTCGAGCATCTGTGTAGCAACGTGCGCGCGCGCCAGCCGCGCCGCCAGCGTTGCCAGGAATACCGGGAGTCTAGCCGAAAACCGGGGTTGGCGTCAACTTTTGGGTGTGAACGAGGGGAACCCGTGGTCGCCCAACCCCGTGCATGCCGGGGCGGCAAGCCCTCCCCGCCGGGAGTTTAAGGGCCGACAGAACATTCGAGCCAGCGTGGCGTGTACCGCACTGGAACGCCCCCGCGCGCGGCGCTGGTCTGCCTTCTCCAGCTTCGCCGGAGAGGGGCCGGGGATGAGGATCAACCAGCGCCTCCCAACGCCATCACGCCCGTCGGCGCCCATATGTTCTGTCCGCCCCTGAACCAGCAGGAGGATTCGGGAGGGCGTAGCCCTTCCAGAAGCATCTCGCATATGACCGTGGGGAACCCCGGGTTCCCCACGCTCTTGCCCACGAAGATGGCAAGCCATCCCAGTTCCTGTGGGATGCGGCACAGCCACAGGGGCGTCTGATACGAATATGGGGCAACCCTGCTTCTCTGCATCCCTCCCGGCAAAGCGGCTATGCTGCAACCCGGGCAATCACAGCTATGTTCGAATATCGTCAGGAACGCAAAAAGTTGTGCGCGCGATTATACTGGCCGGCATGACGACTGTCAAATTGTAACGCGTGCGCTGTAGAGCATTATACCAATTACCGTTGATGATGCCGCATTGCTTGAAGTGGTTTCAGGGGTTGTGCTGCCTAGCGTGGCAATCTACAATCCAAAATCCAAAATCTAAAATGGTATTATTGCTGACAAACTCCCGCCTGCGACCCGCCGTGCTATAATGGGCAAACCGCCATTGCGCCCGCGCACGCAGTGCAGGAGCCCCTGTGTCAGCGTCACTTCACATGCTGGCCGCATCGATCATGGATTGTCTGCGAACGCTCTGCGCGCAGCCGTCGAGCATGGGGCGGCCCGACGAACTGGCGCGCAGCGCGGACCTGATCGCCACGCTGTTGCGACGGCTGGGCATGCAGGTACAGCGCCTGGATGGGCACGGGCCGCCGGTGGTGATTGGCCGGCGCGGGGGGCGCGCCGCGCGCATGTTGCTGCTCTACCACCGCTTCGACACCCCACCACCCGGCCCGTGGCGCGCCTGGTCGCACGAGCCATACCAGCTAGCCGAGCGCGATGGGGCAGTGTACGGACGGGGCGTAGCCGAGGGCAAAGGGCCGCTGGCGGCGCACCTGCAGGCCCTGGCGGCTCTGATCGAGGCCGAGGGCGAGTTGCCCTGCGGCGTAACGGTGGTGGCCGACGGCGGCGGCCTGATCGGCTCGCCTGGTCTCCCGGCTGCTATCGCTGCCCACGCCGCGACCCTGCGCGCCGATGCCTGCCTGGGCAGCGCGGGCGACCGCGCCGCTGGCGGCGCACCGGTGTGCTACAGCGGCAGCAAGGGGTTGCTCCAGGTGCGCCTGCGGGCGCAGGGACCGGCTCACCCCCTGCCTCCCGGCGCCGCCTCCACCATGCCCAACGCCCTCTGGCGCCTGACCTGGGCCCTGTCGGCGATTAAGGGTGAAGACGAGGATATTCGCATCCCCGGGTTCTACGACAGTGTTGAGGGGCCATCGCGCGAGGAGAGCGCGCTGCTGCGGCAACTCAAACTCGATGAGGCAGGGCGCCTGGCGGCCTGGGGCCCGGGCGAGTTTCTCTTCGGCATGCGCGGCGCGCCCCTGGTGCGCGCCGAGGTGACGTTGCCCACCTGCAACCTCAGCACCCTCCATCCGACGCCCGATGGCGATCTAGCCCTGCTGCCCGCCGGGGCAGAGGCGGCGCTCGACTTTCACCTCGTGCCGAATCAGCAACCCACCGAGATCGCCGGCCTGATCCGGGCCTACCTCGACGAGAAGGGCTTCAGCGATGTGACCCTCGAGGTGCTGCCCGGAGGCTACCCCCCTGCCCGCACCCCGCCCGATGCGCCGTTCATTCGCCAGGTCGCCGCCGCCGGGGCAGTGGTGCACGGGGTTCTGCTCCCGATCGCGCCAGCCGGCGCCTTCACCCTGCCGCTGCAACGCTTTGTCGAGGCTCACCCCATGCCCTGCGCCTCGGTCGGCGTGGCCCGCCCTGAAAGCGCCCCCTTCGGCCCCGACGAGCACATCCCTCTCGACGACCTGGCCCGCCACGGGCAGTTGCTGATCGAGGTGTTGCTGGCGCTGGCGGGGGTGTAGCTACTGAGGTGAAAATATGGGGAAACCAGGTTTCCCCACCTGCGGTGAGCCTGTCGAACCGCACCCCTGCCTGTGGGGATGCCAGCCGCTCCCAACCGCGGTTGGGGGTTGGGGAAACCGGGTTTCCCCATTCCCCCTCCCTGAGGGGAGGGTTTGGGAGGGCTTGCCGCGCCAAATCCTCCCGTCTCCAGGCTATGTTCGCCGCAGATCTGCGCTCTCCGCAGGCTCAAACTCCAGAATGTCAATCCGCGAGCGCGCCAGCTCCACTGCGTCGCCCGGCTCCAGATGCGCCCTGCCGAAGGCGCTGGTCAGGTCATCGGCGGTTGCGCCGGTGCGCAGGCCCACCGTGCCCAGGCCAATGTCGATCAGAAGCTCGGCATAGAGGGTTTCATAGGGCAACATCCCGCGCCCGGTTTCCCAGGTGATAATTTCAAGCACGTGCCCGTAGAACGTCGGCGCCAGACTGGCCCGGGGCGGCGTCCAGCCACTTTCTGGAACCATGCCGCGGCGCGGGGGCGCTTCCTGGGGCCGCAGCACACCCAGCGAACACACCAGGCGCGCGGCGCCGCCCCGGCCCACCTCGCTCTCCCGAACCCGGTGGTGGCGATCAACCACGCCAATGCGCACGGTCGAGGACCCATCGGCAGGGCCGCCTGTGGGGCGGAGCACCACCAGGGGCAGGTACCGTCGCCCGTCGGGGTGCGGTTGCCCGGGAACAAGCCGCTCCAGCACACAGGGGAGCGTGAGACGATCCAGCAACGGGAAGCGCATAGCGGTAATCACTGCTCAGATTGGAGCAACCTGCTGAGGTGAGCATACGGGGAAACCGGGTTTCCCCACCTGCGGTGAGCCTGTCGAACCGCTTGTCGTTGTGCGGCGCAGCCGGTATCAAACACCGCCACGCTCCGCGTCCGGGTCAATGCCCAGGGCGCGCAGGCGCGCCGCCAGACGTTCGGCCCGCTGGCGTTCCTCCTCCGCCCGCCGATGCTCTTGCTCGGCCCGCTGGCGTTCCTCCTCCGCCCGCCGATGCTCTTGCTCGGCCCGCTGGCGTTCCTCCTCCGCCCGCCGATGCTCTTGCTCGGCCCGCTGGCGTTCCTCCTCCGCCCGCTGGCGTTCCTGTTCGACCAGTTCGAACCCGGTTGGAATGACCTTTCCCTGGTCATCACACCAGCGCAGCCAGGTCGCCCGCACCCCCTCGTACTGGCCCTCCCAGAGAGTAACGCCCAATCCCACGTCTGCCAGCCAGGGTCGCTCACACGGCACATAGGTGCGCCCGCGCAGTTCGTAGCACTGCACCAGTGTGTCACCGAGGTAGCGTTGCGGGTCAAAGATCAGGTAGTACCCGACGCCCAACTGCGCGTAGCGGCGCCGCTTGCGGTCAACCTCGCCGCCCTCGCGGTTCGAGACGATCTCGATCACCGCGTCCGGCGGTTTGGCAAAGCGCCAGATGAAATACGAGCGGTTGGCCTTCGGCCACAGATCATCGGGCAGATGCACATCCAGGCTTACCAGCACATCTGGAACAATCGCTGGTTGCCCTTCGCCGAAGAAGATCCCCACATTCGCCGCTACCAGGATGGGACGCCCGAGCCGCTCTGCCACACCGGCACTGTAGATCGGCTCGGTCAGCAGGCGTTGCTGTTTCTCAGAGAAAAAGTTATCCACGGGCATGTCATCTTCGGTGACAAATTGCTCGTAGTCCGGCAAGTACTCGGGCGGCGGTGGTCTGGTGGGATCAAGTTCCGGCAGCACGGGGAGCAGACCGGTCATGTTCGTCTCTCCTTCTCGGGTTGAGTGGGCGCGGATAGACGCGTTTGCCCCTACTCCGCCCCCTTCACCGGGGCCGGTTCCTGCTCGGAGGGCCGGGGTCGGGCAGGTTCCAGCGCCTCGAGGGCCTGGCGGGTGCGGCTCTCGTTGAGCGCCTCGACGAAGGCGCGCGGGCGGGCCGGGCTGAGAATGAGCGGCGGGCGCCCCTCGCGGCCCACGGACACCAGGCGCTCAAGGTTAGTGGCGAGAAAAAAAACCTTGCCGAAGGGCGCGAGCCGGAACGGCCCCTGGTAGCCAAAGATCCCCGCATTGAAGGCAAAGCGCACACCACGCCGCGGCACGTCGGCCAGGTGCGAGGCCAGCGAGGCGCCGGTGACGAGTGTCAGCGGCACGCGCAGGGCCGGCAGCCAGCGCCGCCGGATCACCAGGTGCTTCGCGTCAATCTCGTAGCGCCGCGGCTGGACGCTGTAGGTGAGTAATAAGAAAATCGCCACCGCCAGGGCCAGCGCCACGGGAACGATCAGCCCTTCCCAGCGCAGGTTTGCCAGATAGGCGAAGAGCAACGGCAGCATAAGCAAGCCGCCCAGATAGGCCAGGCCCGCCGTAAGCCGGCGGGCATAGGCGTCGAGCGGCGCCACCTCGAATACCAGTGTGGCTGGCGTTGGTTGTGTTTGACGTTCCACACACCTATTATATACTGATCACAACGGCAGGCGCAGCCAGCCGCGTTCATAGCCCTGCCCGCGCATTCGGCGGGTCCGGCCGATCCGCATATGAACATAGGGGCAGCCGGGTTTCCCCATTCCCCTCCCTGCCGGGAGGGTTTGGGAGGGCGTGGCCCTCCCAAAAATAACCCTGTTTTCATCTTACGCGTATGCGGCGCAGCCGCATGCGCTACCTGACGAATACATTCACCTATGACACAACCCCCTCTGCGCCTGCTCCCGGTAGAGCCTGGCGCCCTGAACTGGAACGGGCATCGTCTCGCCCTGTACCACGCGGGCCGTGGCCGGCCCGTCCTGCTCGTCCACAGCATCAACGCCGCCGCTTCCGTCTTCGAGATGCGCGCTCCATTTAAGGGTCTTCAGGACACTTTCTCCGTGTACGCGTTTGACCTGCTGGGCTACGGCAATAGTGACCGTCCCGCCCGCAGCTACAGCGCCGAGGACTACATCGCTCAGATCGGCGCCGTTGTGGAGCACATCGGCGCCCCGACGGCGCTGGTCGCCAGTTCCCTCGGCGCGGCCTATGCCATTGTCGCCGCCGACCGCTGGCCGGAGCGGATCAGCGCCCTGGCGCTGGTTTGCCCCACTGGCCTCCAGCAGCTCGGCGACCCGGCCGGCCCGGCTGGCTGGGCCGCCTACCGGGTGCTGCACGGGCCCATCGGCCGTGGCCTGTACGAAAGCCTGACCAGCCGCGCCAGCACGAGCTTCTTCCTGCGCTCACAGGCCTATCACGATCCCGCCTGTATCACGCCGGAGACCATTGACGGCTTCTACCTGACTTGCCGCCGTCCCGGGGCCTACTACGCGCCGATCTGCTTTCTGACCGGGCTGCTCAACTGCTCGGTGCGCGAGAGCTTCCCCCGGCTGCGCCAGCCGATCGTGATCATCTGGGGAAAACAGGCGACCACGACCCCGCTGCATCAGGCCGACGCCTTCCTCGCCGCCAACCGCAATGCTCGCCTTGAAGTGATTGACCGCGCCTCGCTCCTGGTCCAGGACGAACGCCCGGAGCAGTTCAACGCCGTTGTGCGCGCGTTTCTTACAAGCCCGTAATCGCGGAGGTTGCAATTGTACGGTATAGTGTAATCAATGAGATGGACTGGCGGGCATGCGGCGGCTTCCGACATGGTTTTTAGTAGTGCCGACTTCAGCCATCTATGCGGCTGCGCGGCACAACTTCGTAGTGAATCAGGGTGGGCGGCGGGCAGTGGCCAGCCCTCCACCCCACACGCCCCCTCCGCCCCGGCCGAGCATGTATGCAAGTTCTACCCCGCAGCGCACAACGTTACCTCGTCGGTCTCTGGGCGCTGGCCCTGGCCGTAGCCGGCGGCGGGCTGCGCCTGCTCTGGGCGCCGCCTTCCCTGGCGGAACTGCTTGCGGCGTTGATCTTCGCCGTAATGTTGACCGTCGCCGACCTCACCGCCTTCGAAATGGACGACGGGCGCATCGTCTCCATCGCCGTGGCGGTGCTGATCGGCGCGTTGACCTCGCTCGCCTGGCCGGCGCTGGTGGCGGCGATTATGCTCGGCACGATCTGCGGCGCCCTGGCGCGCGACCAGGCGTGGTGGAACGTGCTCTCGACCATCGCCGTGCGCTGGCTCGCCGCGGCCGCCAGCGTGGCCCTGGCTACGCTCCACGTCGGCACCTGGACGGTGGACGCCGGCGGCGACGCTATGCCCTACACCTCGCTCCCCTCTCTGGGGGCCTTGCTGCTCACCGGCGCCGTGTTCTACCTGGTGGAACGCGGCGCCGTGGCGCTGCTCGCCTGGCTCAGCAACGGCACGCCCCTCAGTGTGGGCATGCGCCCCCACCGCGACGAGCTGACCTGGTACGTCTTCCTGCTGGCGCCCCTGGGTGGTCTGCTGGCGCTGCTCTGGCAAATCAGCGGCATCGCCATTGCCCTCGGCATCGTGCCGATGGTGCTGCTCCAGAACGCCCTGCGCAACCAGAGTGACGTAGCGCGCTACAGTAACGAGCTGCGGGCCATGGCCAGCAATTCGACCGCCCTCTCCGAGAAGCTGGAGCGCCTGCAGAACCTGATGGTCGCGCTGATTACCAGTCGCGACGTGCCGACCATGCTCCAGGTGCTGGTGGACCGCCTGGCAAGCCAGATGAACGCCACCAACGGCTGGGTGGTTCTGCTCGATGAACAGCAGGTGCCGCAACTGGTGGCCTGGCATAACCTTCCCGTCGCCAGCGGTGACCCTGGTCCGTTCACTGTGCCGCTGCCCAGGAGCTACGAGGCCGTCCTCGGTCGCGAACGGGTGATGATGTTCACCGACCAGCATACCCAGACCCTGGCGCCGCTGCCCGAGTTGACCCAGGGGGTGTTCTGGAACTCGCTGGTCTGCATCCCGCTGGTAGACGACAAGCGAGTGATGGGCGCGGTTTGCCTCACCTTTGCCGAGATCCGCGGGCTGAGGGAAGACGAGCAGCGCGTGCTCATGGCCTTCGCGCGCCAGGCCGCCACGGTGATTGCCAATGCGCGCCTCTTCCGCCGGCTCCAGGAGTCGCAGGCCGAGTTGATCCAGTCGTCAAAACTGGCCGCGGTGGGAACGTTTGCCGCCGGTATCGCCCACGAGTTCAACAACCTCCTGGCGGGAATGCTCGGCTACGCGCAACTCGGCCTGGCTGCCGCTGATGAAGAGAGCAAGAACGAGTCGCTCAAGGTCGTGGTAGACACATGCAGGCGTGGCAAGAGCATCACCGGCAGCCTGCTGACCTTCGCCCGCCGGCAGGAGCCGCGGCGCGAACTGGCCGATCTCTACGATGCGGTTGAAGGCACCCTTACCTTGATGGAGCTGGAGCTGCGCAAGCACCACGTCCAGGTGGTACGACAGCTCCAGCCGGTGCCGCCCACCATCTGCGACGCCGGGCAACTCGCCCAGGTCTTTCTCAATTTGCTTACCAATGCCCGCGACGCGATGAAGCCGAATGGCGGCACGCTGACGGTGCGCCTCGGCGGCGATGAGCGCGAGATCGTGCTGGAAGTGAGCGATACGGGGAGCGGCATCCCCGACAGTATTCGCGACAAGATCTTCGAGCCGTTCTTCACCACCAAGGGCGCGCTGGGCGGTAGCGCCACACCGGGCACCGGCCTGGGCCTCTCGGTCTCCTATGGTATCGTGAAGAGCCACGGCGGCGCGTTCGAGGTGGAGAGCGAGCCGGGCAAGGGCACCACTATGCGAGTGCGCCTGCCGGTGGTGGCGACGCCCGAAGAGGCGGCGGCCCTGGTGGAAAGCGAACGCGAGCCGGCGGAGTTGCCGGGCCTGCGCCTGCTGCTGGCCGAAGATGACCCGCAGGTCGGGCGCTCGCTACGGAAGTTGCTTGAGCAGATCGGCCACACGGTTACGCTCTGCCCCGATGGGCAGACGGCTCTCGACGCTTACCGGGCCGGCGACTTCGATGTGGTGTTGACCGATCTGGCCATGCCGGGTATGGGCGGGCTGGATCTGCTCCGCGAACTGCGCGCCGTTGACCCCGACGCGCGCGTGGTGGTGCTCACCGGGCAGACCACCGGCAGCCAGATTGACGAAGCCCGCCGGCTGGGCGCCGTCGAGATCCTGCGTAAGCCCTTCGAACTCGAAGAGGTTCTGCGGGCCATTCGCAGCGCTGTGCTGCGCCGGCAGCCGGTGGCGCGTTAGGCGCGCCCCCGTTCGGCCTTTCCTCATCCCCCAACTGCTGGTGCGGGCGCTTGCCTCGCCGGGGAGGGGAAACGCGGTTTCCCTATGCTCCAACCGCGGCAGGGGGCGCCCGGCGCCCCGCCAGGCAGGGGGTGGGGAAACCCGATTTCCTCGTTCTCCAACTGCGGCAGGGGGTACCCGGCGCCCCGCCGGGCAGGGGTGCGGTTCGACAGGCTCACCGCAGGTGGGGAAACCCGGTTTCCCCATGCTCCAACCGCGGTAGGGGCGCCTGGCGCCCCGCCAGGCAGGGGTGCGGTTCGACAGGCTCACCGCAGGTGGGGAAACCCGGTTTCCCCGACGTTCATATCAGCTCCGGCATCTCCACCGGATCTTCGCGTGGTTCGCAGACCCCGCAAAACAAAGCTCGCGCAGTAACGATCGCCCGATGCCCGCCCCTCTGGCTGCGATAGAGCGCCACAATATGCGGCATCTCCCGGGCGTGCTCGCGGCACACCGCCCGCCCGCAGAAGACGCAGACCCCGTGGGCCGGTCGCTCGCAATGCCAGCAGTTCATTGGTGATACCTCATGCCATTTCGGAGACGCAGCGCTGCTGCGTCTCTACGCCCAGACCTTCCCCTCAGGGAGGGGCGTGGGGAAACCCGGTTTCCCCATATTAACGCAGGCCATAGCTGCCTTCCACCGACACCTCGATCACGGCAACGGCGGCCGGCGCCGCATCCATGAACTGGCTGCGCGCATCGGTAGCGTAGGCCTCGGGATGGGCCGGGTCGTACCACCCCACGCGCCAGGTATAGCTACCCGCCGGCAGATCGGCGGGCAACTCGATCTCGAACTGTTCACGGATGATCGCCCCCACGGGCCACTCCGCAGTGGGCAGCAGCGCGAAGGTAGGCAGGTGCACAATGCGCCCCTCCACCCCGTCGAGGGTGCTGACGGGGATCAGGCTGCGGTCGGCGGGGAGCGGCGCCGTTGCCGTCCAGGCGAAGCTCGCCCGGTAGCGCCTGTCGCCCAGCGGCTCCACCGCGACGCCCAGCAGCCGGATCGGGCCGAAGTAGGCCGTCTGCTCCGGAAGGTCGTGTGCCGGAACCACGGTCACCTCCTGCGCCAGGCGGGCGCTCGCGGCGGCGTTGCGCTCGAAGCGCAGCAGCCCGTCATAGGCGGCAGTGAGGCCGAAAGCCGGATCGCGCAGCAGCAGGGCAATCTCGCCGCGCTCGTAGGTAGGGCCACCGAGGGTCGTCTCGCCATTAACGGCGCGCCAGTCGAACAGCGCATCGGCGAGCACGTAGTCAACCTGTGGCAGCAGGGCGGGCAGACGCTCGCCACCCGGATCATCGGGGTAGCGCACCACGTAGAGCGTGTCGCGATCGGCCAGGCGCGGCGCCAGAAACATCGAGGCGGCAATGGGAGCCTGAGGAGGCGGCGCATGCGCCGCCAGGAAGCGGTCCTTGAGCCGGTCGCGGCTGGTCAGCCCATAGGCCGACGGGTCAAGCCCTCGCCCCGGCAGTCCCATCCAGAAGGTCGGGTTGAGGGGCTGATCCACCAGCAGAGTGGTGGTCAGACCCACAATCACCGTGGTAAAGACCAGATCGGCGCGCCAGCGGCGCGGCGTTGCGCCGGGAGGAGCCTCAACTGCCGCGCTACGGAGGCGGGCCGCGCCCTCGATGACAGCCATGACAATGAAGGGGACCGCCAGGGCATAATGATGATAGACGTAT
>CAKZKA010000148.1 GCA_937120965.1 uncultured Chloroflexota bacterium
ATTTCCGCCCACCGTTTCAATCCGCCTTGCGGATCAATGGCCCTTCGAACCTGGCAGTTGCTGGACCGCCGAACCTGGCAGACGAACGTTTCAATCCGCCTTGCGGATCAATGGCCCTTCGAACCTCCCCACTCGCAGCCGCATCAGGATGCGACCGGAGGGCCGCCGTTCGAGCACCTCGCCAGTGTAAGGGCACAGACACTGAGCGTAGCCGTCTGCTCCTCAGTATACCACGCTGTATGCCGCGTGGGAATGGGAAATTGTCGCATGCGAGCGCCTCCCGGGATGTTACCCTGAGCTTCGCTGCTCGATCGCCGATGCCTCAGAAGATCATAGTTACCGGATCGTGTGGCCGGGGACCGCCAATCGTTAGCACACCCGGCTGACACGCTCCACAGAGCGGGTAAAAGCGCACGCTGTCGCGCTCTTCTTGCAGATGCGGCGCAAGTTTCGCTCGCAGTTCGAGCAGTTGCCGCCGCGTTAGCCAGCACTCAAACAGCGAGTACTGCGTCCAGGCGCCGTATCCGCTGAGCGTTTTGTGGACCCGCGTCCGACGCCGGTCGTCGGGGATGTCATAGGCTACGATGTAGAGCGTCGTTGTCTCCGAGGTTCCCACTGTGTCTCCTTAGCGAACAGTGAATGGTACGTAGCGCGCAATCTCGCCCTGTGCGTATTTGGCGAAGAGCCGCCCCTGCAGTTCGATACAGCGCCGGTAGCTCACCCGATAGCCGAAGAGTGGATGCTGCACCTGTTCGTTCAGCCGCGCCTCGAGCTTCTCGATGAAACTCCGTCGCGCGTTGTCCCGCAGCCGGTAGGCGCCTAACTCCTCTACGAAATCTCCTGGTGAGAGCTGGCCAGTGTTGATCATCGTCAGGACCACCGAGTCGACAATGATCGGCCGGAACATCTCCACCAGGTCGAGCGCCAGCGCCGGCTTGCCAAAGCCCGGCTGGTGCAGCACACCAAGGCCTGGATCAAGCCCGATGGCATGGATCAGCGACACCACCTGGTTGGTCAGCAGGGTGTAGCCAAATGAGAGTACGGCGTTGACCGGGTCGGTCGGTGGACGCTTGACCCGTCCGACGAAGTGCCATTCGCCTTTGAAGAGCCCGCCGAGGACCCCGTAGTAGGCCGCGCTTCCGCCGCCCTCCAGCCCGAGTAGCGGCCCCAGGCCGTGCATGCGGTCGCTTGTATCAGCGGGCGGCTCCAGGCGCACGAGCTCGCGCAGACAACGCTTGATGGTCTGCGCCGCTTCCTGCAACGCCGTATCATCATCGCGTCCCCGGGCGTAGCGCAGGAGCAGCGTGCGCATGTTCAATAGCTTACCGGCGACGCATTCGCGCGCTACCGCAAAGCCGCGGGCGGGATCGCGGCACAGGGCGTATTGCGCCAGGCGCACGCCGCTATTTTTGCCCCAGTCGGCTACGAGCGCCCCTTGCGACTGGCCCCATGCTGTGAGATAGTGCACCGGGATGCGTCGCTCCATGAGCGCGTGCAGCGCCGACGTGGTCAACGTGACTTCACCCAGGACCATCACCTGCTCGACCTTGTTCAGCGGCACGCGCACCACATCGCCCCCTCGTCCGCCCGAGGGTTGGATGCGTAGAGTCTCGCCCTCAAGCCGCACCGTGGTGTATTGCTCGGTGAGATACAGTGTAGCCATGTGGATCTCTATGCCTCTTCCAGGTACTTCGATCATCCTGCCTCTCCTTCCCAGCCAGCAACCGCTGCCAGTCGGCGCACTTCGTCGGGAAGGCAGAGGGGCTCGAGCGAGCAATCGCGACATCTGGCCGGGTGGTCGATCGGCGGCGGCAACTCCCCGGCGGCGACGATGCGCCGGGCCTCCGCCGCCAGTTGCTCCACCTCGGCGCGCAGTTCGGGCGTGAACAGCACCTCTTCGCGCCGGCGCACAGTAAAATAGAAGATAAAGCCGCGCTCGATCTGCCCGCCGATGCGTTCCTCCAGGCACAGAGCCTGGGCGCAGAGTTGCGCATGGTCATTTTTCCAGCGTCCGGGCCGTCCTTTCTTGTACTCCACGGGATAGCTTATGCCACCACGGGTCTCAACCAGATCGCAGAACCCGGCAAGGCGGAGCCGCTCGCTCCAGACGTACACGCGCCGTTGCTGGACGGTCTCGGGGAGCCAGGCCGTTCCCCCCAGATCAATGCCCTGATGGCGGAGTTGCCCCTCAACGACATGGGCATTGAGCAGCATCTCCGCCTGGATGAACTCGTAGCCAAAACGACGTGGACAGTAGGCCAGCGCATTGAGCATAGCCAGGGGAATGTATTCAGGCGGACCGATCTGCAAGCTCACGACCGCACCTCGTACCATTGTTAGATTGCCGATTTTGGATTGTGGATTACGATCCCGGGCATTACCGCGCGCTATCGCAGCTCTCGGGCTATGCGGAATGTTCAACAGAAATTGGTATCACACCAGATGGAACTGAAGCCACTGCATTGTCCGGTTCATCTCCACAGCTCCACACCTCTACAGAGAGCTTTGTGGAGCTGTGGCGTTCTGGAGACACAGAGCTGATCCAACGCGATGCCATCAAGCAGAACCGGTATCGTACTCGGCGAGGCGACGACAAAGACCCATGCCGCGCGCGGTCTTCATCCCGACGCCGAGATACAGCGCGGCATCGGCGAGCAGAGCCAGCAGCCGGGCCTGCGCCTCGTCGGTCGGCAGCTCATACGCGACGATGCCGACAAAGCCCTTCTGTGGTCCTTTGCCAAGGTTGATCTCGGTTGACCCGGCGCGATAGCGGGTAACCAGCGTATCAGCCGCGGCGACCCGCACCGCGTCCGGGTCGAGGCGCAGCGGGGTTGGCGCCAACTCGTTCCAGCGCTTCGCGAGGCTGGGGAAGATCAGGGCCGGGTCGGGGAGCACAGCCAGACGCTGCTTGCCATCGGGGCGCGCGCCCTGGCCGATGGCCGTAGCCGTGGCAAACTCGAGGACCACGGTGTGGGCCGGCTGGGCGCCGCTGTGCAGGTCGGCGAACGAGCTGTAGCCGGCCCAGGGATGGCCCTGCGGCGCTGGCGTGCCGATGACATCACCGAGCCGCAGACGCGCCTGGCCCAGGCGAAGCGGAGCCTCGCCCGGCATCTGCTGGAGCATGGCCCGCACAAAGGGCTGGAACAGGTCGGCGCGCAGCAGGGAAATGCGCAACTCCACCAGGGCGCGGCTGCGCCGGGGCAGAATGGCGACGGTGTAGGGCTTGCTCGGTGCGTCGGCGTGCAGTTGCTCGGCGATGTCAGGAGCCACCTGGCCCACCAGGTCGAGGAAGAGGGCCTGGGCGCCGTGTCCCTGGGGGCGCGGCGCGGGCGCGCCATCGAGGGTGTGCAGCCGGACGACGAATGCATAGAGATCGGGGAAGTCGGACATCGCGGCGGTTCCTCCTCAACCCGGAAAGGTGTAGGCCATACCGACGGGCAGGCCCTGGCCGCCCGGCAGAGCATAGTGCGGCCCGACACAGCGGGCATTGGCAACCAGGCTCGCCGGCGGCATTGAGATAATGTCGAAGGCGCGCAGCACGCCCGGCGGAACGTCGAGCGGATTAAGGGGACAGGCGGCGCTGTAGTCGCCGTTGCGCTCAGCGACTTCCAGCTCCGCCACCTCAACCAGCGTCTTGCTATGCCACTTGCCGAGACGCACCCAGCGCGGCAGCGTGAGCGGCGCCGCGCTGAGCACGTAGCAGCGAAAGCTCGACTCGGGGGCGATCTCTTTGGCGCGGCCAAACGAAGGTGTGTTGCGCTCGGCCTGCCGCATCTCGACATGCAGGATCTCCTCACCGTACTTGAAGGTGGCGAGCTGAAAACCAGCCCGCTCCGGCGCCGCAGGAGTAACGTAAATCCGATCGCGCAGCGGCAACAAATCCTCAGCGTAGCGCGGCGCCTGTTCACGGTGAAACCATGGCGAGATAGCCAGACCAAATGCGTAGGTAAGGGCGTAGTTGTGTAGATAACGTCCGGTCTCGTAGAGGCGCCCCAGTTCGCGGGTAGCATAGAAGAGCGGCTCGTGAAGGATCAGCCGGCACAAATAGATATGCATGCGGCACTCCTATTTCTTGCCCTTCTTCTGGATGTACGCGCTATGATAGGCTGCGCTGTCGCGAGCGGCTGCCTGAAGCAGTTCGCGCATCCCCGCCTCATCACGAATGCGGCCGCTGAATTCGGCGAGGAAGCCCCCCAGTTCCTCGCCCCGGAGATGCTGGCTCACAGCCACCTGGTCTTCCTTCACGAGGACCGCGGCCACCTCACGCGCCGCGCTGAGGGCTGCGTCTACGGCAATCGGTTGCACCGGATCGAGCATGCTGCGCTCAGCCAGGTAATCGTAGATCCGCTGGGTGAAATGCAGATTCGAGAAGATCTCGCCGTCTGCAAGGACGATACCGAGAACATGGTTGGTCATCGTGCCGGTGCGGGTTGTCTGGGCGCCATAGCGGCGTGTCCGTAGGACGTTATTCAGCACATAGAGGAAGAGCGGAACACTTGGATCACGCACGGTGATCACCGCGGGAAAGAGGGTCTGCGGGCGCACGTGATCCTGCTCATTGATCCGGCTGGTCACTTCACCTTTACGGCTCATTGTGCCGCCTTCATAGGGCGCGTTCAGGGTGAAGGCCTCGTGGCTGACATCGAAAGCGCTCAGGCTATAGGCGGTGTCAGTGTAGACTTTCGACTTTTCGGAGCCGGCATCGCCGATTGCAAAGCCGTACATGATGCAGTCGGGGCATTGCTTGCAGAACTCCACGTTGTAGTCGCAGATCGGCAGGCCCGCTCTGTCGATCAACACGCCACGATCGTCGCTCTTGCGCTCCTTACCCTCGGGCGCCTGTTCAGCGCTAATGAACCCATAGCGACGCAGAAGCTCGCGGCCAATCAGACGCTCGGGCGTGGTCTGCTTACGCTTGAATATGGTGATGCGGGTGAGCATATCAGTCTGCGCTACCCCTGCATGGACGCGAGCCGTGTTGAGCTCGCCATCGGTCTGAAACAGGGCATAGGAGTCAGTCTCGCGCAGCAGGATGATATGGGCGTAACGACCGGTGGGGCGGGGTGGCACACTGTCGGGGAAGAATGTCGTGTTCAGCATAGCGGTATGCTCCTTGTGGGTTAGTAATACCTATTCAGTCGTATCTTCGTCAACGTCGCCGGCCTCATCTTCGCCCACAGCCGGTTCATTCCGCTCGCGCCACTCGCGGCGCCGCTCGGCCATGTAGATCGACTCGCAGGCGTTCTTGAGCAGGTTGAGCTGTTTGCCGGCAAGGGCAGCGCGATCGCGCCTGAAGAGGTCAACATAGATTGTCAGGACGAAGTAGCGCGCAAAGGCATCGATTGCCGCGGCAAGCTCCTCGCGGACCCGCTCCTTCTCGTAGAGCCAGACGGGCACGGTGCCATCGGCCGTGCCGCGCCCGACGTTGTCGATGAACTTTTCCAGACGACCCCGCACGACTTCAACCAGCGCCTCGTCGTCGGCAAACAGACGCGGATCGGCCTCGAGGATCACGCTTGCCGCCTCGCTGAGCGGGCGAAGCACGCTGTTCGTGTTGGCCTTGCCTTTGTGACGATAGAACAGGCGGTACAGCCGTACCAGTTCGCGGGCGTGGGACATTGCTTTGCTCCCATCTTCAAGGTAGTGCTCGACAAGATCGCAATAGAGGCTGGCTCTGGCGGCAGGGATAGCATCGAGATCGTCGCGGCGCAACCCCTTCTTCAGGTAGTAGAAGGCGTAGAGTGGCGAGGTCTCCAGGTTCCGCGCCACTGCCGGGAGCTCGTGCCAGCGGTAGTCGTAGCCGCCGGCGCCACCCTTCGCGTTGCCATCCAGGTGTACGAGGTAGCCGACGATAAGACGCTGAAGCGCCGGCGCCACCTGATCGAGGTTCAGCCGGGCCGGACCGGCGAGGCGCCGAACAAAGGTGTGGGCTCCATCGAAGGCCACTGTTTCCGGCAGTTCCGTGGCCTCCTGGATGATCGGCAACAGGCTCTCGCTGGCCACAACTTTCACGTCAAGGAGCAGCGGCAAAACCAGGGCCAGGAACGCAGGATTGACCCAGGCCTCGGCATCTTTCGCATCTCGTTCGCCCGGCGGCAAACCAATGAAGCTAAAGGTAATCGGTTCACTCTCCGGGAAGCGCAGCCGGAAGAGTCGATCGTCCTCGTCACGGACAATCTCGCTCGGGTGCAGCATCAGTTCCTGAAGGCGTTGAAACAGCTCGGGCGTCAGGTCAAGACGCTGCTGCGGCGCATCTGAAGGCGGAAGGAGTAGCCCGCGCAGAGCGGTGAAGCTCACGCGCCGCAGCCGATCGTAGAGTGCGCGCAGCATCCGCAGGCTCTCGGGCGTGAAGAAGTAGGTCGGGTAGAAGAACAGGTAGCGCAGCTTGCGCTTCTCGAAGTTGCCGCCACTCTCGCGTCCGCGCTTCATCAGCAACTGGCGTAGCATCATCTCCGCCCCGCAGACGGCGCAGATGTGGCGGATGGCCTTACTGCCATGGAGCGGCTGCTTGTTGGTGTAGACCATCGGTGCGAACAGAATCGCCGCCTCTTGCTGTAAACTCACGCTGTAGGGCGAGGAGCAGAGCCCACAGACGGTGGTCGCCCCGCGCCCGCTCTTCCGCGCGCCGCTATAGCGGGCGAGCTCGGTTTGGAGCCGACCACTCAGGTGCTCCGGCTCGGAGGCGCCGAAGCGCAGGTGTTCGACCACATAGCGACGCAGTTCATGCCAGCCGGCCGCGGCGGTGGGCGCCGTATCCGGCAGATGCTCGGCGATCGCGGCGGCAAGGGCGCGCAGCCGCTCGACCCACTGCTGCTCGTCGAGGCCCGGGGTGTTGCGGCGGTAGACACCGGCCGCGTAGTACCAGCCATAGGGGACGCCGCCAGCGGTCTTATTGCTGTTGATGTGGCGCACCACCTCGCGCAGCTCCTCTATATCCATCAGCTTCAGCAGCAAACCCTCAGCGTCTAGTTCGGGGGCAGCCGCAGCGGCGATCTTCACCAGCAGGGCGCAGGTCTCGGCGATACGATCTACCTCAAGCCCGTCGGGGAGTTCCAGGTCAGTACCCGCCGGGGCCATAGCCTTTGCGCGAATGTTCGTGTAGCGCTTGCCGGCAGCCGCATCTTTTCCAGCAATGCGTCGCTCCGCAAACTGGGCAACCAGAAGGGCCAGTTCGCGCGGCGAGAAGAACAGCTCATAGTAGTCGGCGTACTTGATGCCCTTGCCATCCCGGCTAAAGCCTGTCAGGTTCATACGGAGCTGGCGCTGACACAGTTCCCGGATGCGGGTAAGAGTTGTCTCTGCCACGTCGTCTACCGACGGGGCAGGTGGCGCATCGCGCCGCTCCAGGTAGACCACGCCGGTGGGGGCATAGAGCAGTGGCTCGCGCTGATCGGGAACAGCGCAGGCGGCAATGGCAGCATTGTTAATGATGCTGGTCAGCACACCGCGTACATCTGCCAGGTGATGGTAGGTGAGCCTCGCACCCACCGTACCGTCGTCGAACAGCTCGAACCTACGCCGGATCGCCGGGTGACTTGCTGCGTCGATCGGGGTGCGCCCGAGATAGGCCAGATAGTCGGCAAGGGTCGCCAGGTCGGTCGCCAGGCACAGGCCCCGACCACGCGCGCGCAGGCCGGGCAGCGCGGCCAGGTTATGCATCGTTCCCCACTGGAGCTGGGTGTTCGTTGCGATGTAGAGCAGGTTGTGGAGGTGATCTGCCACGCCGCCAATCGGGGCGAGGAAGGCGTCAAGCCCCAGGCGCTCGCACCACGCGCCGACAATCTGCTCGACCTCGGGCAGGTGTACAGCTACATTCACGGTGTGGTGCTCCAGGCCCACCGCGCGTAGCGCTTCGTCTACCTGTGGCAGCTTGAGCCAGTCGTGGAGGGTGTAGCCCGCGCAGAAGAGGCGGTAGGTCTGCTCGTCGAAGTCGTCAACGAACCGGCTGCAACCCCAACGCTGCAACGTGCGCGCAACCCGCGCTGTCGGCAGCAGCCCGTTGACAATATGCGCGCGCATACTCTGATCGTCGCCGTAGCGCGCCACTTCTTCGGCGGGAGCGCCTCGCTCCTGTTTCTTTACCGCAAAGGCGCCGCCTTTGGCCGCGACATGGCCCAGGAGGGCCGAGAGCCTGGGCGCGACATGCAACGCGTAGTCTGCCAGCACCCGGTCGCCGGGATCAATCGCTGCAATCGCCTCACGCAGCAGCAGGGCAAAGAGCGGCTCGGGGGCCAACACCGGCCGCTCGGGTTCCTCACGGCGGCCCAGCCGCTCTGCCTGCTCCTCAGTAATATCCTCCGCCTCATCATACGGCTCTGAGGAGATTGATGGAGTGTCATCGAATGGAGCGGTATGTTGTTCCATCATTGAAGCTACCTCACTCAGAAGATCAGCGGCGTCTCAGACGCACCGCCGGGGGGTCTGGTATGAAACTTGCTGTCGAGCAAGAGCGCGTCACGACCGAAGGCAACCGTCCCGGTCTGAACACCTGCATCGCCGCCATCGGCGCTGTACGGCCAGAGCTGGATGCCAGGCGGGAGGTAGAGCTGTCGCCTGAGTTGTCGGGGCTCGCAGGCCGGCACGATCAGCCCGACGCATTGCTGGTTGATAAGCTTACGATTGAGTCGGGGTAGAAACTCATGACCAGCGCAATCCACGGTGATGCCAGGGAGCACGACGGCAACCTGGTGTCTGTCCGGTCCCCAACGCACTACTTCTGGCAAGAGGATGATCGTTATCTGCTCGCGCTGCGGCCGCAAGCCCAGCCAGCGGAAGAAGAATCGCTGATAGCCGCGCCGATAAGGGGCGTCAGGCTTGCCGATCGCGCGCACCGCAACACAAAACGCCTCAAGGCTCAGTAGCTCTAGCCGGGCGTTGGCCAGCAGCCAGAACAGATCGTAGGAGACCACATCGCCCTCGTCCTCCTTGAGCACGCCGCAGTTGAAGGGGCTGCCGCCACGGAACTCCTGCGCCTCGTCAATGAGCAATCCTTCGCCCTGTTGCTTACGTTCGTGCCACTCCCGACACGCCTTCACGACGCTTGTCCCGGTGAGCTTGTAGTACTGCTGCTTGAGCTCCTCGCGCACGGTCGCGAAGGAAACACGGGTCTCCTTACGCGAAAGCTCGTGGTAGACCCTGGCAGGCAGGAACTTTCCCCAGAGCCGGGTGTACTGGTCGAAACTTGCCGGCCTGGGAAAGACTTGTTCGATCACCGAGACGAGTTGCTCGCGTGTGATGGTCTCGCCGTCACGGAAGGGCGGCGCCTGGCCGGCCCACGGCTGGGTCAGGCGCTCATAGATGAACGGCGGCGCCAGGGCATAGGCGGCGAAGGCGTTAAACTGCTGTTCCCGACCGTCACGATCGCGGAAGCTGGTGTGGCGACCCAGGCGGCCCAGGCGCTGGAGGAATGTGCCGGCGCTGACGGACTCGAAGATCAGCAGGTTGATGCGGAAGTCCACGCCAACATCAACCGTGGATGTGCCGACAAGGAGATCGGCCTGGTAAGACGCCGCGCGGATACGGGGTCCGGTAATCCCGGTATTCGGCTCAACCAGCAGCCCCTCACGGGCAAAGGCTGGTCGGAGTCGTTCAACCAGACGCAGGGCCGTCGCAACCGAGTTTACAATCAGTGCCGCCCGCGCGCCGGGGCGGTGGTCGCGGAACCAGCGCAGAATCACCTCCTCACCGCCGGCATCGAGCCACTCCTCGGCGCTCTGGGGGCTGAACGCAACGGTGCACCCCTGCAAGATCGGCCGCCAACCTGTCGCAGGACCGTCGCCGTGGTGATACCAGCCTTCGCGCTGGGGCGCGATCAGGCGCAGTCGAGCGCTCATCGCGGTACGCTGGAGCAACTGCTGAACCTGCTGTGACGGCGTCGCGGAGAGGAACAGCGCCTTTGGCGCCGGACGCTGGGTTGCCAGAAAGAGCAGCCCGGTGAGCACCGCCACCACCTGGGGCGTCTCAAAGATGTGGAACTCGTCAAAGGTAAGCTGGTCGAACAACAGGGGAAGCTGGCCAACAACGTGGGTGGGCGCGCGCCCGGGCTGCTGGTAGCGAAACTGCAGGATGGCGTGCAAAATGTCGGGGTTGGAGAGCACGAGGCGCCGTGTATTCAGCTCGCGCAGCAACGTCTCGGCGCGGCTCAGCTCTTCAACCGCAGCGGTAAGCTCATCAAGACGAGCCCCGAACAGCGTCCCGACCCACTCGGCCGGGCGTTGCCACAATGGTAAAGCGCTCGCGGCGCTGGCATACTGGTCTGCAATCAACTCATTGGTGGGGAAGAGCGCCAGCGTGCCGTTGGGTTGCGGAGCAGTCAGCAGCGGCAAAAGACCGGCCAGACTCTTCCCGTCCCCGGTCATTGCCGTATTGATCACCACGTCAACATTCGGGTCGCGCAGGGCGCGATACGTAGCGATCTGGTGCTCGGAGAGCTGCCAGCCAGCGGGCAACTTCGCGCGGATCTCGGGCGGGACTGTTGCCGGGTCGGCGAGTTTTGAGTAGACAGGGAGCGTGGTGAGCTGCATCGTGCCTCCTTCACTGTTAGCATAGCACACCAGACCGGCGCAAATGCGCCCGTTTCACCTCTCGCTTCAAAAACGATCGCAGATCACTTTCCGGGGCATAGCTCGATCATACCATGGCACTCAGGACTCAATGAGTCTCAAACGAGTTGTGGAATGTAAGGGATGGCTCGGAGTTCGGCCATCTCAGCCGCACAGTTCGTGGGCTGGCTTGAGCCACCTGATGTGTGGCTGCGCCGGCTGAGGTTTGTGGTGTGATACCATTTCAGATTGTAGATTTTGGATTGCAGATTGTCGCGCAAGGCGTCCGGGTGCGCTTTGACGCAACGCTGCTTGCGGAGCGTTCAAGTGAAATTGGTATGAGGCGCCGGATGCACCACTGCGTACCGCGCCCGCGCTACGATCCACTATAGCAGGGACACCACGATCACCTGTAACCAGCCAAGCGCTGCTGACCCCTGGCGGGGTTTATACCATTGTGGATTGCCGATTCTGTCGGGACCTGGCTCTCGTGCCGATGGATGATCCGAAGGACGGCGCTTCTACTGGCTCGCACCGCCGCTTTCCGCGCCTGATGACTCGCCCCCATACAGCGCCGCCAGCGCCCGCACCTCGTCGGCCATCCTGGCCCGCAGCCAGTCGGGCTCCAGCACCTCGGCGTTGGCGCGGTAGCGCAGCAGCGTCTGCACGATGAAAAAGGCGCTTCGACCCCGGGCCTCGATGATCACGTCGCCGCTCTCCAGGTGTTCGACGATGCGCTGGGACTCGAAGCGCTGGCTCAGCTCGCCACGCGCCAGGGCCGCCGCCAGGCGGTAGCGGAAGGTGATGAGCGGACGCTCCCGCTCCAGCCCCGGCGGTATGCGCTGGTCAAGCCCGATCAGGTCACGAATCCGGTCAATGCGGAAGTTGAGGATCTGCCGGCTGAGCGAGCTGTAGCCTACCAGGTAGAAGTGGCGGTCGTAGAACTCGATCTCATAAGGCTCGACATAGTGATGCACACGCTCGCGCCCGCTGATTGGCAAATAGCGGAAGCGCACCGGCTGGCGCACGGCAATGGCGTGCTCGAGTTGCTCGATCAGCCCGGCGTAAGGCCCGTAGTCGATCGCCGGCCGCACCGGCGACCGCCGCGCCGCTCGTCGTTCGTAATCGCGTCGTTCCCGGTCGTTGAGGCCCGCAGTCAGCCGCGTGAGCAGCGCGCTGACCCGCGTCGCCTGGGGGTGCCGCGCATCGAAGGTGTCGCGGATGAGCGCCAGGACGCGTAGCTCCTCGGCGCTGAATATGGGCAGGCCGCCACGGAGCGCGTAGCGGCGCGGTGAGCCCTGGCGCTCGATGATAATGCCCAACGCCGCCAGGTGTTTCAGGTCGCGGTCGAGCATGCGCCGCGCGCTGGCCCCGGGCGGGTAGGCCGCGCCCAGGCGCGCGACCAGATCCCCGAACTCCAACGGGCCGTCGCGCAGCGCTTCCAGCAGGGCGCCGAGCCGGACAATCAGGCGTGTTGTGGGCTGGTGTGACCCGGTATTCACAGGCTTCTCTGCTTGTACTGGTTCGGATGTGCCACAGAGCACACGGACGGGCGCGGAGGATGGGCCTGTAGAAGCCCTCTGCGCCCACTGCGGTGCACGCGTGTTCGGTACGTGTTCACACGTACCTATGCTCCTTACATTTTACTCCGTCCGTTCCTGCCGCTCCTGTTTGCTGCCGAACCTCGCCATACCTCAGCCGATCCGATACTGATACCAATTGGAATCGAACAGGCCGCATTCGCACGCTCACCAGCGCGCATTGCAACGCCATTGCGGCAATCTGCAATCCGAAATCTGCAATC
>CAKZKA010000149.1 GCA_937120965.1 uncultured Chloroflexota bacterium
CATTCCCACTCTGCTGGCCATCGCCATGGCCCGGCCGGTGCTGACAAGGTCGGCGGCCCTGGTCCGCCGCGCCCCCTCCTCGGTCGCCGTCCTGTTCGACAACAGCTTCTCGATGGAGTGCGGAGAAGCCGGACGAACGGCCCTTGCCGCGGCGCGGGAGGAGACCCGCGCTATCCTGTCTGATCTGCCGCGCGGCTCGGAAGTTGCGATCCTCGGCATGGCCGGCCCCCTGCCCCGCGCCCTCGCGGAGGTGATTGACGCCTCCCCCCCGATGACGGCATTCCGATCTTGGGATGCGCTGCTGCGCGCCCATCCCGGCCTCGTCCGCTCTCCCGGATCGCCGAACCGCCCATGACCAGTCCGTGACCTGCCCGTGACACACCCGTGACCAGCCCGCGCATCGCCCCGCCCCCCACCGGGCCGCCCCCGCCGCCCCCGGTGGGCCGTCTCTGCTCTGCTTGTGCACATGCTGTTACTGGGAGTACAATGGCCGATATGTAATGCCTGCTCCTGATCAGTGCGAGTTCAGGTCATGCCAACGGTAACCGATGTGCTGGCGCGTCTACGTTTCTCTGCTCGCCTGTTGATCCATCCGGCACAGCAACGCCATTTCATTCCCTGGCTCAGATCGCAGCGGTCCGACTACTTGCTGCGCGTCGGGTTACCGTGGCTGTGTTTCGATGCGATTGCCGCGCTCGACCGGCTGGATCTGCGCGGGTGGCGCGTGTTCGAGTACGGCAGCGGCGGCTCGACACTCTACTGGCTCCGGCGGGGCGCCAGCGTGGTATCGGTTGAGCATGATGCGACCTGGTACGCTCGTGTGCGCACCCTGACACCTCCCGACGCGCCCCTCGACTACCGCCTGGCGCTACCTGAACCCGCTCAGCCCGGCCCGGTCGATCCGAGCGACCCTGCTGCGTATCACTCGGGCGATCCGGCCTACGCCGGGTACAGCTTCGCGCGCTACGCCGCCGAGATTGATGCCTTTCCGCAGGAATACTTCGACCTGGTGCTGGTGGATGGTCGCGCGCGTCCCTCGTGCATGCTTCATGCCCTGCCGCGAGTGCGCCGGGGCGGTCTGTTGATCCTCGACAATTCTGACCGGGCTTACTACACCGCGCGGATCGGCCCGCTACTCGCCGACTGGCGAGCCACGGTGTATGCAGGGGCCGCACCCGGAGCCCCGGTGCTTACCCGGACCACGTTCTATGTTCGGGCGGAGGTATAGATAAGGGCGCCCCCGGTGACCCTCCTCGCCACAACCCTCGCCCGGCTTCGCGCCGCGTGGGATCGCGTCGGCCTGCGCCGTGCGGCCGGTAGCGCCGGCTGGATGCTTGCCGAGCGCATGCTGCGCCTGACTGGCGGGCTGCTGGTCGGTCTCTGGCTGGCGCGCTACCTCGGCCCGGCCAGTTACGGTCGCTACAATTTCGCCATCGCCCTGAGCATTATCGTTACCTCGCTGACCACCCTCGGGCTGGAGGGCATTCTGGTACGCGAGCTGGTACGTCGTCCAGCCGATGAGGGCCACCTGCTCGGCAGCGCCGCCCTGCTGCGCCTGGCCGGCGGTCTCGGCGCAAATCTGGTAATCGTCGTCCTGGCGGCGAGCCTGCGGCCCGACGACCCTGCGGTCGTGGCATTGACGGCGATTATCGGTGTAGCCGGGGTATTGCAGGCTTCCAGCGTGGTCGATCTCTGGTTTCGCGCGCAGCTCGCAGCACGCGACGCGGCGCTGGCCCGCGCGCTGGCCTACCTGGCGGCAGTACTGCTACGGGTGAGCCTGATCCTGGCCGGCGCGCCACTGATCGCCTTTGCCTGGGCCTTCGTGGCCGAAGCAGCCCTGGGCGCCGCGGCCATTCTCGTGGCCTATGCGCGGTACGGCCGCAACCCGCTGCGCTGGCGGCCGTCGCTAGCCGGGGCGCGGGCGCTCCTCAGCGATAGCTGGCCGCTGATCATCAGCGGGCTGCTGGTTAACGTCTACCTGCGGGTAGATCAGGTCATGCTGGCCTGGTTTCGGGGCGATGTGGAACTGGGCATCTACTCCGGGGCGGTGCGCATCGCCGAGGTCTTCCCCATCGTGCCGAATACGATCGTCGCCGCGCTGCTGCCCACCATCATCGCCGCTCGCGCTGCCGGCCCGCAGCGCTATGCGCAACAGTTGCGCCAGCTCTACGGGCTGGTGGCCGCGCTGGGCTACGCCTTCGCCCTGCCGGTGACACTGCTCGCCGCGCCGCTGACCACCCTGCTGCTTGGCCCTGCCTACACAGACGCCGCGCCGTCACTGGTCGTGCTCACCTGGGCCAGCCTGTTCGGCTCACTCGGCGTGGCGCGCAGCAGCTTCCTGACGGCCGAAAACTACACCCGGCTGCATCTCGCCACGGTGGCCCTCGGCTGCGTGGTGAACGTCGGGCTGAACTGGGTGCTCATCCCCCCGCTGGGTGGAACTGGCGCGGCCATCGCCTCGCTGGTGGCCTACTGGCTCGCCGGCCACGGCTCGTGCTTCCTCTTCCCGGCCCTGCGTCCCACGGGTGTGGCGATGACCCGCGCTCTGTTCTGGCCGAGGTTCTGGGGATGATAGCGGCAAGCTATACGAGGTGGGTGCGGGGCAGGCCCCTCAAAGTGCTTCGCGCTCTGGGGGCGGGGCAGAATATGGCCCGTAGGGCCGAAGCATTCGCCCACCGCCCCTGGCAGCAACCGGCGCCCCCCTGTGCGAATGCTTCGGCCTGACCCCGCCACGGGGCGCCCACAACGCGCCGGGGTCGGCGTGCAACACATCACCGGTCAGGCGGCAAGATCTCCATATGCCTGGCGATGATCGCCATCATCTGTTGGCGCTGTTCGTCCGAGGGCGGGCCAGCCGGCGCCGGCGGGTTGTGGGGATCGTCGAGCGGCACACCGAGCTCGCGAAAGAAGTGCTCCATCCCGGCCGGACTCAGGACGGCGATGAACCTTCCTGGCGCCGTTCCGACGTTCTTGTAGGTGTGCCACACCATCGCGGGAACCGAAAGGGTGTCTCCCGGGCCGATTCGTACCGTGCTCAACCGGTTGCCGGCATCGGCGGTGTTGATCTCGAACTCGCCCTCGAGGACGTAGAACGTCTCGGCTGGTTGATGGCGGTGGAGCATAGGCGGCCCGCCGCCCGGCGGCACGCGCACTTCGACGACGACCTGCGCTCCGGCTGTTTCCCGACCCGACGCTTTGATGGTGACCACATCGGTGACAACGAGCAAGTGCTCGCCCTGACCGGCTGCGGTGAGATGAGCCTGTTCCATGGCTGGTTTCTCCTGTTGGTGATATACAGGTACGTTAGGCACCATTCGCGGGGCGCACAACCCCGGAATGAAAATATTCTTGTTCTTGGGAGGGCTGCGCCCTCCCAAACCCTCCCGCGGGCGGGCTATTTTCACCTCAGACGGTCATGCGCATGGCGCACAACGCCAGAATGAAAATATTTGTTCTTGGGAGGGCTGCGCCCTCCCAAACCCTCCCCGCTGGCGGGTTGTTTCCTGGGAGGGCTGCGCCCTCCCACCGCGCTTGAACTCCAGTTACGGCGCGCCAGCCGCTGCTTCCCCAGACCGATCCACTGAGGCATCGCGCTCGATCTGATGGACAGCCCGCTGCGAGCCCTCCACGCAATGCGATGCAGTCAGACGCTCTGGATGTTGTGCCCGGTCTGCGAACGATTTCGCTTTGATCGCAGCTCCGAGACAGCGCGACTGTGCCCCCAGTTGGCGCGCAGCACGCGCAGCATGATCCCCGGCGTGAGCAGGCTGCTCGGTGACGCCAGCAGGTTCATCACCTTGATGAAGGCCGCGCCAACCACCGGGTCTACCAGCGTGGCGCGGTGCACGGCGGCCACGTAGCGGTTGAGCAGGTCCACGCCTGCAGGTTTGGGGCCGGTCGTTTCCGGGAAGCGGAAATCTTCACCTACCGCCAGTTGCCAGGGTGTGTCTATCACCTGGGCGGCCCGCTTGAAGAAGGCGGGCGCCAGGCCCTCCAGTCGGCCCATGCGCAGTAGTAGCAGCTCGTCGAGTGCGGCGGCCTGCATCGCCGCCGAGGTCATGCCCTGGCCGGCGGAGGTAATCATCGGGTTCGTTCCTTCTCAGGTTGAGCCGCAGCACTGGCTGCGCCAGTGCTTCGACCTTACGGTGCGCTACTCGCCTCCCGCCGGCGCCGGGGCGGCGACCAGGAGTTTCAGCAGCCCCTCGTGACCCCAGGCCATGACCACATCGTGGTTCCAGACGAAGAGCGGCCGCGCCAGCGGCGCGATCAGGTTCATCCAGGCTTTTGTCGTGCTTACGTGCCAGTCGTAGCGAACGGTGGTTCCATGCGCAGTCTCGGTAAACGTCCAGCGGCCGGCGCCCCGCAGTTCTCCCTGGGCATGGCCCTCGATACGCCGGAGTGGCTCGACGAGCGTCGTCTCCATGGTGAAGCTGAGGCGATAGGGAAGTTTGCTCTTCCAGGTGTAGCGGTGGATCGCGCCAACCCCCTGAAGGTCGCCGTCGCGCAGCCGGACCACCGCCTCGACCCCGCGCCACCAGCGGGGCCAGCGCTCCACTTCGGTGATCGCCGTCCAGATGGGCGCAACCGGCGCGGCGATCTGCCAGAGCGTGGTGAAGGCATAATCAGCCATTGAAGGTCTCCTCGGTCTCAGGCCGCCTGTGGCGCGGGTAGTGCGCCGAGTTGCAGCAGCAGGCTCGCGTCGTCGTCTTTGCGCCAGAACTCGACGATCCGGCCATTGGCGAAGCGGAACAGCTCCAGCCCGCCGACCGCCACTGCCTTGCCGGTGGGCGCCAGGCCTATGAAGGGGCCATTGTGGGTGGCGTAGTGGGTGTGAAGCACCGCGACATAGTCGCCCTCGGCAAGCACGGCCTCGACAGCCACACGGTGGTGTGGAAAGGCGGCATCGAACATGCTCAGCAGGCCCTTGAAGGCCGCGATGCCCTGCTGCGAGCCGTTGAACGGATCGTGCAGGATGACATCGGCAGCGAAGATCGCGTCAACCACCGCCCTGTCCTCCTGGTTGATGACCTCTTCGTAGAACCGTATGGCGAGGGCCTTATTCGCTTCCGGCGTGGCTGGCCCGGCGCTGATCTGGCGCATGATGTCGTCCATATCCACCGCAATCCGATGCTCGGCGATCTTTCCGTCCACGAAGCGAAAGTAATGGCGCGTTGGCGTCTCGATCGCGCGACCACCGGGCGGCGCCCCCCGGAACGGGTCACGCTGGGTGCCGCGCGCAGTGATCAACACCTCAACCGTGCCGTCCGCTTCGCTTACCTGGCGAATGTCGTGACTGAGATCAGGAAAGGCGGCCTGGAAGCCGGCGATCAGATCGATTGCCCCCTCGAGGTCAAACGGTTTGGGGATATCGGCGAAGTGGAGCTGGTAGTCGGGGGCGGTGAGATGACCGAGGAAGGCCAGTTGCCCCTGGTCCATCAGGCTGAAGTAGCTGCGCACGGTGAACTCGACATCCGGGCTGGTCATCGGTGTGCCTCCTGTCGCGTGGTGCGTCACGTCCTATCAACAACGGACAGGCGCAGTATGCCGCGCGCAGGTGGTCAGTTTCCAGCCCGAACGATGTTCACTTTGCGCTCATTGTGGGTTCAGACGCGCGCGGTGCACAGAGAGGAAGCCGGATTTGCCCCTTGCCACCCGTCGGGGTGTCAGGCGACCCCGGAAATGGTTGAAGGGTGGGGAAGCCGAGTTTTTCCATTCCTCTGGCCGGTGGGGTTGGGGCAAGCGTAACCGCCGGGGAAAACTTCATATGTATCTGCGGATTGTGTGGCGCAGCCGGATGAGCGCCGGTGTGTCATTGGCCAGCACGGGGAAGGGGGAAATAGCGAAAAGAGGGCTCAGGAGGGCTGCGCCCTCCCTGGCCCTCTATCCGGGCAGGGGACTCAAGAAGCCCGGCTGAGGAAAAGATGTTGGTAGCGCTACCAAGATGTTTCGCCCGGTCCGTAACCAGGAAGCGGCGTTTCCCGAGAGGACTGCGCCCTTCCAATCTCCTCGGGCAGAGGGCTACAGATCCGGTAAAAGACCAAGACCACGGAGCATCCCAGCAACATCCCAGATGGTCAGGGTTTCGTGCACCTTGCCGTCGCGCAGCACCAGGCGGTTGACGCCACGGGCGGTGACGCGGCGCCCGCTCGGCGGGATGTTCAGGATGGGTCCCTGATGGGTGGCATACGCCGTCCAGAACAGCGCCACGCGCTCGCCGTCTACCACAATATCGTCGGGGCGGATCTCGAGGTCGGGAAATGCCTGGTAATAGGCCTCAAACATGCGCTGAATACCGAGACGACCTATCTGTGGCCGGGCAATCGCAACGTCTAATCCGTAGCAATCTTCGGTATAGCACTCAGCGACGCGCACCGGGTCGCGCGTATTCCACGCCGCCACCAGTTGTTCAACAATCATCAACGTATGCTCGTGCATCGAAACGCTCCCCGGTGATCAGTTCTACACCGAGACTTCGTCTCGGCAGGATTGCCGAAACCGCAGACCCCTGAGGTGAAAATAGCCCGCGCGCGGGAGGGTTTGAGCGTAGAGGCGCGGCGCCGCCGCGCCTCTACGCCCTCCCAGGAAACAACCCGCCCGCGGGAGGGTTTGGGAGGGCTGCGCCCTCCCAGGAAACAACCCGCCCGCGGGAGGGTTTGGGAGGGCTGCGCCCTCCCAGGAATAATTATTTTCATTCCGGCGTTGTGCGGCGCAGCCGCATAGACGGCTGAAGAGTTTCTCGTTCTGGTGAAGTGCGGAGGCGCCGCGCTCCATCGGAAAGGAAGCTGCCAGAGGAATTTGCCCTTCCACCTCTCCTTAAGAGTACCGCAGGCCGCCTGTCACTGACAGACCACGTGGCGCTCAAAAATTGACCATTTTTTGACACCCCGGAGCCTCCTGTCGGGCAGGGAAATGGGGAAACCCGGTTTCTCCATTTTCCAACCGCTGCTGGGAGCGACTGGCGCCCTCACAGACAGGGGAATGGGGAAACCCGGTTTCCCCATAACATCAGACCTCCCCCCGGCTGACCTCAATGTGCCAGAGGATTTCGGCGATGCGTGTCATGCCGGCCTTGAGGTGACGGCGATACGAACTCAGCGGCACATCGAGCATCTCGGCGGCCTGCTCCTGCGTTGCCGTGGGCTGGAGGTAGGTGTGATGCACCGCGCGATAGAACTTATGCTCTTTTGGCGTCTCGCGCAGGTGCTCGGCCGCCTGTTTGAGCAAGTCGCGCAGAGCGGCAACACGCGCCCCTTCACCCACAGCGGCGCCGACACGCTCGGTCACGATCCGCGAGCGGAGCAGGCCATTGCCGCGCAGCGCATCAGGACGGGTATAATTGCGCAGCGCGTGTTCTACAGCCTCGCCGAACTCCTCCCGGCTCAAGACCTCTACGCGCGCTGGCGCGGGGGGCTTGATCGTCTCGGGCGCGGCGGCAAGCTCGCGCTGGCCCAGCAACTCCAGCCAGGGCAAGGGGGGCATAGCTCGCCAGTCGTGCCCGTACACGCCAAAGGCCCGATCACCCACCCGAAAATCGAGTTCCGACAGGCGATGCAGCTCGGCGTAGGCAAAGACCGGCTGCCAGAATTCCGGGTCGGCGCAGGCATAGAAGGTGTAGGCCAGACCGGGTGTGAAGTAATGGCGGACCATGGTGATAAAGATCAGGCTCTGGATTGGCGAGACGGCCTGGTAGGTCTCGGCGGCCATCCAGAAGCGAAAGTAGGTGGCGCTTTCATCGGCGCGCAACGGGGCATGGCGTTGCAGAAAGTCGCTCACGCTGGCCACAGCCGGATCAGCCGCCAGGTCCTCGCCTGAGGCGCGCTCCAGGGCCAGCAGGGTCATAAAACCCGCCGGCTTGCCCTCAAGATCGCGAAACACGACCACGTGCTCCGGTTGGCGCGCAAGCCAGTAGCGCGCCAGACTCGCCGACTCGGTTCCTTCGTGGCGCGTAACCATCGCCACCAGGTGCCCGATGTCATCCTGGCCCAAACGATCCGGCACCGCCCGTCCGCTGGCCTGCCACTCGAAGAAAGGACGCACCGCCGGGTTCTCGCGATGCAGGTAAATAAAGTCGAACAACACCAGTTGCTGGTCAACCCCCTGCGTTGCGTGCAGGCGCTGCGCGTAGTATATGCGGGCGCGCCGGTGCAACTCGGTGTACCACTGGGGGTTGCGCCAGCGCAGATCAGCTACCAGCACCTCGCGGGCAACATCGTGGGGAAACAACCCGCCGGGCCGCGGCTGGACGAAGGACAAGCCACGGAGCCACGCAAATAAATCGTGGGCATCGGGCACGGCTAACATCTCCGCCAGAAGCAACTCGGTGGTGACCCGTGCCAGCGCGCAGATTTCGAGCACCGCGCGGTGAGCAGGACCCGGCACACGTTGCAGGAAGCGCTCGAGCAATACTGCAACCACGTCGTGAGCCTCGGCAGGCACAAAGTGGTAACCCTGGCGCTGTTCGTACAGATCGGCGACCAGCGACAGCGCCAGCGGATAGCTGTGGGTGAAGCTCAGAATCGCCGGCAGGTCCGTCTCCGGCACCTGCCGGCGGGTGAGGTACGTGCGTCCCTCATCAGGGCTCAGGTTGCGCAGGGCTACCGTCTTGAGCACCTGCTGCCAGCCGGGATCGGCGCGCCAGGGCGCTGACGGCGGGTGGCGGCTCGCCAGCACCACCAGCACCCGGTCGGTCAGTGCAGGCAGGAACACATCGCGCAGCCAGCCTTCCAGAGGTGCGAGCAGATCAAACGTGTCAACCAGGAGCACGCTGCGTCCGGCGGAAGCGGCAAGCGCCTCGACAGGCCCGGTGGTCAGATCGACGGCGAGGCTCAGCCGCATCCCCGCCAGAAAGCTCTCAGGGGTCGCCTCCAGATTCCGGCCATCAAGCATCACCGCCTGCGCATGGGCCCGTTCAGCCAGATGCGCAAACTCGGCAAGCAGGGAGGTTTTGCCCACGCCCCCCGGCCCATAGACGTAGAGCACACAGAACGGCAACTCCGCCGCCCCCAGCGCGTGCTCAAACAACGCCAGTTCAGCCGCACGACCAATGAAGCGCTCGCGCCGGGCACTGTTCAGACGGTCGCTCAGTCGTGAGGGCATAGGCAGCACCTCTCGGTAACAGCGGATGCGCCAGCCACTATCTACTATTTGTGTCTACGCTCGCGGGACGGGTTTGATTATAGCACAGCTATGCGCGCCCCGGTAGGAAGCCTTCGGGTCGCTGTTCATATGATCCTGCTGGCGAATCAGGGTACGCGAGCCCTCCGCCCGCATCTATGGGCATACGGGCAAGCTGCCCCCGCTCCAGGGGAGAAGGGTGAAAGCCCGTCCGCGCTCGTCCGCGCCTCCCGCCCGCGCTCCTTGATCCGCCTCCGGCCATGGCACAGAGAGCGATATAATACCATTTCAGATTGTAGATTTTGGATTGCAGATTGTCGCGCAAGGCGTCCAGGTGCGCTTTGACGCAACGCTGCTTGCGGAGTGTTCAAGTGAAATTGGTATAATACCCCTGGCTCGCTAAGTGATGCATCCGCGAACAACCTGTCAGATGTACCATTCACAGCGCTCTGCTTCCCTTGCAGCCACCCCTTGCTGGAGGGGAGGAGCACGGTTCCCCTTCGACGCGGGAGGATCAGGATTTAAGGGCGGACCGAACACCCGAGCCAACGTGGCGCCTTGCCTGAACATGAGCATATCAAGGGCCTGTGCCTCTGACCTTGCCAGAGGTTTCGCCCTCACGAGCCGCGCAATCTTTGCGGCTCTCGCGCCTTCGTCATCCACGTTCATACGCTATGTCTCCTTCCGCAGCGCTCGACGTTCCCGTGGTCCTCTTGCTTTTCCGCCGCCCGGCCTTGACGGCGCGCGTCTTCGCCGCTATTGCCCGCGCCCGCCCCCGGCAGCTCTTCCTCATCGCCGATGGCCCCCGTTCCGACCGCCCTAGTGAAGCCGCAGCCTGTGCCGCGGCCCGCGCCGTCGTGGAACATGTAGACTGGCCTTGCGACGTGATCCACGATTACGCCGATCACAACCTGGGCCTGCCTGCGCGCTTTGAGACCGCTCTTGACGCTGTTTTTGCCAGTGTGGATCGGGCCATCATTCTTGAAGATGATTGTGTGCCCGGGGCCAGCTTCTTCCGCTTCTGTAGCGAGTTGCTGGAGCATTACGCCAGCGAGCCGCGGGTCATGGTCATCTCCGGCGACCGATTCACGCCTATGAGCGGTGATGCAAGTTACGCCTTCTCCCGCTACCCCCACTGCTCAGGCTGGGCGACCTGGCGACGCGCCTGGCGCCTCTACGATGGCGCTATGGCCGACTGGCCGCGTCTGCGCGAAACACCCTGGCTCCTGGACATATTTCGCAACCGGCGCGCCGCGAGCCATTGGCGGGGCATTTTCGACGCCGTGTACGCCCGGCGGATCGACTCATGGGCTTATCGCTGGACGTACAGTTGCTGGCGCCATCACGGGTTAACTGCCCTCCCCGCGGTTAATCTGGTGCAGAATATCGGCTTTGGGCCAGACTCGACCCACACCTCCAACCCCGATAGCCCTGTCGCCAATCTGCCGGCTGGTGAACTGGTCTTCCCGCTGCGCCATCCGCCCGCCCTCGCGCCCGACGAACGCTCGGATGCGCGCACCCAGCGCCTGTTGTTTGACCCTGACCTGCGGGCGAAGCTCGCCTGGCGCTTGCGGCGCCTGCGCCGTCTGGCCCGCGCCCGCCTGGGCCTGAAGTGACAGCAGGCCGTGTGCGGGAGAGTTTGGCGGGCGCGCCACCCCGCCGGGCAGGGGCACGGGGCAACCCGGTTTCCCCGATGTTCACATCACTCACACTCTGCCATCCAGAATGGCATCATCCCGCGTGCAATAATGCATATTGTGATGCTCTCAGATTGGGAAACCCGCGGCGGAGCGGCCGTGGCGGCGAGCCGGCTCGCGGCAGGGCTGGTAGCCGCCGGGGCGCAGGTGACGCGGCTGGTGGCTTTTCCCGACGGGCAGCCCCACCCCTGGCAAACGGAGTACCTCGGCGCAGGGGGGGTCCTCCTGCGGCGAACGGCGCGCCGGGTGGCGCCACTGGAAGCGCGGGCGATCCTCGACCGCCTGGCCCGCCCTGCCGCCGAGACGGCCCTGAGACGGGCCTTACTGCGCCTGCGCCCCGATGTGGTGCATCTACACAACCTGCACGGCGGCGCCGGCGCAGGCTGGTCGCCACGCCTGGCGGCCGTGGCCGGAGAGTATACGCCCGTGGTCTGGACCCTGCACGACATGTGGCCGTTGACGGGCCGCTGCGTCTACAGTTACACTTGTGAGCGATTCGTGACCGGTTGCAACACTGCCTGCCCCACTGCCCGGTCTTATCCTGCCCTGCCACCGCGCCTGGTAGGGCCAGCCTGGGAGGAGCGGCGCGCCCTGGTGGCCGCTGTGCCACGCCTGACGGCCGTCGCGCCCTCACACTGGATGGCCACCCAGGCCCGGCGCGGTCTGTGGGCCGGGCGACGGGTTGAGCGCATCCCCAATGGCCTGCCGCTGGACTACTGGCGACCACTGCCCCGCGCTGCCGCGCGCCGCGCTCTGGGGCTGCCTGCCGACGGCCCTGTGGCGTTGCTGGCCATGCCCGATCTGAATGATCGGCGTAAGGGCGCCGATCTGCTGCCAGCCCTCGGCGCCGCCCTGCCACGCGGCCTGACCGTGCTGACCATGGGCGCCGGGCGCCCGCCCCTGGAAGCGCTCGGGCTACGCGTCGTCCCTCTGGGCTTTGTGCGCGCCGCAGAACGCCAGGCGACAATCTTCAGCGCCGCCGACCTGCTCATCCACCCCGCCCCGCAGGACAACCTGCCTCTGACCGTCCAGGAAGCCCTGGCCTGCGGCACCCCTACGGCGGCCCTGCCCGTGGGCGGCCTGCCCGACCTGGTGCGGCCGGGGCAGACGGGCTGGCTGGCTGCCACACCCGACGCTGCCGGCCTCGCCGCGGTTGTTAGCGAGGCCCTGGCCGCCATCGCCAGCGGCAATGACCTGCGCGAACGGTGCCGTGCCGTGGCTGAGGAGGAGTATGGTGTCGAGTTGATGGTTGAGCGCCATCTGGCGCTGTACCGGGAGATCGGTCTCCCGAGCCTTCTGAGGTGAAAATACGGGGAAACCGGGTTTCCCCACCTGTGGTGAGCCTGTCGAACCGCACCCCTGCCTGTGGGAGCGGCAAGCCCTCCCCACCGGGAGGGTTTGGGAGGGCGTAGCCCTCCCAAGAACAAATATTTTCATTCTGGTGTTGTGCGGCGCAGCCGTATGGATGGCTGAGGTGAACATACGGGGAAACCGGGTTTCCCCACCTGCGGTGAGCCTGTCGAACCGCACCCCTGCCTGTGGG
>CAKZKA010000150.1 GCA_937120965.1 uncultured Chloroflexota bacterium
CTTGCAGGCGCCGTTTATGGATGAGCTGAGTATGCAGGAGTACCTACGGGAGTTGGCGACGTATTGGCCGCAGACGAGTTGGACGTGACCGGTGAATATACGATTATCCACCTCCGATACCTGATGAACATACGGGGAAACCGGGTTTCCCCACCTGCGGTGAGCCTGTCGAACCGCACCCCTCCCTGCGGGGAGGGTTTGGGAGGGCGTAGCCCTCCCAGGAATAGTTATGTTCATTCTGGCGCTGGACGGCGCCGGGCAACGGCGGCGTACATCACCCGCCCCGACGAGGGCGAGCGGCGGGTGCCTACCTGAGCCGGGGCCTCGAAGCCCGCTTCGTGCGCCAGGGCCGCGAAACGGGTGAATGGCAGCGGGTGCGGCACCCAGGGGATGGGCAGAGCCTGCTCGTACTCCACCACGAGCATCCGCCCGCCGGGCCGGAGGTGTCCGTGCAGCCGGCGCAGCAGCCCGACCTGGTCGCGCACGAAGTGCAGTAGATTCGCGCAGATGATCCCATCGAGCAGCGGCAACTCAAGCGGGCGCAGCACATCGGCCTGGCGTGGCAGGATGCGCGCCGCTGGCGGGTCGCTGCGCAGGCGCGCCTGCTGGGCGACAATCGCCCGGGCGTCGCGGTCGAGGGCGTAGATCGTCGCCGCTGGCCCCAGCAGCTCAGCCAGGGCCCAGGTGAAATTGCCCGTCCCGGCGCCCAGGTCGGCCCACACACCGCCCGGCTCCGGCACGGCGCTCCGGATGAGCGCCACCATCTCTCGTTGTTCCACCTCCAACTCCTTGTCGGATAGATCCGGCCCGGCGCGCGCTACTTGCCCGCGCGCGGCTGCCGGCGCGTGGTCTTATACCATGCTGGGTTTTGGATTCTGGATCGTGGAGTGCCCCGTTGGGCAGCACAACGCCTGAAACCGCGTCAGGCAATGCGGATCATCAGCGGTGATTGGTCTCAGGCGCGCCGCGCTGGCGCCTGGTGCGGCCTGACCGGGCGCGAGCCGCCAGAGAGGTCTGCGGAACGCCATCGAGTTCGCTGCCGCGTGGTATGGCTTCGGGTGCGCAGCCATCTTGCCTGCATCCAGGCCATTGCGGGCGGGACGCCCGCGCACCCGGGGTGGCGCCTTAGCGTAGAGGCGGGCTTCGTTGAGGCCCTCGCCCCCTACGCGGGCGCGAGGCCGAGCGCCCGCGCGGCGTCGCGGTAGGCGGTGAGGCTGCCCTCGTCCCAGAGCACGAAGCGCGCCAGGGTGACGCTGCCGCCCGCCGCGAGGGCGTTGCGCACGGCGGTGAGGGCCACGCGGGCGGCTTCTTCCACCGGGTAGCCGAAGATGCCGGTGCTGATGCTCGGGAAGGCGACGCTGGTCAGCCCGTGCTGGGTGGCCAGGGCCAGGCTGCTGCTGTAGGCGGAGGCCAGCAGGCGCGCCGAGCCGTCCGGGTCGTCGCGGCGGTAGACCGGGCCGACGGCGTGGATGATGTGGCGCGCTCGTAGCCGGAAGCCGGGGGTGATGCGCGCTTCGCCGGTTGGACAGGGGGCCAGCGGTCGACAGGCGGCCGCAAGCTCCTGGCTGCCGGCGGCGCGGAAGATCGCCCCGCAGACCCCGCCGCCCTCGGCCAGCCCTTCGTTGGCCGCGTTGACGATGGCGTCTACGTCCTGCGTTACAATGTCGCCCCGCACAAGCTCGAGGGTGGCGAGGCCGATCTGGTAGCGCTCCATTGGACCGTTCCTCCTCTGAGCTCAGTATTGACCACGAAGGCACGAAGGTGGGGAGGCCCCTGCCACCCTACATCCGGGCCAGCACGGCGCGCGCCGGCGCGCCGTCGCCGCCGCGGATGCGTAGCGGCAGGCAGATGAGCTGGTATGTCCCCGGCGCGACGCCGGCCAGTGCCGCTCCCTCCAGGATCAGCACGCCCGCGCCGAGCAGGATGTGATGGGCAGGCAGCGCCCGGTCGTCGGGCGGGTCCACCGACAGGTAGTCAATGCCGACCAGGCCCGCCTGGCGCCGCACCAGCTCGCTGGCGGCTGCGGGCGTCAGATAGACATAATCTTTAACAAACGCCGGGCGCTCCAGCAGGCGCTCCTCGCTGTTGCGGGTGTGGAAGAGCACCAGGTCGCCGGGGTCAATGGTGTAGCCGGCCAGCTCCTCCGCGGTGATCGCCTGGCGGTCGCGGATGTGGATCACTCGCGCCCGGCCACAAAAGCGCTCCAGCGGCACCTCGTCGAGGCTGGCGCCGCCGGCGAGCACGTGCCGTGGCACGTCCACATGGGTGCCGAAGTGGGTGCTGGCGTGACGAATGGTGGTGACGTTCACCCCGTCGGCGGCGAGGGTGAGCTGCGGCTCCAGGCTGATCGGCGGGTCGCCCGCGTACACCGGCATGTCTGTGCCCACCGGCAGCGAGATGTCGTGCAGAATGGTGATCATGGCGACCTCCCCGGGGTTCAACGGGTCATACCAATTACCGTTGATGTACCGCATGGCCCGACGCGGTTTCAGGGGTTGTGCTGCCCAGCGTGGCAATCCGCAATCCAGAATGGTATCACACGGTCACACACGCTCCACACTTGCCTCCTCTCCGCGCTGTTCGTTGCCGTTGTCAAGCTCGCGGAACTGGAGGGCGTAGAGCCGCGCGTACATGCCCTGGCGCGCCAGCAGCTCGGCGTGGCTGCCCTGCTCGATGATGCGTCCGCGGTCGAGCACGACGATGCGGTGGGCGATGGCCACCGTGCTGAGCCGGTGGGCGATGATCACCGCGGTGCGTCCGCGCATCAGCCGTTCGAGCGCCTCCTGCACCAGGGCCTCGGATTCGCTGTCGAGCGAGCTGGTGGCTTCGTCGAGCAGAAGGATGCGCGGGTCCTTCAGCATAGCGCGGGCGATGGCGATGCGCTGGCGCTGGCCGCCGCTGAGCTTGATGCCCCGCTCACCCACGATCGTATCATAGCCGTGGGGGGTGGCCATGATGAACTCGTGGGCGTTGGCCGCCCGGGCCGCCGCGATGATGGCCGCCTCGTCGGCGTCGAGCCGCCCGTAGGCGATGTTCTCGCGGATCGTGCCGCCGAAGAGCATGGTCTCCTGCGGCACCAGGCCGATCTGGGCGCGCAGGCTGCGCTGGGTCACCGCGCGCACGTCCACCCCGTCGATCGCCACCGTGCCGCTGGTCGGGTCGTAGAAGCGGGGGATGAGGTTGAAGAGCGTGCTCTTGCCGGCGCCGCTCGGCCCGACCAGGGCGACGATCTCGCCGGGGCGCACCGCCAGCGTGACCTGGCGCAGCACCTCGCGCCCCGGCTCGTAGGCGAACGAGACGTTCTCAAAGCTGATCGCCCCGGCGACGACGGGCAGGTCGCGCGCGTCGGGGGCATCGGTCACCGTCGGGCGGGTGTCGAGGATCTCGAAGACGCGCCGCACGGCCCCCAGGGCCTCGCGGAACTGGCCGTACAGGCCCGAGAGCTGGCCCAGCGCGGCGCCGATGCTTATGGCGTAGATCAGGAAGCCGCTGATCGTCGAGAAGGCCAGGCGCCCGGCGAGCACCTCGCGCCCGCTGAACCAGAGGATGGCTGCGATGCCGCTGAAGCCAAGGAAGGCCATCAGCCCGCCGAAGGCCGAGCGCAGCAGCGCCAGGCGCAGGCTCGCGCCGAGGGTGCGCTGCATCGCCGCCTCGTAGCGCGCAACCTCGTAATCCTCGCGGGCGAAGCTCTTGACCACGCGGATGCCCTGCAACCCCTCCTCGACCGCCACCGTCGCGCTGGCCAGCTCGTCCTGGGCGCGCGTGCTGAGCCGCTGGAGCATGCGCCCGAAGCTGGCGGCCACCACGACGACGCCGAGGGCCAGGACGAGCACAAAGCCGACCAGGCGCGGGTTGAGCAGAAAGACGATGATGACCGAGCCGACCAGGGCGATCAGGCTGGAGAGGAGCTGGGTGATGTTGTTGGTCAGCACGGCGCGCACCTGGGTTACATCGCTGGAGAGGCGCGAGAGGATCTCGCCGGTGCGCCGGCTGGCGAAGAAGTCGAGCGAGAGCGCCTGCAGGTGGCGGTAGAGCGCGACGCGCAGGTCGAGCACGATCCGCTCGCCGATGACGTTCAGCGTGTAGCCCTGGCCGAAGGTCAGCAGGGCCTGTAGCAGGAACATGCCCAGCAGGGCCAGAGCCAGGCCATTGAGCAGCGCCAGGTTCTGCTGCTGGAGCACGGCGTCGAGCAGGCGGACGATGACGAGTGGAAAGGTCAGGCCGATGGCGCTCGATCCGGCGAGCATGGCGATCGCCAGGGCCATATGCCCGCGGTAGGGCCGCAGGTAGCGCAGCAGCCGCCGCCAGTCCAGCGGATCGTTGGGATTTTGGATGTTGGGTTGCAGATTTTTGCTTGGGGGGTGGGGTTCGCTACGACTTTTTAGTATCATACCACATCGGAACACGTTGCAAACAAGGCGGCACCCCGTGGCGGTTCGCGGCGTGGTCGCAACCGTTTCCCCGGGGCCGGGTCCGTTTCCCCGGGCGGTTGTGCGGCGTCCCCGGGGCCGCCGTAGAGACGGCCCGCCGGGCCGTCTACGCCATCGCCCCGCGGCGCATCATCGCCCCGCGGCGCATCATCGCCCTGCGGGGCGTCATTGGCCCGCGGCGCGATGTCCGTGGCGTCGTCACGGCCTGTCGTGGGGGCGCCCCGGCGACCCGGGGCCGGGCCGGTTCCCCCGTGGCCGCCGTGCGGTCGTGGGGCGGTGGCGGGTCGCGGCGTGGTCGCGCCCGTTTCCCCGTGGCCGCCGTGCGGTCGTGGGGCGGGGGCGGCGTCCCCGGGGCCGCCGTAGAGACGGCCCGCCGGGCCGTCTCTACGCCATCGCC
>CAKZKA010000151.1 GCA_937120965.1 uncultured Chloroflexota bacterium
GGGAGGGTTGGGGAGGGCGCAGCCCTCCCAGGAAACAACGCGCCAGCGGGGAGGGTTGGGGAGGGCGCAGCCCTCCCAGGAAACAACGCGCCAGCGGGGAGGGTTGGGGAGGGCGCAGCCCTCCCAGGAAACAACCCGCCATGCGATTCCATCAACCAGAACTGGTCTAACTACGTTTCCGAAATCTTCCAGAGATAGATGCGCCCATCGCGGGCGCCGCTGGCGATGAGCGACCCGCCGGGACTGTAGCCGAGGCTCGCCACACCCGCGCGATGCTCCAGCGAGGTGGGCAGCGCAGTCCAGTCGCCGGTGCGCCACAGACGAATCAGCCGGTCCTCGCTGGCGGTGGCCAGGAAGCGCCCATCGGGGCTGAAGGCAATCGCGTGGACGGGCCCCTGGTGCCCGGCCAGGGTCTCGATTGGCTTCTGGTCGTCCAGGCGCCAGACGCGGGCATGGTTGCCGCTGCTGGCGACGAGCCAGGTTCCATCGGGGCTGAAGGCGATGCTATTGATAAAGGTAGCTGATCCACTCAGCGTGCCTACCAGGCGTCCATCTTCGGGCTGCCAGAGGTACACCGAGCCGTCATAGGCCCCGGCAGCGATCAAACGATTGTCGGGGCTGAAGGCCAGGCTGTGGACGAAGGGAGCCGACAGGCTGTTGATGATACTGAGGCGATCCTTCTCCACCTCGCAGAGGGTGATGGCGCTGCCCCAGCCGCCCACGGCCAGGAGGCGTCCGTCAGGGCTGAACGCGATACTCTCGATCGGGCAACCCGGCACCCGTATCAGGCGCAGGAAGGTGCTATCTGCCACCTGCCAGAGCCGTACCGTCTCGTCGTCGCTGGCTGTGGCGAGGATGCCGCCGGTTGGGGCGAAGCGCAGACAGCGGATACCGCTGGTGTGCCCTTTGAGGGTTGCCAGGTGGGTAAAATTGGTCAGGCGCCACAGACCGGCGGTGTGGTCATCGTAGCCGGCGGCCAGCAGCGTGCCGCTGGGGCTAAAGTCGAGCGAGCGGATGGGGCTGCCCGTGGTAAGCATACGCAACAGGGTACCGACGGGCCGGGCCGTTACCTCGGCGCCTGGCCCGGCCACGTTGGGTGTGATCGCCCCGGGGTAGCTGGTCGCGCTGGTGCTCAACCCCTCAACTGGCGGTTGCGGCTCCGAAGCCGGTGCTGGCGCGGAACCCGCTCCACCTGCCGCGGCGGGGGCCGGCCGGTCGACAGGCTGGCTGCCCGCGCTGGCGCGGGTGGGAGGAGAGCCGCCGCGCAACCGTTGCAACGCTTCGCGCATCTCTCTGGCCGTCCTGGGACGATCGTCAATTGTCACACTCAGGGCCTGCTGCAACAGTTCGGCGATACCCTCGGGAACATGTGGAGCCAGCTCGCGGATCGGGCGGAGCGGGTCGGGCTGGCCGTTGGCCAGTCTGGCCAGGCGTGACATCGCGTCAACGGGCATGGTTGCCGTCAGCAGATGGTACATCGTCGCCGCCAGGGCGTAGAGGTCGCTGCGGGCATCGGGCTCGCCATCGCGCATCTGCTCGACCGGGGCGTAGGGTGGGGTAAAGCCGTAGATCTTGCGCGCCTGGGCTTCTGAGGCGGTCGTGTCATTCAGATCGAACGAAACCGTTACGCCGCCACGCGCCAGCCCGAAGTCGAGCAAAATAACCTCGTAGGTCGCCGTAAGCTTCAAGTTTTTGGGCTTGATGTCGCGATGGTAGACTGGCACCGGCCGCGTGTGCAGGTACTGCAACGCATCGAGGAGCTGGTCGGCCCAGCGCAGGATGGTTGGCATAGCCTGCGGGGTAGCGAAACGCGACCCGAGCCGGGCAAGTTGGTTACCCAGATCTTCGCCAGGGATGTACTCCATCACCAGGAACTGGCCCTGGCCCTCGCTAAAATGGTCGAGCACTCGCGGCAGGGCCTGGTGCCGCAGGCGAGCCAGGATTTGCGCCTCTTGTTGGAAAGCGCGGCGATAAGCCGGATCGGAAAACAGGGTCTCTTTGAGCGCCACGTCGGTGCGCAGCCGCAGATCGCGCGCCCGGTAGACGGAGCCCATACCGCCTTTGCCAATAGGCGCGACAATCTGATAGCGACCTTGAAGTATCGTACCAGGCTCAAGCATTGCTTGCCTGCCCTGGCGAGGCCCCTGGCCTCGCCATAGCCGTCTTTACTTCTTCATCACTAAGTATAGCCGCAAAGCCGCGCTGCGCCGTTACCATACGCTCGGCTTTTGGTATGAACCCGGGATAGCCCGGGTTTTCCCATGCCCCTCTCGACCGGGTTCAGGGGCCGATAGAACCTATGGGCGCCGACAGGCGTTATGACGTTGGGATGCGCTGGTTGGTCCTCACCCCCGGCCCCCTTCGACAGGCTCAGGCTTCGCCCTGAGGCTCAGCCCGAAGGGGCGGGCCTCTCCAGCTTCGCTGGAGCGCCTGCGCTGAGCCTGTCGAAGCGAGGAGACCAGAGCCGTGCGCCGGGGCGTTCCAATGCGGTACACGCCACGTTAGCGCGGATGTTCTGTCCGCCCTTAAACTCGGCGGGGAAGGTTTGGGGTACGTGTTCACATGTGGGGTAATACCAATTACCGTTGATGATACCGCATTGCTTGAAGCGGTTTCAGGCGTTATGCTGCCCAGCGTGGCAATCCACAATCCAAAATCTAAAATGGTATAAGGCGTCACCCCGGATGCGTGGGCAGCCTGCCTGCAATGGCCTGGATGCGGGCAAGATGCCCGCGCACCCAGGAGAAGTGTGAACACGTACGGTTTGGGGGGGGGCAGCCCTCCCAGGAATGCATCATCACACGCGCCACACGCGCACGGTGCCGTCCGACGAGGCGCTCACCAGCGCCCGCCCGCCGCTGGCGTAGGCCAGATGGGTGACAGCGCCAGCGTGGCCCGTGATGACCGCTCGCGCTTCGGAGCGTTGCCTGGTGTCGGGCGCAAGCCGCCAGATGCAGATGGCGCCGTGCTCGTTACCGGCAGCCAGGCTCCGCCCGTCAGGGCCGAAGGCGAGACACACCAGCGCGCCGGCATCGCCGGCCAGGGTCCAGAGCGGGGTTCCATCACTGGCGCGCAGGATGCGTACGATCCCCTTCTCATCGCCGATACCCATCATCGTTCCATCGTCGCTCAGGCTCAGGCTACGAGGCGGCCCGGCCCCCGTGGGCAACCTCAACGCGACCTGGTCGCTCTCCCGCTCCAGGTCGGCCAGGCGCCACAGGTAGACATAACTGTCTTCTGCGACGATAGCCATCACGCCTTCGCCAAAGGCTACCTGGCGCGGTCGCGCTCTCAGGCCGCGGAGCACGCGCCAGAAGTGGCCTCCCGGGTGCGTCAGGGGCAGGTCCACGCGCCAGAGTTGCACAGTCTCCTGACCATCGCTCAGGGCCAGTAACCGCCCTCCGGGCGCGAATGCCGCCAGCGTGTGGCCGGCGTTTGTCTGGAACAGCGTGCTGCTATCGCCCGTGTCAAGCCGGCAACTGCGGATGCGCCGATCGCTGGCAACAGTGAGCAGGCGCTGCGGCCCACTGAAGACCAACCCGCTGATGGCCCCCTGATGGTCGCTGAGACGCGTGCGAGGGACACCACTCCCTTCCAGGTGGTAGACCGCCAGCGAGCCGTCACTGGCGCCGACTGCCAGCCGTTCCCCGGAGGGACCGACGGCCAGTGCCGTCGCGCGCGCGCCGAGAGCGCGCAGGTTCGTCACCCGGGCGCCGTCGGCAACGCGCCAGGTCATCAGGCGCCCATCTTCGGCAACCGTAGCCAGCGTCGCGCCGTCCGGGCCAAAGGCCACGCCGACGATTGGCCCGCTATGCCCCTGCAGTACGTGCAGCCGGGTTCCGTCGCGCGCGCGCCACAGGCGAACCTCGTGATCGGCTGCGCCGGTGGCCAGCACCGCGCCATCGGGGCTGAAGGCCAGGCTCTCGACGGCGCCCGCGTGACCCTCCAGGACGTGCAGCGCTTGCCAGGCGCGGGTGCTCCACACATGGGCCACACGACCACGCGAACCCGCAGCCAGCAGCGCCCCATCGGGGCTGAAGGCCAGAGCCTCAACGGCGCCGCCGTGCCCCTCGAGGGCGCGTACCTGTGCGCGATCAAACGTGCGCCAGACGCGAACGGTGCGGTCGGTGCCACCGGTAGCGATCAGCGTTCCCTCGGGGCTGAAGGCTACGCTCAGAAGCGGATCGTCGCCATCGCGGAGCAGCGCCAGCGCCACAGGGTGACCGTGCCCCGCGCAGCGCCAGAGCCGCATAGTCCCGTCGAGGCTGGTTGAAGCCAGGGTCTGGCCATCGGGAGCGAAGGCGATGGCGGTCACACGGTCATCGTGGCCGTTACAGGCGCCCAGGAGTTCACCGCGGGCAAGATCCCACAGCAAAACCCGCGAATCCATGCTCAGCGCCAGCAAGCGACCGCCGGGCCCGAGCGCGGCGCAATGGGTCGGGCAATCAATGGCCCAGAGAGGGATGCCCTGCTCCAGGCTCACCAGGGCCGGCCCGCCCCCCGAAACGAGCAGGGCGTGTCCCTGGTCGGGCATAAACACTGCGCGGGCCACTCCCCGGCCAAAGCGAAAGATCTGGCCCTGACGATCAAGGGCAGGTGACTCGAAGGCCCCACGCAGTGCCAGCGCAGGACTTGTAGTGACACTGCGTGGGGCCGTTGGTACCGGCGCCGGAGTTGTCTGTTTGACGCCGGCGCTGAGCGTTTGTAAGAGGCGCTCGTAGTCGCTGGCGCTGAACAGCTCCAGCACATGCGCCTCGCGCAGGGACGGGGGTAATTCGATTGCCGAGAGCTTGAGCGCAAAGAGGCGGCGCCGGGGCGCCGGGGTGATCTCCAGCGCGTCGAGTAGCTTTGCCAGCGAGGCAACGGGGCGGCCTTCGGGCCAGGCGCGATGCGAGAGGCAGACCACCACAGCCTCAGCGGCGGAGAACACGGCGCGCAGGGCGCGCGGCGAGTCGCGCCGTTCCGGCGGCAGATCCACTGCCAGTGTAACGGCAACCCCATCGGCTTTCAAGCGCCGGGCCACGGCACGCATCGCGGGCGCGTCATCAGGCGCGCACAGGATCAGCGTATCCGATGCGATCTCTGGATCGCGGCTCACAGTCATGGGTGCACCCTCAGGCCGATCGCCATTACCGGAATAGTATACCACGCTGCGCGCCCCGGGGTCGCCCCCGCGCCGCCCCGGGGCGTTCCCGCATGCACGGCGGGTTCGGTCGGCGCCAGGGGGGACGCCCGGCGCCAACCGTAGGGCCGAAGCATTCGCGCCCCCCCGCCGCAGGGGGGGTCAGGGGCGGACAGAACGTATGAGCGCCGACGGGCGGTATGGCGTTTGGATGCGCTGCTTGGTCCTCACCCCCTCCCCCTCTCCAGCGAAGCTGGAGAGGGGAGACCAGAGCCATGCGCGGGGGCGTTCCAATGCGGTATAAGCCACGTTAGCCCGGATGTTCTGTCCGCCTTTAAACGCGCGGGGGCAAGGGCCGCGCACGCGAATGCTTCGGCCTGGCCCCCTCACGTGGGCGCCACACAAACCATTGCACAGTATCTAGCCCGGGTATACTGAGCACCACGGGCACGCGAAGCGCCCCGCGGCAGTGGCGGTATCAACGATGCGAGAGGTGTGCTATGACGGTGCACATTGAGGAACCATCGCAGTATCGCACGCTCACGATGACGGTGTTGATGACACCGGACACGGCGAATTTCGCCGGAAATGTGCATGGCGGGCACATCTTGCGCCTGCTCGACCAGGTGGCCTATGCCTGCGCCTCACGATTTTCGGGAACGTATGTTGTGACCGTCTCGGTGGATCAGGTGGTGTTCCACGAGCGCATCCATGTGGGGGAACTGGTGACGTTTCTGGCTTCGATCAACTATACCGGGAACACCTCAATGGAGGTGGGCATCCGCGTGGTAGCCGAGAATATCACCAGCCGCACCCAGCGTCACGTCTTGACGTGCTACTTCACAATGGTTGCAGTGGACGAACACGGCCGGCCCTGCAAGGTGCGCCAGGTGCCGATCGAGACGCCGGAGCAGCGTCGGCGCTGGGCGGCTGCCAAGCTCCGGCGCGAGCTGCGCCGCGAAATCGAGCAACGCAGCCTGGAAATCCGCCAGCACCCCGAAGAGCTGCTGAGCGAACTGGATAACGAGCCCCACTGAGAAATAGTAGAGGCGCCAGGAATCCCTGGCGCCTCGACGTGCTGGTAGCGGCGGTAGGATTGAACCTACGACCTTCGGGTTATGAGCCCGACGAGCTGCCACTGCTCCACGCCGCGTCACTGATAGGATAGCAGACCTGTCGCGCTGTGTCAAGGGCGGTCGGCGGGGTGGCGGGGTTCACAGGGCTATGCAACCTCGTTGGGGCAAGTCCCAAACCCCGGTGTTCCGGGTCGTTCTGGCGACGAAGCCGCCAGAACGACCCGGAAACATCTCGTGGGGCGGCCAGGTCGCCCCACACCCCACCGCCGCAGGACGTTGCCCGAGCCCAGGACGGGGTTCGTTGGCCCTGCGGCTCATCCCTGTGCCAGGGCCTCGGCCACCACCCGGTGCGTCACGGCGCGGAAGGCGCCCCAGGCGCGCCAGTTGCCTCCAATCGCCCGATCGTGATGCGGCGCCAGGTGTTCGAGCCGGGCCGCAATGGCCGGCAATTCGTCGGGGGCGATCTCGTGGAAGGCTTCAACCCGTTCGTGCGGGTCCTGTACGGCCAGCGTGCCGCCCTGTTCATCGAGCAGAAAGGCAAAGGTGTAGAAGACCGGCTCACCGGTGGCTGCACTGGCGAAGGAGTAGGCGATGGTGGCGAGAAAGCGGTTGATCGTTACGCGCAGGCTCGTCTCTTCGGCAACTTCGCGTAGCAAAGCCGCGTGGATGGACTCATTCGGCGCAATGCCGCCGGTGGGCAGACGGAATATGCCGGGTGGATAGATCTCCTTGCGCATTGTTAGCAGGCGGCCAGAAGGTCGCCGGATGACCATGCAGACCTCGCCGATGCGGTCAGTGCGGGTCAAGGGGTCGAACACGGTGTCACGCAGATGGGCCTCGACGCGGGCCGGCGCGCCGTAGCGGGTCGCCAGGGCGCTGATCTCGGCCAGATGATCTGATGATAGCTGTACCATCCGATCTCCTGAGGTGAAAATACAGGGAAACCGGGTTTCCCCATCCCCCTGCCGGTGGGGAGGGTTTGGGAGGGCGCAGCCCTCCCAGGAAACAACCCGCCAGCGGGGAGAGTTTGGGAGGGCGCAGCCCTCCCAGGAAACAACCCGCCAGCGGGGAGGGTGTGGGAGGGCGCAGCCCTCCCAGGAAA
>CAKZKA010000152.1 GCA_937120965.1 uncultured Chloroflexota bacterium
GGGAGGGGGCGGCCCTCCCGAAGACGCCCTATGTTCATCGCGGCGTTGTGCGCCATGCGCATGACCGTCTAACGTGAACATCTGGGGAAACCGGGTTGCCCCGGATCCCCATCAGAATGGTATAATACGGGCGATAGGCGGGCCGCTAGCTCAACGGCAGAGCAATCGGCTCATAACCGACAGGTTCTGGGTTCGAATCCCGGGCGGCCCACCATCCGGGGAGAAAGTATGCCGGGACGGCTTCGCCTTCCCGGCATCTTCCGTTCATACCCCTGCCCGATGGGCCTGCTTCGGGGCGCCAGGCGACCCCGACCGCCGCCGGGGTGTGGGGAAATCGGGTTGCTCCATGCCCCTGCCCGTCGGGGTGGCGCGCCCCCCGCACCGGGAGGATTGAGGCGTTCCGCCCCCTCCCAGCCTCCCCCGCTGGGGGAAGGCGCCCGGTTCCCGCCCCTGGCGCGAGAGGGTCTGGGAGGGCGCCGCCCTCCCAGGCGTTGTGCGGCGCAGCCGCATGGACCGCTGACATGCATCTGGCCCCCCGGCAAGGCTATAGACCTCCGATCTCGGCGATCATCCCCACCTGGAACGGCCTGCGCTACCTCCCCGCCTGTCTGAGCGCGCTGCGGGCGCAACTGCACCCCGATGACGAGATTGTCCTGGTGGACAACCGTTCCCGCGACGGCGCCGCGGTCTGGGCGCGCCGTTATGCCCCCGATGTGCGTGTGCTCGAACTGGCGGAGAACCGTGGCTTTGCTGGAGGCACGGCCGCAGGTATCGCCGCGGCGCGGGGCGCCCTGCTGCTGCTGATCAACGACGATGCCCTGGCCGAGCCGGGCTGCGTCGCCGCGCTCTGGGAGGCCCTGCGCGATGCGCCGGCTGCGGGCGCCGCGGCGGGGGTGCTGACCTTCAGCCGGCAACCCGATACGGTGGCGTCAGCCGGCATTCGCTTCCAGCGCGATGGTGTGGCAACCGATTATCTGCAGGGCGTGCCGGTGACCGGGCTGCCGCCCCTTCCCCAGCCTGTCTTCGGGGCCAGCGGCGGGCTGGCCCTGCTCCGCCGCGACTTGATCGCCGATGTGGGCAGCTTTGAGCCGGCCTTCTTCAACTACCTGGAAGATGCCGACCTGGCCTGGCGCGCTCGCCTGCGCGGCTGGGAGTGCGTCCTGGCCCCGCGGGCGCGGGCGCGGCACGTCTACTCGGCCAGCAGTATCGAGGGTAGCCCCTTCAAACAACGCCTGCTGGCCCGCAACCGGCTGCGGGTCATCGTCCGCTGCCTGCCGGGGCCGCTGCTGCGCGCCTGCTGGCCGGCCATTCTCCGCTACGACCTGCTGGCCCTGGCCTATGGCCTGCTGCGGCGGCAACCGGCGATCCTGCAGGGCCGCTTTGAAGCGCTGAGCGAGTTGCCGGCGCTGCTGGCCCAACGTCGCCACATCCAGGCCGGTCGCACCGCCGCTCTTGCCGACCTGGCCGCCTGGCTTGCCCCCGCCCTCTCCCCTGTGGCGGTGTTGCGCGCCCGCCGCCGTTTGAACGATGCGCTGGCCCGCGCAGAGAAGCGAACACGGTAACTCTGCCGCGGCGTGGTAACGTTCGGGTACGCCACGAAACTATACTACTCTCTGTCGCATTCCATGGCACCGCTTTGCGCTGCCCGCCGGAGGCAGCGCCCTGCTTCTGGTGGCTCATCCTCATGGCACATTTCTTATCTCCGCTCGGCGAACCGGCCCCTCCCGTCACGCTCCCGACCAACCCGCTCCCCGTCGCCGCCTCGCGCCCTGACCGGTTCGCTCAACTCACCGCGCACCTCCTGCGCGCCCCGCTGGCCTTCCTGGTCCTGCCCGAGACCCACGGGCAGTGGCGCTGCCCTTCCCTGGCGCTCGCGCCCGCGGCGGCGAACCGCGCTCTGGCGGCCTGCATCGCCGCATCCGACAGCGCCCATCCCCTCGTCGTCGCCGACCTTGCCCGCCATCCCCGATTCCGTGCCAGCCCTCTCGCCCAGCCGCCCTTGAGTATGGGCTTTCTCGTCCTCTGGCCGCTCCGCCACGGCGCGGCCCATCCAGCAGGAACGCTCTGCGTGCTCGACCGCCGACCGCGTCACTTCGGCGCCGGAGAACACGCCATGCTCGAAAGCCTGGCCGCCTTCGCGAGCGGCGAGTTCCTCGCCGCGCAACCCTGGGCGAATGAGGAGCTGTGTCGGCATTTCGCCGCCGAGGTGCACGATGGGGTCGGGCAGGTGGTGCTCAGCCTCTACCACCACCTGCAAGCCCTGGACCGCGACCAGCGCTTCGGCGGGCCGCGGCGCCGGGCTACCCTGCGCCGCCTGCTCGGGATGGCGCGACGGGCAGTGGGCGAGACGCGCCGGTTGATCGAGGGGCTGCGCCCAACCGCCCTGGAGAGCCTGGGGCTGGCGGGCGCCCTGCGCCTGCTGGCCGAGACGCTGGAGCAGGAGGGCTGGGCCATCGCGCTGGAGGAGGAGCTCGGCGCCGAGCGGCTGCCGCCGCCGGTGGAACTGGCGCTCTTCCGGGTGGCCCACGAGGCGCTGACGAACACGGCAAAGCACGCCGGTCAGCGTCGGGCCGCCGTAACGCTCACGCGGGTCGGCGACGCGGTGCGGCTGGAGGTGCGCGACTGGGGGCCAGGATTCGACCCCGCCCATCTCGCCCCGCCCGCGGGCCCGGGGGAACGCCTGGGCCTGCGGGTGATGGGGGAGCGCCTGACCGCGCTCGGGGGCGACCTGCGCGTGCAGAGCTGTCCCGACGCGGGCACGCTGGTCGTGGCGCGCGTTCCAGCGCCCCACGGGGCATGGCGCGCCGAAGCGGAGGAGGCGCATCAGGCGCCGCGCAGCCGCGGGGCACACTGACCAGCCAGACTGTCGCATCGGCGGCTTGTGTCGCGGCGTTGTACGCGTTATAATCACAGTAGTTGTCCGCGGCTACACCGCGCAACACCGGAATGACACGACTATGTGAGGGAGAGCGTCACTTGCTGACGCCCCCTTGTTGCGGGCGCGCCGCTGCACCCACCATGGCGGCGATGCGCGCCTCGCCTGACCAGAGGAGGCAGCCATCGAAGATCTGCGTACTCAGGACGGCAAGCGCCTGTACTCAACTGCAGCGCCCCGCATTCGCGCCCTGCTGGTTGGCGCCGAGGTGGCCAGTTTCCACAGCCCCTGGAGCGCCGAGGACTCGCTGCGTGAACTCGCCATGCTGGCCGAAACCACCGGCCTCGAGGTGGTCGGCCAGATCTACCAGCGACTCGATCAGCCCTATCCAAAGTTCTTCATCGGCCCCGGCAAGGTCAAAGAGGTTGCGGCGCTGCGCGAGCAACTCGGCGCTGGCCTGGTAATCTTCGACGATGAGCTTAGCCCTGCCCAGACCCGCAACCTCGAAGCGGAACTCCAGGTAGGCGTGCTCGACCGGACGGCCCTCATCCTCGATATTTTCGCCCAGCACGCTCAGACCCACGAGGGTCGCCTGCAGGTCGAGCTGGCGCAGTACCAGTACCTGCTCCCGCGCCTGCGTCGCCAGTGGACGCACCTGGAGCGCCAGGCGGGCACCAGCGGCGGCACCTCGGCAGGCGGTGTGGTCGGCCTCCGCGGCCCCGGTGAGACACAGCTGGAAATTGACCGCCGCCTGATCGACCGGCGGATCGCCTGGCTGAAGGACCAGTTGGCCGATGTCCATCGTCACCGCGAACTGTACCGCAAGCGGCGGCGACAGAGCGGCATCCCGGTGGTAGCCCTTGTGGGTTACACCAACGCCGGGAAGAGCACCCTGCTCAATGCCCTCGCCGGCGCCGATGTGTACACTGCCAACCAGCTCTTTGCCACCCTCGACCCGACGACCCGCCAGATCACGCTGCCGGGCGGGCAGGAGATCCTGCTCACCGATACGGTCGGCTTCATTCAAAAACTGCCCACCCAGCTCGTCGCCGCCTTCCGCGCTACGCTTGAGGAGATCAACGAGGCCGATCTGCTGCTGCACGTGGTGGATCTGACGCACCCCAATGCCCAGGAGCACGCCCAGACCGTCGAGGCGACGCTGCGCGAACTGGGGGTGGCCGATCGCCCCATGCTGACCGTGCTCAACAAGGTTGACGTGATGGAGGGCCTGCAGGCCGCCGATGTGGCCAGTCTGGTATCGGACATGGGGCTACCGAGCGATTTTGTGGCCGTGTCGGCGCTGAAGGGCTGGGGTCTCGATGCGCTGCGGGCGCGGATTGAGACGGCCCTGGGCGAGGCGATGGTCAGACTCGACGTGCGCATTCCCTACCAGCGCAACGATCTGGTGTCGCTCTGGCACCGGCGCGGCGTAGTGGAGCGCGAGGAGTACGATAACACGGGCACCCACATCCTCGGGCGCATCCCGCGCGAACTGGCGCGCCAGTTTGCACCCTACCAGAACGGCGAGCGCAAAGCCTCCCTACGGCAGCCGTGACGTGACCATCCACTGCAACCCTTCGAGGGTCAGGTCACCGGAGATGCGCAGTCGCGGGAGGGTGAACGGGTCACTCTGCGGGCCATCCTGAATGGTCGTCGTTGCCGACGTGTAGCCAGCTTCGCGCGTCACCGCCACCACCGTGTCGCTGAAGCGCCCGCCCGGATAGCAGAAGCTGAGCACGGGCTGGCCCACTTCGGCGGAAATCGCCGCGCCCGACTGCCCGACCTGAGCGCGAAGTTCTTCCAGGCCCAGCCCGGTGAGGTCGGGGTGGGTCATACTGTGCGCCCCGATCTCCATCCCCGCATCGCGGAGGGCGCGGATCTCCGGCCAGCCCATGTAGCCCGGCTGCCCGACAAAACCGCTCACAATGTAGAAGGTGGCCACCAGGCCGTGGCGCTGCAAGATCGGCAGCGCCGTGGTGAAGGCGTCGGCGTAGCCATCATCAAAGGTAAGCGCCACGGCGCGGAGGGGGCAGGGGCCTTCACCGCGCATACACGCAGCCAGCGCGTCCATCCGCACCGTTTCGTAGCCCGCAGCCTTGAGCCAGCCGAGCTGCGCGTCAAGCTGCTCGGGGGTCACCGAGAGACTGAAGCCCAGCGGATCGGCGGCGCGGTCCACATAGCGCACGTAGTGGTACATCAGGATGGGCACATAGGGGCGCTCGCCTGGCGGGGCAGAGGTGAAACCCTGCGGCGCAACAGCGATGAGCGTAGGCAACGGCGCCGCCACCGCCGGGTTGAGCGGCTCGTCAGCAGCCCGACCAGAGTGGCCGAACCCGGCTACCGCCCCCGCTGGCGCAAAGCGCCGGCCTGGCTCCTGCTCCGAGATCAGCACCAGCACCGCCGCGAGGATCAGCCCCAGCATCACTGGCAGCAAGCGCTTCATGGTGCTCACCTCTGTGCTCCGCACCGGTTATACCAATTACCGTTGATGATGCCGCATTGCCTGAAGCGGTTTCAGGCGTTGTGCTGCCCAGCGTGGCAATCCAAAATCTAAAGTGGGGAACCCCGGTTTCCCCGCGCCCATCTCAGCCGCCTATGCGGCTGCGCCGCCCAACGCCAGGTGAACCACGTAGCGGCGCGGCGCTGCCGCCCACCTTTTAAACCCTCGGTTGAACTTCAGAACAAATGTTCACTCTATTCAATGATACCATAGTTTTCACCGCCGGGGAACCCGGTTGGAAACGATGCTACGCCTCCATCGGGGGGGCCATCAATCCGTCACTGCCAGGCCAAGGGCCTCACGCGCCTCAGCGGCCACAAAGAGCGAGCCGGTGACACAGATCAGGTCGCGCGGGCCGGCGAACTGGCGGGCCACCGCGAGGGCCGTAGGCAGATCGGCGGCGATCCGCAGCGGGCCGCGCAGGTGGGCGCGCACTTCGGCGGCGATGCGGTCAATATCCATCGCCCGGTTGTGGTGCGAGCGGGTGATCACCACCGCGGCGGCGGGGGGCGCCAGAGCGGCAGCGATGGCGCCGATGTCTTTGTCGCGGGAGGTGCCCAGCACCAGGATGAGCCGGTCGTGGGGCACCTCGGCCTGAATGGCGGCGACGAGTTTCCGGGCCGAATCGCCATTGTGCGCGCCGTCAATCAGCACCGGCGGCGTCCCTGGCGCCAGCTCAAAGCGCCCGGGCCAGCGCACGCTGCCCAGGCCCTCGGCCAGGGCCGCATCAGGCAACTCCAGCCCGCGCTCGCGCAACAGCATAGCCGCCCCCAGCGCCAGCCGGGCATTTTCGACCTGAAAGGCGCCGCGTAGCGCCGTCAGCGGCGGCACGGGGTAGGAACGCAGCCGGGGGCCGGCGCCATACACGCAGACGAGACCGCGCGGTTCGGCAATGTACAGGTCGGTCCCCACACGCTGCGCCTCTTCTGCCACCACAGCCGCGGCCTCAGGCAGGTGGGGCGCGGTCACGGCGGGCACACCCGGCTTGAGAATGCCAGCCTTGTTCCAGGCGATCTCGGCAAGGGTGCGCCCGAGGATCGCCATATGGTCGTAGCTGATCGAACTGATCACCGATACCAGCGGCGTGAGCACATTGACACTATCGAACCGTCCGCCCAGGCCGATCTCCATCACCGCCAGATCGACCTGACAGGCCGCGAAGTAGCGCAGCGCCAGAAGCAAGCCGACATCAAAGGTACTCGGCCGGCCGGCGGGCGCGGGGTCGAAAGCGTCCAGCACCGGGCGGGTCTGATTGACAAGGGCGATCAACCCGGCCTGATCGATCAGCGTTCGGTTAACCTGGATGCGCTCGCGGTAGGAGTTGAGGTGCGGCGAGGTAAACAGGCCGACGCGCATTCCCGCGGCGCGAGCCATCGCCTCGATCATCGCCGCGGTACTCCCCTTGCCCTTAGTGCCCGCCACCACCACAGTTCGCAGCGCCTGCTGGGGGTCACCGGCCGCGGCCAGCAACCGGCGCATTCGCTCCAGGTTCAGCGCCGCGGCCTCGGGGCTATCGGCCGCCTTACGCGCCGGGTCAATGAAGCCATAGATATAGTCGAGCGCGTCCTGGTAGGTCTGAATGGCGGCCATGCAAGCCTCGTCGTAATGCGATGCGCCCATCATACCACGCCCGGGCGCGGCTGATGAACCCGGGGTTTTTCCCCGGCGGGCTGCACCCGCCCGGATCCTCTCCGCGACCCGGGGCGCGGGGAAACCTGCTTTTGCTGCACTTGTAGACAATGCGGCGGCGTCGAGCGCATGCGGACCTCGCTCCCCCAGCCCACTCCCCTTTAAGGTTGGAAGAACATACGGACACCGACGGGCGTGATGGCGTCGGGATGCGCTGGTTGGTCCTCACCCCCGGCCCCCTTCGACAGGCTCAGGCTTCGCCCTGAGGCTCAGCCCGAAGGGGCGGGCCTCTCCAGCTT